>NZ_CP157005.1:2444000-2749500 GCF_039904985.1 Methylomonas sp. AM2-LC
GCGGCGTTGCAAAAGTCGAATTATGCGTTGTCGATTGATGAGGCGTTGAGTCAATTTGGTGTGCCGCAACGTTGGACCAAGTTTATGGGTGTGCCGTTGCGTAAGGTGGATCAGATTTTAAATACCGAATCGCAAGTCACATCAAGTTCATAAGGGGGATGTATGCAAGATAGTAAGTTATTAATCGCCGGCACCATATCCGGCAATAACAATGTCATTACTGGTTTTAACCTGACGGGTGCCACCACGGCTGCGGCGGTGTTATCACCCTATTCAGTGGATTTAAATCCGGGGCATGGTACAGGCATCGATTTGGGCGAGGGTACGCCTATTTATCTTAAATACGTCATTCAGACCACCATTACCGGTGCTACGGGGTTGACAGTAAATATTGTGACGGATTCGACGGCGGCGCTGACAGCAACGCCTTCGGTATTGGCTTCTCAGAATATATCGGCGCTGATTGCGGGTACGTTTGGCTATATTCAGGTTCCACCTCTGATTGCCAGCAGTGCGTCGAACGGCTTGGGGCAGGAGTTTTTGGGTGCCAGCTTTTTGGCCTTGGGTGCGACGGTAACGGCGGGAGCGATTATCGCGGAGTTTACTAATGTGGTTGATGATCCTAAGACGTTTTATGCGTCTGGGTTTGCGGTTGTTTAAAAAGGGGTATTTATGGCGAAGTATCGGGTGTTGGTGGATTCGGTGATTGGATCGGGATTGGTTAAAGCCGGTGAGATTATTGAGTATGACGGCAAAAGTGAGGGCAAGCCTGGGCCGAATCTGGAATTGATTAAGGAGTCGAAGCAGGCAGCGGTGAAGACGCTAGGTGCGGAGGGTGAGATTGAGAATCCGGACGCTGCCGCAGCTTAATTTTGATGGGCATTAATTGCCCATCCCTTTTAATTTTGGAGATTTTCACATGAAAGCAGTAAGTTTGAAGAAAACGGTGGTGGTACAGGTACAGGCTGCGCAGATTACGGAACTGAATGCCACGTTGGATGATGGCACGATGGTCATTCCTGTAACAGGTCCTGTGTCGGTGAATGATTGGGCGATTAAGGATGCATCCGGCAATTTGTCGGTGTTGGCGGCGGCGGATTATGCGGCGGAGCTGGTGACTGCATGAGTACGGTGACTTGCCAGAAAGTGGTTGATCCGATTACGGGGGCGGTGTCGTATACGGAGCTGCCGGCTGCGCCTTCGTCTTTGCAGGGGGTGTTAACGGCTATTCAGAATGCGGGGCCGCAGGCTTCTAGTTATGCGGGAGTGGGGTTGTCGACTGCGATTGCCGGAGCCGCCACGTATTTGCCACCGGGTTCGACTGATTTGGCTTCAAATGCGGCGGGTGCGGTGTTAAGTGGGTTGGCTGGCAATCTTCCGGGGGCGGTGCTGGGCGGTATTGCGGTGGCGTCTGGGTTGTTGGCGATTATTCGTAATGAGAAAAGTGGGAGTTTAAGTAATGCGCAGATTCAACAAGTGGTTAGTAGTCTTACTCAGCAGCAGCTTATTAGCTTGCTCGAACAGTCAGCCGCTAACGGCAACGCAGGAAGTGCAAGCGCTGCAATCACAGCCAGCCCCGTTAAACCCGCCAGCACAGTGCAGCCAGCCAGTGCCTAATTACAGCACAGAGCAGTTGAACGTGATGAGTGTGGAGCAGTTGCAGGCGGCGGCTGTGGCTAAGTTGGAGCATCTGCGGGATTGCGGGGGCTAGCGTGACAGATTCTTATAAAGCCATTGTGAGTGCGATTGCTTCGATTGTCACCAGTTTGGGATTGGTGGCGAATGAGGTGATGACTTATTTGAATGCCAATGGTGTGGCATTTGGAGTGCTCTTTGGTGGGATTACCACCACCAGTACGGTTTATTTTCATATTAAAAATAACCACACCATTGCCAAAAGCCATATTGAGCGCCGTGCGGCGGAGCGGGGTGAGTTGTAATGTCGCTTGCAAAAAAATCGGCTTTGGCGGTGGTGGCGGCCTATCAGAATAAACCGTTTGAGGGGCGGGCGATATTAACGGCTATACCGCAGGGGTTTGGGTTTTTTACCATGGCGCAGCCTGGGCATTTTCATCTTGATTTGCGGGGTACCCGGGATTTTTCGGACCTTAAAACCGATGCGTTGGTGGTGACCAAGGTGTATTTGGATGGTGAGGCGCATGCGGGGTTTGTGGACCGGGTTGAGCAGATTTATCCTGAGGTATTGCGGGTGTATAACCAACTTCCTTTAGATGCGGACATTACTATCAGCGGCCATAGCGAGGGAGCGGCGCTGGCGTTGTTGTTGGCGGCTTTGATTAAACCGACTCGGCTGATTTTGTTTGCTTGTCCGAAGACGGTGGATGTGACTTTGCGAGATGCCATTTTGCACATGGGTTTTGCCATTGAGCATTATGCGGGTAGATACGACTTGATACCCGACTTTCCAGTTGGTTTACACCAGGTGCTTGAACCTGAGCGACTTTATTTTCCTAATGTCTATAAGGCGGATGAATTAGGACAACATTCAATTGAACATATTGCAGAGGCATTATTATGAGTAAGTTGGGCGCAGCACCAGTGGGAATTTATGCGGACGATGGGGTTACATTGCTGGGGGTGATGGACGATGCTGGGAGTCAACTGGGTCTTAATAAAACCTACAGCACTTTTAGTAAATTTATATCTGACTATTTAGGTAATAAGCTCGGCATTGGTAACTGTTCAGTATTAGGCAATAGAGCGACTTCGTTTTATTATGATGGCACTACTCTAAGAGCTACTGATGGTAGGCAGGCTATACGAGCTGTTGGCGGTAATGCCTCTTTAAATGATGTATTTTATACAGGTGCTAAATCTACTTTAAGTTATTCTACGCATATTGCGCAAAATAATATTTTAGCGATAGGGATTAAAGTAGCGAATTATTTATTTAACGAATCGCTAAACGCTCCTTTTTCTGGGAGCGGTACGATAACCACAAATTTAACAGTCGAAGCAAGTATCGAATATCCTATCGGTGGAACGCGTCAAAGGATAACCTTTAATGCTGCTAATCAGGGCGTTATAGCCCCAGGTACAGATTTGGATTCGGACTTAATTGTTTTAACAAATTTAATACCAGCAGGTGCTAAGTTTAGAATCTGGGAAATGCACTTAGTTACGGGTACAGACTCTGTAATGGTTAATAGAAACTGTTATCTACCTGACGGAGGTGACAATCTAGTTTATCGAACCACTACACCCGGCAATTTTGGTGCTACTAATGTAGTGACGGGTACTTTTGCGGGGGCTACTATTGATGGTGGCTCATACGGACAGCAGGGCATTAGGCCTGCGTGTATATTTGGGATTACAGATATTCCGCTTCCCGCTGTTGCTGCAATAGGTGACAGTCGAGTTTACGGTACTTTTGAAGAGCCAGATTCATCAAGATTTTTAGGCTCAATAGAAAGAATGATGGGAAGCCTGTTAACTACACAAGGATTTGGAGTTGGCGGTGAAACAGGTGCACAATTTGTTAGCGCAAATGGTGCTAAAAGACGAGCTACGATTAATAAATATTTTACTCACGCAGTTTGTGACTATGGAGTTAATGACATTTATCAAAGCGGTATTTTAACGACAACTGCATTAGCAGCGATGCTTAATAATATAGCAAACGCGCTGCCGTCTATACAAATTTACGCTTGTACAATTAGACCTGTAACCTCAAGTACTGATGGATGGATAACAGCTACAAATCAATCGTTATCTAATGCAGGCGGTGTAAATACAGCCGCTATATCTAACGCTGCACGTATTGCATTTAATTGGATGTTAAGGACTGGTGGGACAGGAAAAGGAGCGATTTCCGCACCTGTACCCGGCGGATTACCAGGGGTATATGATTATTTTGATTTGGCTAATGATGTTGAGTGCAATTCAGCGGGAGCTTTAACGCAAGACGGAGGGTTTTGGTTGCCATTGACGGCTTCTTTAACCTGTAGCTGCACAAGTAATACTATTACTTTATCAGCAAACCCTAATAACTACGATTTAACTGGCTCTATAGTTGTTAGTTCCCCGGGAAGTACGGGTAATAGTTCTAGAGTTTTATATCAAGATTCCGTAAATCCTTTAGTTTGGTATATTGATGGAAGACTAGCTAGCTATACTTGGGCATCTGGTGTTACCGTATTTAATAATTCAACATCAGACGGACTACACGAGTTACCGGGTTCTAATAGATTACATTCACCTGCATCTAATGCAAAATTTCCATTGTATGCGTTCACTTAATAAATATTAATCCCTGCAATATTTGCAATTATTGCAGGGAATATAAATATGGCTACGGCAATTAATGCCGTTGATAGAATTTTTTTGAAAGTATTCATTATTTGACAAAGGCTCTGGTTAGTTTTTTGCGGAATGGAATATCGTAATATTTTTCTAAAAATATTGATAGTCCAAAGATTGTTAGCATAAAAGCGATGCCGCTATAGGGTGCGAATTTAACTTCTGCGTTGTTGATTAATAAGGAAGTGATTTCGCTTAAAGGTTTGTGTAGTACATAGATTGGATAACTTGCGGATCCAAGCGCAAGCAAGATGGATTCTGATTTAGATCTTGACGTTGGTGTGGCTGCGAATGCTACGCATATTGGGAACAGTATACATACAGTGATTACATCTATCCAGGCAATGTAGTCTGAATAAGGGAGAGAAAGCGAGACCAATACGATGATAAAAGCAACGTAAGGTAATGCTCTGTTTTTGGTGTAATTGTATATTTTTGCATGATATCTATATAGCAAAACACCTGTAAAAAAGCCAAAAGCGGCTCTTACTATACCAGCGGAAATTGATTGGATGCTCATGAAAAAACCAGCATTTAAATCATTGTGTGTGTATGCGATGCCTATTAATAGTAATGCAGAAATGCTTATTATAGAAAGCAATATGTTTGTGGATTGCCACTTTCGAGTAGAGGCATAAACGAAGTTTATTATCAACTCATAAAACAATGACCAGTAAGGATTGTTAAGAGGGAATAGTTCGGGGCTTGAGTCTGTTGGGTAGGGAATAAAAAGCGCAGTAGTAAAGAATTCTATTGCATCGTTACCATTAAATAAGTGTTGATTTAATAGCAGGTTAATTGCACAAAGAGTGATCGATAAACCGAAAATTGGATATAAACGAATTAAGCGGATTTTAATGAATTTGAAAAAACTGATTGAACCGTTTGTAAGTTTATCTTCATAAGCGTGAGCGATAACAAAGCCGCTAAGTATAAAAAATAAATCTACAGCGAGATATGAATGAAAGACATTGAAATCCCAATAACTAGGGGTATGGCGAGTTACAACAAAAATTGCAGCCAAGCCGCGTATGCCGTCCAGGTATGCAAATCTATGCTTCATTATGTAAGCGGTATTGAGTGAAAGGTAACAAAGTATATCAATTTATATGATGTTTTTTATTACGCCGCCTGCCAAGGCAAGGTTTATAGATGACTACACAGATTAATATTTGTAATTTAGCGTTGGCCAAGTTGGGTGATGTGGCCAATATTTCCAGTTTGACGGATGGCAGTATGCAGGCGGTTTATTGTGCTTTGTTTTATCCGCAGGCTTTGAGTGTGTTGTTGCAGCGCTATGCGTGGTCGTTTGCGTTGCGATCTATCAAACTAAATGCCTTGGCTGGGAGTTATAGCGTAGCGGGTACGGTGATGACGTGTGTAATGACTGGGCATAACCTAATAAGTGGCTCTAGTTATAACTTTACATTTACGGATAGCAGCAATAGCTATGATGCGTCAGGTACTGGGAGCAGTTATGCGGTTTCTGTGGTGGATGCCAATACCTTTACCTTGACGGTGGCGAGTGGCGGGGCGGCGTCTGGGTCTGTATCCGTTGTGCATCCTCAGTGGTTGTATGCGTATGGCTTGCCGAGTGATTTTTTTAATTTGGTGGCGGTGGGTGATGGTATTGACGCGGGGATGCCCACAGGTACCAGCCTGGTTGATTTTGCTTTTGAAGCCAATGTGTTGTTTTGCAATCGTCCGAGTGCGGTGCTGGAGTATATGAGTGCGTTGGCGTTGTCGGCCAGCGGTTATCCGCCGTTGTTTATTGAGGCGTTGTCTTTGTTGTTGGCCTCTTATTTGGCGGGGCCTATTTTGAAAGGCGATACAGGTGTTGCGGCACAGCAGCGGTTGGGGCAGGTGTTTGATTTGGCATTGGCGCGGGCGGTTGAGGCGGATGGATTGTTAAGGCGGGTTAAGCCTGTGTATGTGCCAGATGCGATTAGGGCGCACAGGGCGGGGTCGTTTTATGGGGTTGGGGGTGGGCAGCCCTGGAGCGGTAATGTCGGCGGCTCTAATAACATTTTATAAGGTTTTACAATGCCTAACGAACGCACGATAAGAACCAGCTTTGTCGGTGGTGAGGTTTCGCCGGAGATGTATGGGCGGTTGGATCTGGATAAGGAGCAATCCGGGTTGGCGTTGTGTCAGAATTTTGTGGTGTTGCCGCATGGTCCGGCGCAGAGTCGGGCGGGGTCGCGGTTTGTGTCAGTGGTAAAGGCGTTGGGTGCACGCTTGATTCCGTTTTCGTTTAGCGCAGTGCAGACCATGGCGATTGAACTGGGGGCTGGGTATTTTCGGTTTCACACACATGGGGAATCGTTATTGTATGGCTGTGGCATTTTGGGTGCCGAGTTGGTGGCAAATAACACCATGCGATACAGTGCTTTAACGTCTTTGCCTAACTGGAATAATGGTCATACCGGTAGCGGTACCGCATCAATCAATATTGGCAATGTAATGGCACTTAAATCGCCAAGTACCGGTAATATTGGGCAAGCATACCAAGCGTTAACCACTGTTATCGGAACAACCTATGATCTAGTGGTTAATTTTGTCGGGCAGCCGTCTTTATGGGTATTTGTTGAAAATACAATAGGAAACACTTTAACGCCTATAGGTGCTTTAATAGCTCAAAAGTTAACTCCTGGCAATTCGCTTAAGCATACCTACACGTTGACGTTTACGGCTTCTGCGACAACGACTTATATTAGGCTGGCCGCTGATATAGCAGCGCCTTTTGAATCAGCTTATGTTTACGCAATCAGCATCAGCGCCCAGGCATTTAACTGTACGGGTTTTGATTATAACGCGAGTTATGTGCAGGGAGATTATGTGCATGATGCGTTTGATAATGTATACATTTGCACCCAGCCTAACACTAATTTAGAGCCGTCTAATATTGCCACTTTTGCGCAATATTTCAGCAGTTATACGCCAGTTTATTCAGTATACAACCCCGCTACTGCCTATGTAGCCGGTAAAATATGCAGTTATGGCAGCAATGCCTATTATTGCCTTGCGGCCAGCACGGGTAATTTGCCGACCAATACCGCGTTCTGGTATCAACTGCCTGCTACGGGCGAGTATGAAATACCTAATCACTATTTGGCGGCGGATTTATTTGATATTCATTATGTGCAATCGGGCGATATCGTTACTTTTGTGCATCCGTCTTATGCGCCCATGCAGCTGGAGCGTTATGGCAATTTGGATTGGATATTAGCAGGGATTAGTTTTGCGTCCAGTTTAACGCCACCTGCCACGCCGACGGTGGCGATTACACATCCAACTGCTGGTTATCCGGTTAATCGTTCTTATATTGTCACGTCTCTGAATCAGTATGGTCAGGAAGAAAGTTTACCGTCTACGGCTTCTGCCTTGGCGAGTAATGATTTAACCATTGATGGCAATTACAACACTATCAGTTGGACGGCGGTAACGGGCGCGGGTTTTTATAATGTGTATGCACAGGATAATGGTTCGTTTGGGTTTGTGGGCCAGGTGCAGGCGCCGGCTTTGAGTTTTGCTGATCATAATATTACTCCTGATCAAACGCGTAGTTATCCTTTGATTGATAGTCCGGTACCGCTATCGAGTGCGGGAAATTATCCAGCGGCGGTGGGTTATTACGAGCAGCGCCGGGTGTTTGCTGGCAGTAATAATCAGCCGCAAAATTTGTGGCTGACACAGCCAGGTACCGAATCGAATATGAATTATTCGGTGCCTTCGCAAGGAAGTGATGCGTTGCGGATTCGTATTGCGGCGCTACGGGCGAATGTTATTTCGCATGTTCTTGCGTTGCTGGATTTGATTGTGTTGACTGCATCTACGGAGTGGCGGATTTATACGCCAACCGGCGATGGGTTAACGCCAACCACTATTTCCATTAAGGCACAGAGCCAGAACGGGGCGACGAATGTGCAGCCAGTGGTGGTGAATAATGCCGCTTTGTATGTAGCGGCCACTGGCGGTCATGTGCGTGAGCTGGTGTATCAGTGGCAGTTAACGGGGTATGAGTCGAACGATGTGAGTTTGCTGGCTACGCATTTGTTTAATGGACATACCATTAAGGAAATGGCGTTTAGCCGGGCTTTGTATCCGGTGGTGTGGGCGGTAAACGAAACCGGAAAACTATTGGGTTTAACTTATGTGCCGGATCAGCAGGTCAGGGCTTGGCATCAACATACCACAACTAATGGCCTGTTTAAGTCGATTTGTACCATTACCGAGAATGGTTTTGATGTGCTGTATGCGATTGTGGAGCGAGTGATTGCAGGAAACACGGTGCAGTATATTGAGGCGTTTGATACCCGTCAGTATGACGGGGTGTTGGCCAATGCGTTTTTTGTGGATTGCGGGATTAGTCAGACCTTTAGTACGCCAACCAGCTCGGTGAGTGGTTTAACCTGGTTGGCGGGGCAGACGGTATCGGCGTTGTTGGATGGTAAGGCGGTGACGGGGTTGACTGTTTCTAGTGATGGCACGGGAACTGTGAGCTTGCCTTATGCGGCCAGTGTGGTGACGATAGGGTTGCCGATAACGGCCATTTTGGAAACTTTACCGGTGAGTGTGGTGGGTGATGCGTCTTTGGGTCAGGGGCGGGTTAAGAATGTGAATAAGGTTTGGGCGCGGTGCGTGGATTTTTGCGGGTGTCAGGTGGGCCCTTCGGTTTCGTCTTTGGTGCCTGTGGCACCGTTGGCGGTGGATAGTAATGGTAATCCGGCGCTGGCGAACGGGGAGTTTAGGGTGAATATTATGCCGCAGTTTACGCCGGATGGCGGGGTAGTGATTAGTCAGAATTTGCCGTTGCCGATTACGGTTTGTGATGTGACGTTGGAGGTGGCGTTTGGGTCCTAGGTGCTAGCGCACGGAGACGGCGTTATTGTGGAGCGGTTTTTAGCTACGCCGTCCGCTAAGACTGGAATTGATGCACCGCCCGTTGGTTGGCACATCCTACGTTTTTTAATTTGGGGTGATGTGTGGTTAATGTCGTAGGGTGCGGTGAGGCACGAACCGCACCATAAAGCCTTAATAACTGCCATCAATCTCAAAATGAAACCACAAGTAACAATTGTGCTGTATTGGATTGCGATAATTAATGTTATTGGGTGAAAATTCATGCGGTTGGATGCCGTTCACCACAATTTGTAAATAGTTTATGCATTTTTTTATTTTTGGGTGATGAGTGGTTAGGATTACTTCTAGGTTTCCGCAGGATACCGATATTGTTTATCTGGCTGAGAATTTGCGCCAGGCAGATATTGCGGAGCTGGCGGCGGTGACGGATTTGTTGCCTTGTGAGGCGGTGATTGCTTCGGTACAAGCTAGTGATCCGCGATTTTTGCGGGCTTGGCTGGCGGATGATGAGTTGTTGTGTATTTGCGGCTGTTCGCCTGTGACGGTGGCACAGGCTGCGCCTTGGTTGTTGGCGACAGATTTGCTGGATAAACATTTGCTGCGTTTAACCCGCGAGGCTAGGCAGGGAGTGCAGGACATGCGCTCAGTCTATCCGCATTTAACTAATGTTATAGATGTTAAACAGGTAAAGATTATGCGCTGGCTGCAATTGTTGGGATTTGCGTTTACTGATCGGCAGGAAGCAAGGGCCGGGTTTGAGGTTATGCGGTTTGAAATGAGCTCGGTTTTTTCTGTAAGCGCTGTTGAGAAAAAGGCAACGTAGCTGTTGCAAAGGGGCTTACTACGAACGCAGATAGGTAGATTTAAGCGTCAAGTCTGCCGTAAATTGATGAGGAGAAGGGTTGATGTGTGATGGATTTTCGGAAGCGGCGTTGATGATGGCGGCGGGTGGTTCAGAGGGGATGGGTGCTGCGGCAGGGGGTTATACCGCGATGGCGGGTGTAGGCGAAGCTGTGGGATCGGTAGCGTCGATGGCGGCGGCAAATGTAGGGACTATCGCCAGTCTGGGCACTGCGGGGTTGTCGGGTGTTTCAGCGTTTACGCAAGCTAGTGCAGCTCAGCAAGCCAATAAATATCAAGCCGAAGTGGAGCAGAATAATGCACAACTGGCGGCTTATCAACGCAGTGCCGCCATTCAGCAAGGTGGTTTGCAGGCTCAGCAAAGTCTATTACAAACTGTGCAGGTCATTGGCGAACAAAAAGCTACTTTGGCGGCTAATGGTGTGGATTTAAGTTCCGGGTCGGCACTTGATCAATTGGCGACTAGCCGATTTTTAGGGGCTCAGGATGTGAATGCCTTACAGAGTAATGCCGCACGTGCTGCTTGGGGTTATCAGGTACAGGAACAAACACATCAAATTCAATCTGGGCTGAGTGCCTGGCAGGCGAATACCAATAATCCATTGGCAATTGCTGCTAGCGCAACGGGTGGCTCATTGTTATCCAATGCCACCCGCTATGCCGGACAAGGAGGATAAGCATGCGCGTGCCCGAGTATAAGCGCCAGTTGGAAGTAAACGAGCTGCCTGCGGTGCGGCAAACCATCAATACTGCCGATTATCATTTTGTGGGGGCCACACAAACGGCGTTGGCAGAGCAGGCTGCGGAGGCTGGGCAACAGGGTGTGCAATGGTTGGCACACATACAGGCCAAACAATTGCAAGAGGCGAATGCCACCCGCGTGCAGGATGCGCAGAACCAAACCCAGCATACCATTAACAATTTATTGTACGGTAACGACGGGGTATTACTTAAACAGGGTGCGGAGGCGTTTCAACCGTTACAGAATAATAAACCGGCTGCCAGCAATGCTTTGACAGCATTGGATGCACATATTACCGCGCAAACGGCCAATTTAGGTAATGATGAACAGCGGCAAATGTATCTGCACTGGGCGCAAGCCGCTCGCGAGCATGTCGGCGGATTGTTGCAGCAGCACGAAGGCCAGCAGTTGCGGGTATATCAACGCGGTGTCGCACAAGCCGCAATTGCTGCCAATCAGCAGACTATGCGTTTGAATTATAACGATCCAGGCTTGTTACAAGGTGGGGTGGCCGCTATTCAGCAGGCCAGTATTAAACTAGCGCAATTGGAAGGCTATCCCGATGAGTATGGATTGACGCAAGCACTTAAACACAGCGCTGCTGGCTTAAGCGATGCTGTGCAGGCGGCTTTACAGCACAGTGATACTGACACTGCCAACGCACTATTGCAACAGTTTGGCGAGCATATGGACAGCGATACGCTGTTACACAATACACAATTAGTCACTAAAAACACCGATAGACAAACCGCTGTCAGGGTGGCCGGGCAGGTAATGTCCCATCTGGCACCACGTCTACAAAATTCGGATGCCTTACGGTTACAAAACTTGGCCTTGGGGGCGCAGCCCACCGCCACAGATGCCAATCATTTTCAGCAACTGCTTAAACAGTTTAAGGGGGATGTGACACAAACCTTGGCGGCTTGGCATGCGGGATCCGAGCTAACCCAACAAGCCATGCAGCAAGCCGGAAAACCAGCGGGCGATTGGCTGGCTCAGCTGCCAGCCAATATTCAACAGTCGGTTAACAGCCAACTACAAGCGTTTACGCGTGGTGGTGGGCAAGTTAATCCACCCAGCCAGGCCCAAGCCCAGGCGTTAGCATTGGCGCAATTGGGAGATACTGCCAGCCCTAGCTTGCGTAAACAGGTATTGGCCGAAGTGGATAGTCAGTTTCAGTTGCAAAGCCAAGCTTTAAAACAACAACAGTTACAGGGCAAGGCAACGGCGCTTAAAGCTTTGCTGGATAACGGCGGACGTTATGCGGCATTACCCAGTGAGGTGTTGGCAGGCATTGCGCCTAAAGATGTGGATAAGGTGTTGAGTTTTGCGCGTGGTATTGCACAAGGTACGCCAGTAGCTACCGATTGGGGTTTGTATTATCGCTTGCATAGTCAGCCCGATAATTTGAAAACGACCAACTTAATGGCCGTGCGTGATCGTTTAAATTCGCGTGAATATCAACAATTGCAAACTCAACAACAACGCTTATTAAAAGGCCAGGCAGCCAGTAACCAGCCAGTACAGGATGTGTTAAACCAGTTTATGCGCGAAGCGGGTATTAATCCGCATCCACAACCTACCGATGTACAAGGTTTGCGTACGGTAGGGCATATAAACTCCGCTTTTCTGCAAAGGCTAACCGCAGCAGAACAGCAACACGGCAAGCCTTTAAGTTTTGACGAGCAGCAAAGCTTGGCGGCGCATCTGTTTACCAAGGTGGGTGTTAAAGGTTTATTGTCGGCTAGTCAAGATAAGCCAGCCGTATTGGTAGACAGTCGGCAGGATAAGGTATTGGTACCTACTGCTGATCGCCAGCAAATTATACAGGCTTTGCAATACCTGCATCCGCAGGCAGGCATCAATGAAGACGACATTTTTTATCAGTATTTACAACAGAAAGGTTTATTGAAATGACGCAGACTAATCCTTATTTGACCCGTTTGCAGGCAGAACAGGCAGCGGCAATTCGGCAAACCTTACAAACCGTTGTGGACAATAAGCCCGATCAGGAAGGCAATAATCAGCGTTTGGCCAGTCAGTATCAATTGCCGGTTGAAGCGGTAAAACTGGATACAGAAACCTTACAGAGGCGTGCCAGTCTGGATACAGTGGATTATCAGCATCTGGTGCAGCATTTGCCAGCCACCAGTCACTTATTAACTCAACCGCAGCAGGCGGCTATTGCCCATGATGATATAGCCAATCTATCCGCTATGGAGCAGGCATTGCAGTTTGCCAAGCAAAGTGGCAAGGCGCTGTTGTCCGGTGTGTATGGCTTTTCTGAAGGTGTGGCTGGGCAGGCGGAAGCCGGGGCTGATTTGTTAAGTCATTACGTGACTGCGCCTTTGGCGGGTAGCGTCTTGCCAGTGGATATAGCACAACCAGTGGCCGCTGCCTTTCGGCAAATTCGCCAATCACAAAGCGCTTGGCGACAGTACCTGACACCGCCTGCGCAGGGTAATTTGGCCTCTGGCTATTACGCAGGCTTACAATCACTTTCGCAAAATCTATTGACGTTGCCGTTAGCGGTGGCGACGGATAATCCACAACTTGCCTTAAACAGCATGGCTTTAACCACGGGTGGTCAGGCCTATGGCCGCGCTAGGGATCAGGGTTTGGCTGCGCCGCAAGCCGCTGTTTATGGCGCTGCCGATGCCGCCATTGAATATGCTACTGAACAAACGCCCATGGGCTTGTTATTTAAAGACTTAAAAGCCAGTGCGCCATTATTTAAAGTATTAACCCGGCAAATTGCCAGCGAGATTCCGGGTGAGCAGGCCGCCACAGTTTTACAGGATATGAACGAATGGGCGGTGTTGCACCCTGAACAGACTTTAGATGATTATCTGGCTGCACGTCCAGATGCGGCCCTGCAAACTTTGGTGGCAACCGTGGTCGGTACTGGCGGGCAAACGGGTTTATTGCACGGTGTGCAAGCACTGGTTAATCGTCAGCGTAGCCAGACCGACAGCGCCGAGCAACAGGCGCTGAATTTGCAGGCGATAAATCACTTAGCGGCTGCCAGTAAGGTGTTACAGCGTAATCCACAAACTTTGCAAAATTTTGTGGAGAATGCGCTGGCTGAAGGGGCGGTGCAGCATGTGTATATTGATGCTGAGGCTTTGCAGGCAGTGGCGGCTGAACAGCCGCAATTAGCCAGCATGCCTGAAGTGCAGCAACAATTGCCCACGGCTTTGGCCGCAGGCGGCGAGGTGAGTGTACCCATTGCCCAATATGTGCGACAAATTGCACCGCAGGTGTATGCACAGCGTTTGTTGGATCATGTCAGACTGGAGGGTGAAGTGTTTAATCGTGCCGACGCTCGGCACTATCAGGAGTTGCATGCTCAACAGTTACAGGCAGAAATTAGCGATATGCTGCATGCTCAACACAGCAATAACGAGAGTCAATTGGCTATGCAAGCGGTTAAAGATAGCGTGTTTAACCAATTGCAACAGGTCGGCCGGTTTTCTGAGGCTGTGCATGACAATTATGCCACTTTGCTCGCGCATTTTTATCATGTGCAGGGGCAAAAGCTGGGTATAAGTGGTGAAGAGTTGTTTAGACACTATCCACTGCAAATTGCCGGGCCCGAGGCTGAACATGAGCAGGCTCAGGATTGGCAACAAAAGCCGTTGAAGACTGATGATAGCCTTGCAGAAACGCCATCCACATCGCCCATTACAGACAATCAACTGACTGCAAAACAGTCGGAATCAATCCCAGATAATTCGCCAAAACAGACAGCCAGTATGGTGAGTGATGATACATCCGCTGATGTTTTACAACAAAAGCCTCAGGCTGGTACTCATCAGGCATGGCAGCAAGACCCAGTTTATACGCATGAACCTAATACTGAAAAAGCCACTGGCCAAGGGCGTGGCTCGTTCAATCCGGCTACGCGCACCATTACGCTGAATGAAAACGCCGATCTTTCCACATTCTTACACGAATCGGCGCATTTATTTTTGGAAATGCAAGTGGATATGACCTGGCGCATACTGGATCAGGAAGCGGAAAATCAATCGTTGCAAGATTATGCGGCATCCCTGTTTCAAGGCCCACGTAAAAAGTCGGATAAAGCCGATAACGGCGAGCTGCTGATGTATCCCATGTCAGACGATGAGGCGGTGAGTCGTGAATTTGATGATTTTTATAATAAACATCATGTATATTTGCGTACCCGTGATGATATGCCGCCTGGGGAGTTTGCCACCAAAACCAAGTTGATGATTGATGGTAAACGTTTATTGGCGACTGATGTGGTAAAAACCCCGGCGCAGGCTGCGCAAGCCATGTCGTATATGTCACGCTTTCCGGTAGAACGTTTTGAAGCGCTGGTGACCAACAAAGATGGCGTACCGCTGGCTATTGTGGGTGCTTTTAAAGGCACGCGCTATTTAACACCCGCCTGGCCAGAGACACTAGCCGCCGAGGCGTTCCGGATTGAAGGCGCTACCGATATCTGGTTTTCGCACAATCATCCCGGTGATGGTAATACCTTTAGTTTGGCTGATCGCGTGTTGAATCGTAAATTGGCTAATGTATTTCGAGGTAGTGAAATTACTGCGCACGGGTTTTTATTAATCGGCACCAAGTCTGGTAGCGGTCGTTATTGGATGTTTGAACCCACCCCGGCCGAGGGTGATGAGGCCAAAGCCTTGCCGGATATACAACCCAATGATAAACATGGTGTTACCAAAAAACCGCAGGCTATCCGCCATGTGCCGGTATTGGAACGCATGATGATGGATGAAAGTGCGTTGACTAAAGTGAATATTTACCCACCTTATTCCACCAGTGATGCTCAATATATCGCTAAAAAACGCACTGGGGTGTTATTGCTGGATGCTGGTGGCCGACCTAAAGCCTTTGTGCCAATCAAGTCGGAAGACGTGGAAGTGTTGCGAACGGCTGGACGATTGGATAGCTGGCACCGGGTGTTATCTATGGTTAACCCAGATCGGGCAATCATTGTTAATCAAGGCGATTTAACGGATGCGGCTATCCATAATTTGGTTGGATTTTTTACTACCTTGAGTGTGGTGGTATCCGATGTGCTGGATATCGGTAAAAAACAGATTAATTCGCGTCGCGAAGCCAATGTGGATTTTAGCAATAAGCTGGGCTTTATGCAGGCCATGCCTGGTGAGCCGCTGGCAGATGCGGGTACAGATTCTGAACCCGATATAGATGCAGATAGCGAGCAGGATTTGTCGCTTTCCAGCAAGCAGCAGATTCTGGCCGATACGCGTATTCTGTTAGACTGGTTTGGGGTGGAAAGTCTGCAAGCCTGGCAACAACTGGATTTTGAACAAAAGCGCGTTTATCACGAAAAATTTGCAGAAAGTTTTGAAGCTTATTTGTTCGCCGGTAAGGCACCTAATCTGGCTTTACAGAGCGTGTTTGAACGCTTTAGAGCCTGGTTGCTGAAAATCTATCGTTCCTTACGCTCGTTAAACTCACAGTTAACTAAAGAAGTGCGTTCTGTGTTTGACCGCATGTTAGCCAGTAGTGAAGAAATCCGGCTGGCAGAACAAGTACGTGCTATGCGTCCGTTGTTTAAAACGGCGAAGGCGGCGGGCATGAGCGCCATTGAGTTTGCTGAGTATCAGGCTTTACAGCAGGCAGCCAATAGTGCCGCCAATCGCAGTTTGCAAGGTAAAGCTTTACGCGATATGCAATGGTTACAAAATGCTGGGCGCGGTACTTTACGCAGTTTACAACAGCGTCACAGTGGCTTGCGCCGCCAGATACGTAAACAAATGCGTGCGCAGGTGAAGGACATGCCGGTGTACCGGGCTTGGGATATTTTAACCGCGAAAAATTCCGACGTAAAACTGGATGCTAAAGGCTTGGCAGCATTGTCTTTAACAGTTGAGCAACAGGCGCACTTAAGCCGTTTGGGTATGGTTGCACACGATGCCGAGTGGCCAATAGAGGCCGTTGCAGAATGGTATGATTATGAGTCTGCTATAGAACTAGTGATGGCCTTGCTACAAGCCGAAGCACCCAATCAGGCTATTCGCCGCTTAACTGATCAATACCTGTTGGAACATTACGCTGAACTCGGTACACCGCAAGCGTTGAAAAGTGCTGTGCAAGCGGCATTGCATAACGAAGTACGTGCTAAATTACTGGCTATGGAAGCGGATGCCTTGGCCATAGCCGCCGATGATATGCGCGTTTCCGTAGATACTCTGCAAGCTTATGCACGGCGTATGCTGAGTGGCTTAAGCCTGGGTAATGTGCGTCATCAACACTTTTTACATGCCGAAGCTAGCTGTGCAGCGGATTGTGTGCAAGCTTTGCAAGAAGAAAATCCACTTCAGGCTTCGCGTAGCAAACGCCAGCAATTAATTAATTTTTATGCAACACGCCAGGCTTTACAGCTAGAATCTGAAATAGCCACTGGTTTGGAATATAGTCAGAAATTTATCCAAGGTAACCACAAATTACCTATCAGAGAGTTTATGCTGATGTCTGGTTTACTGGATAAGTTTTATTTGTCCGGCAACAATAACAGTTTTAATGAAGTTAGTTTTGCGGAAAGTATGACCGAATGGCTGGCTATTCAGGCACAATTAGGCATACAAGTAGTGTTACCCACGCGTATTATTGCCGGTAAAGGTATACCCTATTTGCAAATGCATTATGACCAGTTTACAGAATTACTGGATACGCTGAAACAGATAGAGCATTTGGCCGCCTTGCCGCAGCGGGTATTAACCGGTAATGGCCAGCACAGCTTTAAGTCGCTGGTTAAACCCATGTTGCGCAGCATACAGCAACATGCCGAGACAAAACAAAATTACGAACCGACCGGCCTGATATTTTTGCAGGGCTACAATGCTCTGGCAACCCGCGCTGCCTATTGGGTAGATTATCTGGGGGGTGGCAAGCAGCAGGGACCAGTGTGGGATTATCTGATAAGGCCCGCTATCGATAGTGCTATTTTTGAAAACAGTTTTAGGGCGCAGACCTTTTTCAAGCTGGCGGGTTTTATGGAAATGCTGTTACCTGAAGATGCCACAAGAGCTGAACAATTTTTTCCGCATATCCAGCGCAGCTTAAACCGGGAAATGTGCCTCACTATCGCTTTATACACAGCAAATCAAGGCAGTATACAACGCTTATTAGGTGGCGAAAAATGGCAGCCTGCCGACTTGACATCGATACTGGCGACCCTGCACGCCGAAGATTGGCAAATCATTCAACAAATTTGGGATGTGTTTGCTGATTTGCGTCCACAAATTGCTGAACAACAGCAGAAAATTTTAGGTATGGCACCACACTGGCTTACCCCCTATGCACGTAGTCTTTCTGTGAATAATCGTCAGGGTCAGCCGGTTGAGGTGGTGTTACGCGGTGGCTTTTATCCGCTGCGATATGATGCACTGGGATTGGGCAGTCAGGAAACGCCGCATATCTCTACCGCTACGCGCTTATGTTTTATCAATCCCTACGATGCCCCGGTGCTATTTGGGCGCTTGGGCTATTCGCTATCCGGTATGTTTAGTGGTGCGGCGGATATTATTCGTGACCTCGCATGGCAGGAAAATATACTGGATATACAGAAGTTTGGGCATAATGACTCGTTAATGGCCAATATTATGGTCGGCTTTAATCCACGGCCGGTGGTTGATTTATTAGCCTGGGTAACCGATTTAAGCGCGGTTAACCGCGAGGTTGATAATGCCGAAACCGCAATGGCCAAGTTTAAACTCAGTCCAGTAATGGCGGGTTTAAGTGTTAAAGTGTTAAATGCGGCCAGCAATGCCTTAGGCTTTGACAAAGTAGTTTCAGAGTTACAGCCAAAGTGGTTGGCGAGCGGTATAGGCCGCTATTTGGGCAACCCGTTTGGCAGTGTCGAGTTTGTTAACGATATTTCCAAGTTTATGCGCTATCGCAATGGTAAGCGGCTTAGCGATTTGGACGTGCTGCGCCAACGCATGGAAACACAGGGTGGCTCTAGTGTGACAGAGTTGCTTGCCGATATTGTCATGATACGCGCCCGGCAAGTGGCAGAAATGTGTTGCTGGTTAAGTGTTTACGAACAAACCTCGATGCAGGGTGATGTGGAATATGACGCCATCCTGGCTGCAGATCAAAAAGTAGCCAGTTTGTTACTGGGTGCTGAGTCGGATAGCTTGTGGGTGTTGGCGCGTGCAGAACCGCTGGCAGGTTTGTTTAAACAATTGTACCGTTATGCCAGCATCAGTTTTACACAAGGGAAAACAGCGCATCCCAGCGAGGCAAGTCGAGCTGAACAAGTGATAGATTATGTGTTGCAACAAGCAGTACCGTTGGTGCTGGGGCAGGCTTTGCTGAGCCGTTTGCCTGTCAATGGCGATAATATTTTTAGCCTAGCCACCCACGCTGTCGCGCAAGGTGTGGAAGCGCAATTACCCTTGTTGATGCTGACTCAGGAATTTATCGGACGTCTAAACACGCAAGGCGGTAATCTGGATAAGGCTTTAAGCCGAGGCGAGTTTTTGCATGGTATGGGAGAAGACACTGGTTTGTCGCCCTGGCTTGAGCAGCTGACGCATTATAGCGATTTTGATCAGGCTTTGTGGCAACAAGCAGAAAAACAGGTGGCGGGGGCGGAAGGTACAAAAAGAGCGTTTCGTAACACGGCTATTAAATATGGATGGTGGCATTTATTATGAGCCTATCAATAAAAAAACGCCTCTATTGATGGTTGATTTGGCAAACAGTTTGAAGGGCAAAAATGATTAACAAATTTTGTTGCCAAAAATATGAGTGCGGGATAATATTGAATAATAAAATGAAATGTTTTTTTTGGATGCTTAAGTCGCTTAAACGTCTGAAACTGATCGTTTTATAAAATGAATATTATAATTAAAGCATATGTTAACCGTTAGATAAAAAGGTAAGAATATGGCACTCACTCTCGAAGAAAAAAATGCATGTGAATATCTAGTAAGCCAAATTAAAAGCCGTTACCTGAGTAATGGTTTTGCTAATAATATAGGTTTATGTTCAATGGATCTTAATGTTCCTAGTACAAAATGCAAAGATGCAGCAAGTTATTTTAGAGGGATGGGGGATAATCTAATAGTTGAAGGAAGCAGCGATAAAAAGCATATTAAGATTTATGTGGTAACGCGCAAAGGCGTAATTAAGCTAAATCTTACCGGGCATGTTATGAACGGAAAAATTGATTTGACCATGAAAGGTGGCAGTGGTAAAGCGGGTGAAGCCGTGTTTAATGTTCACATTGATTTTAAAGGCGAAAGTGAATCTATGAAAAAGCAACGTCTTGAAATTTCTCAATATCAATCAACTAAAAAGACTCCAATTGTTAAGCCTGTTCCCGTTAAACCGGTGTCTACCAACATGTTTGCATTGTTGAATATGGATGAGGATGATAGTGAGGATGATTAAAAAAATAATCTAACTCCTCATCAGTTACAGAAAATTTAATGCTTAGTCATCAAAGTCATCGTTCTGGCATAGATTGCCGGAATTTAGCCAGTTAGGTATTCTGGGCAAGTAGCGGTAAGATAGGTATCGGTTACCTGTTTGCGTATGCTGAATAGATAAAGCCTCTGCGCCTGACTGGTCGCCAAAGGAATGATGGGGCGTTTATAGTACTCCCGTCGGCCAAAAAATCCGTTCAAGATAGAGTTAACGGCTCAGGAAACCTAAGGAGAGATGAGAGGATGAAATTGTACTTAAGGCGAGTAGAATCAGTGTCGCTATTGGCGTTTCTGCAAGCGGGATGCAGCCTGTTTGGCTCTGATAATCCACCCGAACCAGTGGTTGAAATCCCGGTACATAAGGAGCAGGCGCAGGAACAGAATAAAGAGCCGATGATTATGCATCAGGTGCGTAGTGGTGAAACTCTGGCTTGTATTGCCAAATGGTATACGGGCAGTGAGAACCAGTGGTTGGCTATTTCCGCTTACAATTCAGACGTAAACTGTAAAAATCTAAAGGAGAATGATGTTATCAAGATTCCCCTGGATATTGCCACCAGCCATAAAGAACCCCCTAGCGACTCTTTAGGCTCTCAGTGTTTGCAGCACAAGAAACATGTTCGCATCAAGACACCTGCTTTAATGCCTTCGCCATCAATAGAGACTTTTGCACCCAAATAATATTGGCAAACTTCGAAAAACCACCTTTCGACAAGGCTCCCCTGAGCAAAGTCGAAGCACAAAAGCCAGGTTCTTCGAGGTTCGCATCGGTTGGATTCAATTCAATCAGGAAAAATATGGCAGATTATTGGGGTGTACTGCGCTTAGATCGTCGCTTTGCTTGAATAACTGATATTCCTGATGCTGTTGAGGCGGCAGTGACAGTGGATCAATAGTCAAATGCAAGCGGTAGGCCAAAACTACGTAGTGCGTGCTTATGCCTGGAGCGTGGGCAAAGTTAGTGTCGTATAGATGAGTAAAGGCACCGATAAGCTGGCCTTTGTCGATGGTTAATGTCATTCCAAGTTCTGTTGCAGTGATACGTTGGAAAGCCTGTTCCAAGGATTCACCTTTAAAAATACGTCCACCGGGCACAAACCAGTAGCCAGCAGCCGGTTCGTTGACCCGCTTACCCATCAGAATAGCATTGTCAGCATTGCTTACCACCAAATCGATAGATACCAACGGGGTAAGGTTAACCACTTCGAGAAAATCATCTTTGTTGAGCATAAAATTTGGAATAATAAATTGAGTGAAGACAACAGTTGTCGCGGCTGTGAACACGGGAAAGATAAGCATTCACAGGTTAAGATAAAAAACCGATTTATGTATTAGTTTTGCTGGTATTTGTGAATGATGAGCCATCTTTTGTGCTTAAACACAGCTGACCACATTTTAACCCAGAAAATAAAGAAGACTATAGTTACAAGCTAAACATGCACCAGCGAAACAAAAATGCATATCAAAACCCTGACTCGATATTGCCATTGTCAGCGTTGGTGCATGGGGTTTTTCGAAACCCAGTAACGCATTAAAACAAGGCTAGCTAATTACATAGGCATCTGGGATAAATGCTCCTTCAGTTTGGTGGCGACCAGATTGTCGTAATGACGTTTCAATACGGAATCGGTTGGGCGCGGAAATAAGGTGACTTCAATCTCCTGTTGTAAATGGGTCAGATACTGATTCTCAAACATTGAATCCGCCGATAAATCGGCCTCTGATATCGACACTGTGCGATCGACAGGTTGATCATTTTTAGCTAGTAATGACGCAGAGCCACTTTGTGGCCAAAACACACAAATAGCGACGAATGCAACCATGACAAATACCATAAGTACTTCAATCATTTTGACACCTCACATCAACTGAAAAATTACCAGGCAAGCGTTTTTGCAAATATCACATAGTCACTGCTTGGTATTTACTATTCAGCAAGTTACATACCAATTGTTATTTTTAATAACATGATGATTATATTGATTTTTTATAAATTTGGCTGAGAGCCAAAATTGGGGATATGCACCAATTTGTTGTTTTTTGCACAAATTAATAGGGTTGTCTACTTTAAGGAACATGTGGTGAAATTAGGCTTTTGCGTTTATTTTTACACAATATACGGAGTGTACCTCACCGCAGCCTTGTGATTAACTTGGCAGGCTATCTGATTTTTGGATAACTGGTCAGTGTATTTATATGGTTATGAATCAATGTGTTGAGCGTGGTGTGTCGCACAGAGTAGTGCGTTTTTTGCAATCGCTGTGCTTGCTGGTATTGGCGCATCGGATAAAAACTTAACTTTACACTTAATAGTTACCTTTATAATAGCTAATTAGGCTATGCTTTATCTTCAAACTAGCCGAATTTTCATCTACCTGCACAACAAAGTTAAACCATGAGTAACGAATATAACGCCGCCGCTATTGAAGTATTAACCGGACTGGAACCGGTGCGGAAACGTCCGGGTATGTATACCGATACCACTCGACCCAATCATTTGGTACAGGAAGTGGTGGACAATAGCGTCGACGAAGCGCTGGCTGGACACGCCACTAGTATCGAGGTGCAACTGTTTAAAGATGGTTCAATCCTGGTAAAAGACAATGGCCGTGGCATGCCTGTGGATATTCACCCAGAACAGGGCATACCAGGGGTAGAGGTGATTCTGACCCAATTACATGCCGGTGGTAAATTCTCCAATAGCAACTATCAGTTTTCGGGTGGATTGCATGGGGTTGGGGTGTCGGTAGTGAACGCCTTATCGGAACGCCTTGATATTGAAGTAAAACGCGGTGGTTGTGTGTACCAGATGAGTTTTGCCGGTGGCGATAAAACCAGTGATTTACAACAAACTGGCACCGTAGGCAAAAACAACACCGGCACCAGTGTGCATTTTTGGCCGGATAGCAAATATTTTGATTCTAACCGCGTATCGCTCAGCAAACTAAAACACGTATTACGTGCCAAAGCGGTATTGTGTCCCGGCCTTAAAATCAGTTTAAGTTCTGAACTACCCGAAGAACAATATGAATGGTGTTATCAGAACGGTTTGCAAGAATATTTACTGGACAGAGTAGGCGATGTGGAAATTTTTCCGCAGCAACCCTTTATGGCCGCAATGGCTGCCAGTACCGAAGCGGTGGAATGGGGCATCGTGTGGACAGCGGACAGCCTGCCAGAGTCTATTACAGAAAGTTATGTCAATTTAGTACCCACCGCGCAAGGTGGTACGCATGTTAACGGTTTGCGGGCTGGCTTAACCGAAGCCATGCGCGAGTTTTGTGAAATTCGTAATCTGCTGCCGCGCGGGGTAAAAATAGCACCCGAAGATGTATGGGAACATTGTCATTTTGTGTTGTCGGTTAAATTGCAAGATCCGCAGTTTTCTGGACAAACCAAGGAGCGCTTGAGTTCTCGCGAGTGTGTGACCTTTGTTTCAGGTATCGCCAAAGATAGTTTTAGTCTGTGGTTAAATCAGCATCCGCAAGAAGGCGAAAAAATTGCCGAAATTATTCTGGTTAGCGCGCAAAAACGTCTGAAAGCGGGCAAAAAGATTATTCGTAAACGCATTACCTCAGGCCCAGCCTTACCCGGCAAATTAGCGGATTGTTCTGCGCAAGATCTAACGCGTACCGAACTGTTTTTGGTGGAAGGCGATTCGGCGGGCGGCTCGGCCAAACAGGCCAGAGATCGTGAATTTCAGGCCATTATGCCGTTGCGCGGTAAAATTTTGAACACCTGGGAAGTGGATTCGTCCGATGTAATGGCCTCGCAGGAAGTACACGATATTGCGGTGGCCTTGGGCATAGAGCCAGACAGTCATGATTTACAGCATTTACGCTATGGCAAAATTTGTATTCTGGCGGATGCGGATTCGGATGGTAATCACATTGCCACGCTGATTTGTGCCTTATTTTATCGGCATTTTTTGGCGCTGGTAAAAGCCGGCCATGTGTTTGTCGCTATGCCGCCGTTGTATCGAATTGATGTGGGCAAGCGCGTGTTTTATGCATTGGACGAAGCCGAGCGTCTGGGTGTGTTATCACGTATCGAAGCCGAAAAACTCACCGGCAAAGTCAATATCCAGCGCTTTAAAGGCTTGGGCGAAATGAACCCCTCACAACTGCGCGAAACAACCATGAACCCCGATACGCGGCGATTGGTGCAATTAACTGTCAGCGAAAACGATGCCACTTTTGAGCAAATGGATTTGTTGCTGGCCAAAAAAAGGGCAGGGGATAGAAAAAGCTGGCTGGAAGATCGGGGTAATTTGGCAGTGCTTTAACAAGCGAGTCGCTATTTTTGCGAAAGCTTGTTTAGGGGCATCCCAGCCCCAACAAGCGGCAAAAACGGTTCTGTCGCAAATTTTTCAGGAACCAAAATCCAACTTTCCGCCGGACAGAGTTATCCTGCTAACGACATAAATTGCCGGTAAGCCGGAATTCCGATTTGCGACAACTGGCCCTTCCGGATCATATGCGCTGTATCAATGCCGGCTAAGGTCGCTTGGGCAGAATGAAATGCCTTGAACCCTAGTATCGGATTGGTCAGCTTTTTGATGAACCGATGATCCTGTTCCACTCGATTGTTCAGATATTTGACCTGCAGGATCTCGATGAGGTAGATCCAACCGACCAGGAATAACAAGATGTTCATGTTCAGCAAACCGGCTTCGTTTGAACCGCTCTTGTCGATGACTACACTATTCGGCAGGCCATTGTTATCGATCGCCTGTTTGAAAAAGCGTGTGGACGCCTCTTCCTGACAGCATAAAATCAATAGTATCGCCATACTTATCAATGGCCCGGTACAGGTATACCCATTGGCCTTTGACTTTAATATAGGTTTCGTCCATCCTCCTGGAATTGGAGGCCGTTCGTTTGCTTTTCTTCGCGGCCTCGGCAATCATCGGCGAATACCGGATCACCCAGCGATTGAGCGTTGAGTGATCAAAGTGGACACCGCGCTCTTCTAAAATTTCTTCAAGATCCCGATACGATACGCCATAACGAACATAAAAGTAAACGGCGTAAAGGATGGCATCTTTTGGATAATGGGCGCCACGGAAATTTATCATGCTTTCGGCCTACTCAAATTCATGGCATTATCGCAAAGAGCCGGCAAAATTTGCGACAAAGCCACATCGGGAAAAACTTTGCTAAACCTTAGGGGAGCATGCAAAAATTTGCTGGTTGTTATTTTTTCATTGCACCCAGTGCTACAATGATGTATATTTTTCTTATGAACGCCAATACTGAAACTTCATCAAGGATTTTTAAGACAGCTTGGTTCGCAAAGGCTGCAAAAAAAGCACTCATTACTAACGAAGAGCTTTGTTTAGCAATCCAGCAGGTCATGCTAGGCCAATCCGACGATTTAGGTGGAGGGGTGTTTAAAAAACGCCTAAACAATAATCGACACCGCTCCATCATTCTTGCTAAGGGTGGTCGGCACTGGGTTTATACCTATCTTTTTGCCAAGAAAGACCGAGACAACATTAGCAGTGATGAGCTAGCCGAGTTTAAGAAGTTGGCTGCCCTATATGGCCTACAGACCGATGTAGCGATTGATGCCGCGATAAAAAACGGCGATTTATTGGAGATTTGCAATGCCCAAAAAACCTCAATTTAAAAGCGATGCGTTTGAAGCCATCCATAGCGGGGCTAAAGGTCTATTTCAAGCCGGTGGTATTGATAAGACAACTATGCGCGAGTTTGACGAGTCTTGCCTTTCCATGCCTATGGAAATAGAGCCGCAACAGATAAAACTGATCCGTGAAAACAACCATGTCAGCCAGCCCATCTTTGCCCGTTACCTAAACACCAGCGAATCGACGATACAGAAATGGGAAACCGGCGCAAAGCGTCCCAGCGGTATGGCTCTAAAGCTCTTAGCTATTGTCCAGAAGCATGGCTTGCAAATACTTACATAGTTGGGGGTGTAAGCCGGAACCCCAGAAAATTTTGTCACACAGAATAAACCTATTTCCAGCCGCCGTCACATTCATCCCAATAACGGCCTGTTGATTCTTCTTGGAGTGACAGGTCGATTATTTCGCAATTGCGAAAATCAGCTATTTGATAAATCTCATCCAGAATTTCGTCGATTTGTTCTTTCAGATCAGCATCGTCGGCAAACTGCATCATAATCCGAGTTTCGGTATCATTCAGCTTCTGCCCTTTGTAATTGGGGTTGTGTCGCAAATTTTTCAGGAACCAAAAACCAACTTTCCGCCGGACAGAGTTATCCTGCTAACGACATAAATTGCTGGTAAGCCGGAATTCCGATTTGCGACAACTGGCCCTTCCGGATCATATGCGCCGTTTCAATGCCGGCTAAGGTCGCTTGGGCAGAATGAAATGCCTTGAACCCCAGCATCGGATTGGTCAGCTTTTTGATGAACCGATGATCCTGTTCCACTCGATTATTCAGATATTTGACCTGCATGCTCTCGATGAGGTAGATCCAACCGACCAGGAATAACAAGATGTTCATGTTCAGCAAACCGGCTTCGTGTCAGAATTCATGATTCGTGACAAAAAATTCACATTCGTGTCATGCGATTTCATAATTAATGACATTAGTCATCCCAAGGTCAGCAAGTTACACTGTGAGACCATGGAAGCAATACGATAGCTTGCGGTGGTTAAATAATCCCTGGAAGTGGAAATGCGCTAGTCGGGTGTACTTGGAATCCTGCAAAGCATCCCGAAAGCTCGTCGAGTCATCTGAGATCAAAGCGACAGGAACGTCCAGGGCTGCCGCAGGCATTAAACGTGACAGTTTAGGTTCGATTTCTAACCAAGGATGAGCGGAAACAAGTTCCGTAGGACGAATCCAGGCATAGTAGGTATTATGTCGGAGTCATTTTTGCCGGTTATTGGGGATAGGATGCCCCAAAATAAGCTTTCGCAAAAACAGTGACTCCCCTATTGTGTCGCATCTGATAATTTATTAAATGGCTAATCGATTGACCGATCAGGCAGATGTTTATTGACTGGTACCGACCCACAAGCGACATTCGTTTGAATATATAAATGACTGCTTATTGGTTGATTGCTGAGATTCTGTAGGATGGCTAGAGCGACAGCTAAACTCATCAGGAAAGCTATTAATAACAAAGCTATGTTAATATTTAATTGGCTATCAATAATGATAGTGTATAGCTATATTCATTTATGGGTTTCGGCTATCGCCTCTACCCATCTACGGGCAGAATCACCAACGCTACACTGAAGAAGTTGCCGCCGGTTTGCATGAAAAGAAAGTCGCAAAAACTTCTGGCTTGGCAGGCAAACGAAAACCAAAGCGATCGAAAAAAGCGGTCAAATGGAATTATTTTAATGATTATGAGTATTTCACTATGACAGCTCTATCTGCTGACCGCCCAAGCATAGACCCTGAAAATGATCTGTTCGGTCATGCTCCATTCGCTAAAAACCTTGCGCTAAGTATCAGTCGTTATCCAAGTAACGATGGTTTGGTACTTGCGCTTTATGGTCCATGGGGTTCAGGGAAATCGACTGTATTAAATTACATACAACATTATCTTGATCAACAAGATGAAGACAAAAGGCCTGTTGTTGTCACTTTTAATCCTTGGTGGTTTTCAGGCCAAGAAAACTTGGCTCGAGCATTTCTTGGGCAAATGCAGGCGATTCTGCCAAATAAAAGTGAGAAGTTTAAGAAACTTGGCGATCTTTTTAGTAATTTTTCCGAAAGTATTGGCGGCCTCATTGATCTGACTGGCACTACATTGGGAGCAGGCAGTTTGCTTGGCAAAATGTTTGCCAATATAAAGCGGAAAAACAAAGACGTCCCCGCCCTTAAGGCTGAAATTAACCAAATTCTATTAAAAGCTAATCAGCGCATACTAATTATTATTGATGATATTGATCGATTGACTCCAGAGGAAACTCGGCAACTGTTTACAGTAATAAAAGCTTTGGCGGATTTCCAAAATGTCGTTTATTTAATGGCCTTGGATCGAGAAGTTGCAGTTAAAGCAATCGAAGATCAAACCGGTATGCCAGGTGAACGTTATCTTGAAAAAATCATTCAAGTTCCTTTTGAAATACCTCCGGTGGATCGTACTGCTTTAATTGCGGCATTTACCAAGCAACTTGATAATGTAATTATTGGTACTCCTGATGGTTTGTTTGAACAAGCCTATTGGATAAATGTGCTTAACGATGGTATCGCTCCTTTTATTCAAGTACCTAGAGATATAGTGCGATTTATAAATACCATGGCAGTCACTTATCCCGCTGTAGTCGATGAAGTAAATCCGGTAGATTTTATTGCTATAGAAGCTTTACGGGTTTTTTTGCCAAGATTATATGACGTTATTCGATCTAATCCAGATCATTTTGCGGGCCATAAACCAGATAGACAATATGGCGGGAGTAGAGACAATACTACGCAGGAATTTCATGCGGCTTGGCAAAAAAATGTTCCTGAAAATTTGCAAGCCAGCACCAAGGCATTAATTAAGAGGATATTTCCAAAAACGGATGATATGAGTTATGGTGGAGAATGGATAGCAGTATGGCGTAAAAGTCAGCGTATTTGTGTTCCAGACTTATTCCCAATTTACTTCCGATTATCTATCGCCGATGGAGATATAAAAAGAAGCGAAATATTGGATATTCTAAATTCAGTTATAACGCCAAACTTATTTGGTGAAAAATTATGTGCTGCTAGTCTAATAATGCGGCCTGATGGACTATCAAAGGCCCGTGCAATACTTGAACGCTTGATGGATTATGTAGAACAAGATATTCTCGCTGAATATATTCCCATAATTATTAATGAACTTTTAAATATTGGTGACAAGTTAAGTTTGCCAAGTGATAACACCGGTGGATTTGATTTAAGTAATGAACAAAGGATTGGAAGAATCGTTTACCACCTGCTCAAGCGAGTGGAAATAACTCAGCGTTCAGAATATTTAAAAATTGGCTTTGATCAAGGCCAAGCAATAGGTACTCAAAGCTATCTGCTGGGAGTTTTTTGGGATGAGATAACTATGCAACTTGAAAGTAACAGAGCAATGTTGCTGGACTCAAATATTG
Organism: Methylomonas sp. AM2-LC; assembly: GCF_039904985.1. Lineage (NCBI taxonomy): Bacteria > Pseudomonadati > Pseudomonadota > Gammaproteobacteria > Methylococcales > Methylococcaceae > Methylomonas > Methylomonas sp. AM2-LC. The sequence goes on from NZ_CP157005.1 coordinate 2,473,310, forward strand.
TCGACGAACTTAAAACCATTTGGGTCGAAAAAATACGAAAGACCGATTCGGGTGAATTATTGAGTAACTCACAGTTTTCAAGAATATTGCTTTTATGGCAAAAGATTGGTTCTGCTGAGGAGGAGGTAAATGCCTGGTGTACGAATGTCGTTATCTCTGACGAGAAACTACTCATATTCCTATCGCATTTTTTAACTCAGTCAAGAGGGCAAACTTTTGGTGATTCGGCTGTAAATGTCCAGCCTAGACTAAATCCGAAATGGATAGAGGAATATCTTGAAATTGATGTAGTAGCGGAAAAACTGCAGAAACTTGAATCTGAGGGACAGGTTCCTGAATCAGCTACTGTTGTAGTTTCGCAGTTTCTTAAAGAATTTAAAATGCTTAAGAACGGCAAGAATCCAGATGGCATGTGGGCTTTTGATGATTGAATGTTGATTTATCAGGCGTGAAAACTTGTGCCAAAAATCTTAATTTCTGGCACAGATAGCAGTATATTGAACGTCAGCTATCAAGCTTCACCTGTCATTGGTCTGGAATACCTGGCCGTACGTAGATGGCCGATCAAGCGAGTCGCTATTTTTGCGAAAGCTTGTTTAGGGGCATCCCAGCCCCAACAAGCGGCAAAAACTACGCGACCATTTAATGCCTCCGGCGGCCCCGATTCGCCCTCGTCGCCTGCTCTTGCGCCTAAACGGCTTAAGAGCTAGGCTCCAAATGGCTTGACGGCGTTTCGCGATGCCTTGCAGGTTTTCTTCGCTTCGCTGCGATAACCCGCCCGGCGCTACGCCTATCGGGGACTAAAAATCTTCACTCGCTGTTTGGACAGGAAACTACGCGATAGCGAGTGTCGTCCAAATAGTCCCTGGAAGCGCACAGGTGCCGGGCGGGTTTTCATGGAAAACCTGCAAGGCCTCCCGATAGCGCGTAGAGTCATACGAGAGCAAGAAGTCCTACCTTCGAGCGACGTGGACGGTCAGGGCGTCGAAGACATTAAGCCGTGCCGGTGTAGACCGATTTTAGGCCAAGGACGGACTAAAATCTTTACGGTTGAATCCGGCACTCGCTTTTCGCTTGCGCTCCGTTTCCACGATTTTCAGCGTTTGAGCCTACAAATGACCATGATCGTACAAGTTTACACCGGTTCCAACTCTATTTTTACCTTTTTACCAAGCGCGGCGGCTGCGCTCACTAAGGTGGTCAAGGTTAAACTGGTATCTTCTTCATCCAACAATCGATTAAGTGAAGCTCTGCTGGTATGCATTTTTTTTGCCATCGCAGTCTTACTGAGTTTAAGCGTAGACATGCCTTCTGATATTTGCCAGGCAATGACACGCTTGGTCGCTACCGCTGTGACTTCGTCAAGAATAGCTTCCTCGCTTAGGAAATCATCGAAGTCACTGCCAATATGGGGATTCTCTTCGTGTTGACTGTTCATTGCTTACCTCGTAATGCTTTCAATCTTTGTTTGGCCAAATCGATTTCTGGCTTCGGTGTTTTTTGACTCTTCTTGACAAATCCATGCAGCAAAATCATCGTATGCTTGTCAATTACAAACAGAATGCGGGCGATTCGGTTATCAAGTTTAACTCTAACTTCCCATATGTCGCCTTCGAGATGATCGACTAAAGGCATACCAAGAGGCCAACCGAATTGAACTGTTTTAATATCTTCGCCAATCGTTTTTCTGTCTTGGGCAGATAATCCTTTCAACCATTCTCTAACGGGCTCGCTACCTGCTTCAGTTGCAAAAAATTTAACAGAAAGTATTGGATTCATTTATACAGCGTATCAAAAATGATACACTGTGACAAGAACTCTTTGACCTAAAAAAAGATCATTATATCGTACGCAGGCAGCAACTTTATTTTACACTTCCACATGGTTTGCGCCCGACCCAGTCCATAGCATGACAATAAAGTTCCTTAAACAACAGTTTGGAGTTTGTCATGAACCAAAAAAATCAATGCAATCAACACGCACCCTGGAACAAAGGCAAGTTGATTGGTCAGAAATTGCCACTAAAATTGAAGGAAATCTGGGCCATTCGCATACGTTTGCAAATGTCCCAAAATATCCGTGAACAGGCTCTCTTTAATCTTGCTATTGATAGCAAGCTACGGGGATGTGATTTGGTCAAACTTAAAGTTTGCGATGTTGCGCAAGGTGGTCGAGTGTCATCACGCGCAATGATAATGCAACAGAAAACGCATAGACCGGTTCAATTTGAGATAACTGAGCAAACCAGAGATTCGTTAGCAAATTGGATTAACCATGCTCAATTGAAGGCCGATGAGTTTCTTTTTCCAAGTCGAATTCACGATTCGCCACACCTCTCTACGCGGCAATATGCTCGAATTGTTGAACACTGGGTAATGTCAATTGGTCTTGATCCGGCAGCATATGGAACTCACACAATGCGCAGGACTAAAGCGACATTGATTTATCGCCGGACAAAAAACTTGCGAGCCGTTCAACTATTACTTGGTCATACCAAGCTTGAGAGCACTGTGAGATATCTCGGAATAGAGGTCGATGATGCGTTAGAAATTTCGGAACAGACAGAAATTTAATGTTTTAATTCATGGCGGCGGTTACAATCTATGTAACCGCCGCGCTTGCGAACGGGCAAAGATCGACCCACAAGCGACTGTCAAAGCGTCACAGTCAATGTCGGCTGCTATTCAATGAGCCGTCATTCAGAAGAATATGGCTTTAAAGTTTAAAATGAATCATTTGTTCTTTTAATGCCCATTTCACTAAACCAAATTTGATTATCGGATGATTTTATGAGCCGCTATTGTGCCGAACATGACTCAGGCCCTATTCTAGAGGCAGCTGAAATCTGGAAAGAAAGATGCCTGGTAAAACAGTTGTCGGTATTTACAGAAAGCCCAGTTTGGACAACTGAGCACATTGCCGAATTGGAACAATATTTTTCTAACAACCTGGATGAAGGAGAAGGCAATTTTTTTGAAAAAATGGAGAACCAGATACAAGAGACTAGCCCGAGCGCAAAACAACTAGCTGCAGAGATGTTATGGATCATATTTCTCTGTCCAAGCAATATCGGCCCAGAAAAGAAACGTGAGGGGGTTCAGCGTATTTGGAATTGGTCAGATTCAGTCATTCCAGACCACCATCCATTGTTATCTGATGCCACGTTTAGAGGTATTGGTAGCGCCGGTACCAGCTTCAATATCAATCGCTGGCGTGAGCTCATCTTCTTTATCAATGTCATGAAGGCATTTTTAGCATTGCCTCAAGATAAAAGGTACTCCTTGTTAAAGCATGCCGATGATTTTGGCGTTTGGATAGCTTCTATTCCAGAAGCCGAAAAACGGCAATTACGCCATATGCTTCTGTTTTTATTGTTTCCTGACTCGTTTGAGCGAATCTTTGGTGGTAGTGACCGAGAGGCAATCGTTGTAGCATTTAGCGGATTGCCGAAGAACACAGCACATAAACTCAGTGCGTACGTACTTGATCAAAAACTTTCCGAAATTCGTCAGCAGCAAGTGGCGGAATATCGCACTGAAGAACTAGATTTTTATCACACACCACTGATTGAACAGTGGAAAGAATCTGAACAAAAAAGCTATTTGTTCAGTTGGAATCCAGAAAAATTGACCTGGGACAGTTTTGCCGCGGACCGTTTCAAAACTCAATCTGGTGAGTCAGTCATTATGAGTTGGCGTTGTGCTAATACTCAGATCAAATTGGGAGATAGAGCTTATTTATTACGCACGGGTATCGAGCCAAAAGGTATCATCGCCGCCGGCAATATCGTCAAAGAGCCTTACCAGGATCTTCATTTCGACGAAGCTAAAGCAGCCAAGGGCGAGGAAGTTTTTTATGTAGATATCGAATTCACCCAAATCGTCGATCCGACAATTGATCCCTTCATCGCTCTAAATGAATTGAATCAAATTACGTTGGACAATCAACAATGGAATCCACAATCTTCCGGCATTGAAATTAAGAAACGATCTGCCGGTAAAGTGGAGCAGTTATGGCAAGACATTCGACATAAAGCGGTTGAGAGATTACCTGTAGAGCCTACGAAAACCAGCAAACCGATCAACTTAATTTTGTACGGTCCGCCAGGGACTGGCAAGACCTATACGCTTAATACCGAATACGTCAAAAAGTACCAACAGAAGCCAGAAGCGATTTCAGACGATGAATGGATGGAATCGATCATTGGCGAGTTAAGTTGGTGGGAAGTCGTGTTTGCTGCGTTGTATGAGATAGGCGGCAACAAAGCTAAGGTCAATGCAATCGCCACGCATCCTTATGTACTTGCTAAAGCGAAAATATTAGGTCGAAGTAAGTACATTAGTAATCAGATATGGGCTAGTTTGCAGTCGCATACCAGTGAGAACTCGGTTACCGTCCAATACGCAAAGCGCACTGCACCCTTTGTTTTCGATAAGACAGAGGATGCACAATGGACTTTAGTTGGTGAGTGGCAGGAGGAAGGTGCAGAAATCATCCAGGCGGTTGAAAGAATCAAAAAAGGGGCTGGAGCGGCAGATAAACCCATCAATCGCTATGAATTTATCACCTTTCATCAAGCGTTTGCTTATGAGGATTTTGTCGAAGGCATTCGTCCACAAGAAACTGATCAGGGCAGTGGAGATATTATTTATAAGGTTCAGCCAGGCGTATTTCGTCGCATCTGTGAGTTAGCGAAAAATGATCCAGAGCATCGTTATGCGATTTTCATCGATGAAATCAATCGAGGTAATATCGCCAAAATATTAGGCGAATTAATTACACTGATAGAAGTGGACAAACGAGCGGAATACTCGAGGGATGGCGTCTTACAGTCCGGCATGGAGTTGACTTTGCCTTACTCTGGCGACAAATTCGGTGTGCCCAAGAATTTGGATATCATTGCAACGATGAATACCGCCGACCGTTCCATTGCGTTACTGGATACTGCACTGCGACGGCGTTTTACTTTTAGAGAGTTGATGCCTCAGTCTGGCGTGATTTCCGGTACGAACAGCGATGGAAGCATTCCGGATGGGCAAGGCGGTGCGATCAACCTGCGGGCATTGTTAGACACGATGAATAAGCGAATCCGCTTTTTGCTACATCGGGACCAAACTATTGGCCATGCTTATTTTACTTCGGTCAGGGACTTCAACACACTGAAACAGGTGTTCTTGAATCAAATTATTCCGCTATTGCAGGAATACTTTTACGAAGACTGGCACAGGATTCAACTCGTTTTACGCGATGTCGGCCCCAATCGCAGTCCGGTTGAACCTCAAATCATCGGACATAAAACGGTTAATGATACCGATGTATTAGGCTTTGACCACGACGATTACGAAGATAGCATTGAATACTGGGTCGTCGATGAAGATGAACTCGTACCCGATGCGATCCGCAAAATCTACGAACTGAGCTAATGGCTGTTATTCAGGTTGTAGAACATGAACGGTTAATGATAGCCGATCGACCTGATCCTTTGGTGAAGTCGATTTCACCATACCAAGCCGAAGCCTTAGAGCGGATTCAACACACCTTACCTGCCAAGGCATTAGAATGGGGGCGTGACTCGGTTAAATTTGCTCAGTTCTGTGGTTCGATCGCGATAGGTCAGGATTGTATCGAGATATTGCCGAAAATCTATCGCAGGGAAGCTAACTATGGCATTTGTCGAGATATTCTGATCAAGATGCTGTATGCAGCCAAATGGCTACAACCGCACAAATGCGGATCAGGGGCTATCAATTTGCAGAAGCATCGCTTACTTGATGTCTTCGTTCTGCAGTTTTGTGATGAGTTATTTCTGCAGTTGCGCCAAGGAATGATTAAGCGTTATGTTCGCCGTAGCGATAACTTGCCAGTGTTACGAGGCAAACTGCTGATTGACCAGCAATTAAAAATCAATATCGCCCATAAGGAGCGAGTTTATTGTGAGTATCATGAGTTAGTCAGTGATAATCAGCCTAACCGAATCATCAAATATGTGCTGAAGGTATTGCTCAAATCGGCACATGCTGGCAGTGTCCGGAAAAGATTAACAGAATTACTGTACAGCTTTGAAGCCGTTCAAAACCGGATATTTGTAAAGGCCGATGTTGAAAAGCTAGTGTTAGATCGCTCATCTAACCGGTTTGCCAATATCTTCGAGCAATGTAAATGGTTCTTATCCGGCCTAAGTCCGGATGTTTTCGCCGGTGATAATCGAAGCTTGGTTCTGCTGTTCGATATGAATCGGTTGTTTGAGGAATTTATTGCCCGTAAATTGAAAACAAAAGCATGGCAACATGGCTATAAGCTGAGGACACAAGGGCCAACGAAACATTTGGTGCTAAATGAAAAGAGTGATGAGAAAGCTTTCTTACTGAAGCCGGATATTACCTTGCTCGATGAGCAAAGCGAGGTCAGAGCGGTTCTGGATACGAAATGGAAGCTACTTGATGCAGTAGATAACAAGAAGAATATCTCGCAGAGTGATCTATATCAGATGATTAGTTATGCAGTTCGTTATCAGTGCAGCGATTTGCACTTGCTTTATCCTGCACATGAAAGATTCAGTGAAACAGATAAACAAAGCTTTTCAGTACCTAATACAACGTTGCGCATCACTGTACATGCAATCGACTTAGTTAAGCTGACGCAGTCAGATGACACTGAGTGTTGGAAAGCAATTTTTACTAGCGTTAATAGGACTAGCGTGAGCATTTGAACAGAAGCTTCCAGTTTCGACAAAATCCTGCTACGCCAAATTTACTCTAAAGCGGCCGCTGACAATGATTCATTTCGAACAGGCTGGCCATCAGGATACGACCCACAAGAGACGTTCGCCCTTCGATGGCATTAAGGGCAGCTATCAGGGGTATTGCTGACGCTGGTTTCCACACCACGAAAGAGTACTGATCGGCCTCAGCAGTTATTCGGCCTGACCAAAGTCTACCATTCGCCGATGGCGGCTTTCTTTAGATTCTAAAGACGTACAGCGGCTAAGACTCAAAGAGATGAAAGCCAGATGAACCAAATTACGAGCGAGGAGACTTTCTTGTCAGAAGAGAGCAAAAAACTAAATCCGAAGAAACTCCAATCCCTTGCACCTTTCCTCCGGATAGACAAAATCCGTCCAGGTGATGTCTTACTGACTCGCGGCCGAGCCGCTCGGTCGACATTCATCGCAAAAGCTACCAGAGGAGAGTTTTCCCATGCCGCGATTTTTCTTCCACTGGAATACGCGCTACAGCCGACACTTGTGGAAGCGGATGGGTTGGGTGTCGGTTTTACAAACCTGCCCTTGTTGTTTCTTTCAAGCACGGAGTTCGGAAACTTCTCTGTGTACTCAATTCCAGATGCTCCCAAGGCCTACAAGCTGCTTCGGCATCCCGCAATCGAGAGCAAGACTCCCAAGCAACTCCTTAAAGCTGCGTCAGACTTGCAAGAGAAGGTGCTCTTTCGCCGCTACTCTATTCTCTCACGACTGATCAAGCCGGTAGATCTTTCAGACCGGATCGAGGAGATCTCAGAACAAGTGGTCAAGCTCATGGAAAGCCGGAAAGGGGTATCGAGCCATACAGGAGTATTTTGCTCAGAGCTGGTAGCGATGTACTTCGACGCTCTGGGCATCACGCTATTCAAGAAGCCGAGGAGCGCTGAGAGCGTGTCACCTAACCACCTCGACGAAAACTCAAGCCTGCTGAAAGAAGTTCCGGAGGCATTCATTGACCTATCGCAATTGGAGCATATTGAAGGCGAGTTGAGCGATTTTTGCTACCCAGAGCGAAAGGAATTATTACCCGCAATCGTAAAGCAACGGCAAGGGACTGAAGACATTATCGGAAAACTGAAGGAATTTGAAGCGTTGGTCCAGTCGAGATTATCTGAGCAATCGATCGCAAGCCAGGAGATGGGCCAACAGATTTACGATCAAATTGTCCAGTCCGCTACACAGGCAGGTGACTGGGGTCAATACGAGCTAGTCAACAAGTACCTAACATTCGCCAATGAAGTCTATCTGTGGAATCACCTGGAGAAGCAAACTTACGCCCGCGATCAGCAATTCTCTAAACCTGATGTGTCTTTTGAAGAGCGTGCAGACTGGACCCAAGCCTGCCTCAAGCTTACCGAAATAACGTTGTCGCTTCGCTCAAAGACTCAACGGGCTTACTTACGTACCAGCTTGCTTTTCTCCCTGAAGGTAATTCGCCATCAAATTAGAGATAAGACAACGTCTTGGCACGCGCGATTGTCACTTAAGCGCAAAAGGCGTGCTATGTTAATGGACTACCGCTCACATCATGCTACCTATGCTGCTAGAGATCTATTGGTAAGTAAGCTTCAGAAAACAGAGCCTTTGTCACCTATGATACTTGCCCACATTGAAGAAGTGATTCGGGACGCGAAGCTTGCCGCGATGATGGAATCCGGCATTGACCCCGACTGTATTCCCGAAAACCGCCATTCGGGGGAATGAAGTAAGCGCCAAACATGACTGGCAGCTTTGGTCAACTTACATGCAGCCAAGAAGTTCGCCAGTGGCCGCTAATGCGCAGAGATCTGCCGTTCGACAGTGCTGGTTTTGCGGGATGCCAATGACTTTTGATGGCCGGTACTTGCCCGTCAACTGGTAACTAACCGTTAGCGATTGAAACTTGTCGAGCGCGCGCACCCAATCTTTAAGTGTGTACAAGTGAGTGCTAAAGTAAATGCAATTACGCAGTTTTATGACATAAATTGTGAAATTTAATGCTTTTTTTGTCAAAAATAATGAAATTTTGATGCTAATTTTTGTTTCATAATTAATGGCAACCTATTGAAATTAAATAATATCTTTTTGACACTAATTATGAATTCCGACACTTCGTTTGAACCGCTCTTGTCGATGACTACACGATTTGGCAGGCCATTGATATCAATCGCCTGTTTGAAAAAGCGTGTGGACGCCTCTTCATCCCCGCGTTCTGACAGCATAAAATCAATAGTATCGCCATACTTATCAATGGCCCGGTACAGGTATACCCATTGGCCTTTGACTTTAATATAAGTTTCGTCCATCCTCCAGGAATCGGCGGCCATTCGTTTGCTTTTCTTCGCGGCCTCGGCAATCATCGGCGAATACCGGATCACCCAGCGGTTGAGCGTTGAGTGATCAACGTGGACACCGCGCTCTTCTAAAATTTCTTCAAGATCTCGATACGATACGCCATAACGAACATAAAAGTAAACGGCGTAAAGGATGGCATCTTTTGGATAATGGGCGCAACGGAAATTGATCATGCTTTCGGCCTACTCAAATTCCGGGCATTATCGCAAAGAGCCAGCAAAATTTGCGACAAAACCAATTTCATTTGCCCCTAAAAACTAATTCATTATGTTAGGCAATTACTCTCTTGCAACGTGATCAGGTGTAGTTTTTGTCAGGGCTGTTCGTTAGGTTAACTCGGTAAGGTGTGCCTAATAGGATGCCGCCGTCAGGCGCATCTTTCGAGTTCTATATTATTAGCCAAACTTATAATAATTTCGATAACAACAGCTTAATTTTATCAAAATTTGATTTCAACTGAATAGAGTTCGCAAAAAGTCCGGTGCATCTATTTAAGGATTAATTTTTTTCCATTGAATCATAAAATTTGCATGTATTGTTTTTTGTTCACACAAAAGTATTAGGATCAGGCTGAATAATTTGATCAGCCCCTAAAACTTTTTCAATAGAGATGGCCGTTCTGGAAGCGGGTATGCCTATCCGAATCTTGCGTTATGGGTAAATGCCTAAACTGACAGCGTCTAATGTCGCCAGATATACAATCCAGCGCACAAGCTGACACCCACCGCGTACAACATCCAGGTTTCAGATACTGCATACGGATAAAACATCAAGGCTACACCTAGCCATTTGGGCACAGGTAATTCCAGCCTTTTACCATAGCGATAAGCCGCATAGCCAATTAAACTGAACAACAGCATGGCAAATAGGGCTGCGGGTGTTGGTAGCGTAACGCCTAAAGACTCTAAAGCTTTAAGTTCTTCCATGCTTATAAATCCCCGAATAACTTATTGTGTATGTTAGTTTATGGTGAGTTTTTACGTGTGTTAGGCAAACACTCAACAGCTTATAGAGTTTATATGCTAGCTTAATCCTGAGCAAAACACACGTTGCAGCGCTTATTTTTATTGAATAACAAATAGTTTTCTTACAAATACCTTTCCGATTACCTTTCATTCTGGCTATGTTTATTAACAACACATTACAAATGTTAATGTGTGTGTTGTTTAATTTTTAAGCATACAACTGTAAATCGTCTTAGTAAGAACGTGTAATAAAAAATAAATACATAAAAACAATTACATAAAAAATAAATACTGCGTATTTTATGCTGTATTTATTGTATGTTTTGCCTTAAATAATGACATCTAGGTTACGGTGCTTGACATAAAACCGTTATATATTAGTCACGATATCGACATAATGGCTTGTTAGTATTCCGCTTGTGAAAAGCCTAACCTGTTGTGAAACAGGGGCGGAAAGCTGCGGATCTGTACACAAAGAAAAGATAGCCGAGCTGCCACATTAAACATTGTCAATTTTAAAATTTGGCAGCTGCGACCACATTTTTGAAGCCGTATGGAGCGATCTTGTTCATGAGTACAAAAACAACAAAATATAATGCAGTTTTACACCGTGCCATTCAGACAAGCTTAGCGGGTAGCTTGTTACTAGCCTGTATGCCTGCTGTATCATATGCGCTGGGTGTAAGCCTTACACCAGACACATTGGTATTAACTAGCAGTAAATATACGGGCACTGCAAGCGCTATTCCTGCATTATTACCTAGCACTAATGCCACTACTAAAATAGCCGCAGTAACTACCAGCAGCGCTTATCCTAGTGTGTTTTTAAATGCGGGTGCTGATGCCAGTTTTGGTATTACTTCACCCATCTATTTAAGCCTGGTTAACAGTACCAATGGTTATGTACAAAAAACCATCGATTTAACAGCACTGGCTGCATCAAAAAGTTTAGATTTCGTTACCAGCTTCCCTTCTAAATCAGAACTGTCTGTTAATTTGTCTTCTGATGGCGTATCTGCGCTGACCCTGGTTGGTTACAGCACCACTAGTGGTTTACTTGACGTTTCTAACAGTAATACCCCAGGTTTGATCGATACCACTAACCCAACCTACGGTTTTAGTGCGCCTACCTATCGTAACATCATGCAATTAAATAATGATGGCACTTGGTTCCTGACTAATACCAACGGCTATAGCGGCAATAACGGCCGTACTGCCATTTTAGACAGTACCAACAATCAGTATTACATGGCAGGTAACGCGGGTAATGCCGGTAAACCTGCACCAGCGGCTTCTGTACTTGCTCAGTTAAGCAGCAACACCGGTGTACAAACTATTGCTGCGGGTAGTACTAGTCCAAATACCTCTGTTATCGGTAACCTGACTGCCGATGGGCAACATGGTTTTACTGTCAATTCAATCAACCCGTTAACTGGCTTGGTTTACGGACCCTCTGACAAAGTGGGTAAAGACGACAACTTCCGTGGTGCTACTGTTTACAAAGGCACTATGTATGTCAGCAAAGGTAGCGGCGGTAACGGCATTAACACCGTTTATCAAGTTGGTAATGTCGGTGACTTTGGCGCTGGCAACTTGAGCGGTACTAGCCCAATTACTGTTCTGCCTGGCTTCCCTGCTGATTTAGCCAGCGTGGCACCAACGCATTATCCTTTCGGTATGTGGTTTGCTAACCCAACCACTTTATATGTGGCTGATGAAGGCGGTACTAAATTTCCTTATGCTGCTACTGGCAACGAAGGTATAGAAAAATGGGTACTTAACACCACAACTGGTGTTTGGAGCAACGTTTATACCCTGCAAAACGGTTTAGGTTTGGGCGTTCCATATACAGTAACAGGTACTGCTCTGGACGGTTCAACAGGTAGCTATACCACCACAACCGGTGGTGTGCGTCATATAGTGGGTTCTTTACATGCTGATGGTACTGTCAATCTGTATGCAACCACATCAACTGTTAGCGATGCGACTATCTACGGCGACCAAGGTGCCGATCCAAACAGATTGGTATCTATTAAAGATGTAGTGAACGCTACCGCTTTGCCTACAACTGAAAAATTCACAGTATTGAAAACAGCTGCCTACGGTGAAGTATTTCGCGGTGTCAATATTATGCCTGCAACGCATGCTTTTGTATTGCCTAAATAAACATTGGTTTGCCTTTATGCAATCGATACTTTAAACAATTATTATTTGAGATTTAAACATGTTTACAAAGCACAAAATTATGGCAGCGCTGCTGGCCGGATTGGTTACTACCTCTGTTAATGCCGATGTTTTATATAGCAATGGTTCATTAGATGGCACTACCAATGCATTGACACTGGGCGGTGGCTTAACAGTTGCTGATTCTTTCAACCTATCATCAAATTCAGTTATTACAGCCATTAACTTTGATACTTGGGATGCTTTTTCTCAAGATGTGACCAATGTAGACTGGGCAATTACCAGCTCTGCTGATGGTTCAGGTACTGTGTATGCTTCTGGTAGCCAATCAACAGTTACTGCTAGTGATATCAGCACCAATGCACAAGGTTATGTTCTGGATCTGAATGCATTCCAAGTGTCTTCATTGGCTTTGGCTTCTGGTACATACTGGTTGCAATTGACGAATGCCACCACCGCAAGCGGTCAATATGCATCATGGGATATTAACAGTGCCAGTGCAAACGCGGGTTCATCATTGTCATGGACTAATCAAACAGGTGCATTCAGTGCAACAAACCCTTGCTCGGGCGATCTGGCTATTAGTTCTGTACAATGCTCTAGCCCTTTCCAAGTAGTAGGTTCAGCTGTATCAGCAGTTCCACTACCTTCTGCTGTAATTCCTTTTGTAACAGGCTTAATGGGTATGGGTTTTGCGGGTTATCGTAGATTGAAAGCTCAAGCTTAAGTTTTACTAAAATGGGGCAGTAGTCTTGGTTACTGTCTGCTGTTTTAAAACCACCCGATCGGGTGGTTTTTTTTTGGGTGACACGTCTGTTAATTAGATATAAACGCAACATTAATTGGGGTGAAAAACCACTGCCATTTATTTAAGATAATTGATAAATGGCAGTGTGATGTGCTTCGATCCCCTACGATTGTCGGGTTATTTTGATTTTGCCCAGCCGTCTGTCAGTGTATTTAGAAACACTATCACATCTTGTATTTCAGCTGCGTTAAGAGACGGTTTGTCTTTGGGGCCTTTGTCGAAAGGGGCCTCGTGGTTAATGTTCTTATGATATTGTGCGGGTAGATCGTCGTATTTCTGTACTTTTCCGTGCGCATCACGTGCATACCATTTCTCTGGATGCGATTCGCGTTGTACATAAAACTCCAACACTTGTTTTAAGTTATGAAAAACACCGTTATGAAAAAATGTTTTGCGTAAAGCCACATTGCGTAAAGACGGGGTACGAAACAAGCCGCAATATTCAGGCCTATCAGTTAAATCACGTCGATACGGGCCGCATAAGCCAAGATCATGGAAGTTAGGGTCATCATTGGCAGTTAAGTGTAGATTACGCGGTACCCCTAATGCGATGTAACCAAAATCAGAAAAACTTGGCAAGGCATGCGATGTGCCAACAGCGCTTTGATGACAGGCGGCACAATTGCCTTTTTTGGGATCGTTAAAGAGAACCAAGCCGTGCTGTTCGCGCTTATTTAATTTAGTTTGTCCGCGCAAAAAAGCATCGTATTTACTGGAGTAGGGATAAAATTCGGCAGGATTTTGTTGAAACACTTCAAGTGCTTGGCAAGCTGCGGCAAAAGCGGCTTGTGGATTTTTAAATATATCCGCGCCAAATGTCTGCCTAAACTGTTCAGTATATTTACCCTTCTGTAATGAAGCAACCACTTGTTCGGGGCTTTCATTCGCCATTTCTGCCGCGCCCAGCAAAGGCAAACGTGCTTGTTCTTGTACCGTTGCGGCACGCCCGTCCCAGGTACGTCCGCCGGTGGGGCCAGCATTAACACTGTCATCAAAATCCTCGTCGAAAAACTGTTCGGAGAAAAAAGGGATATTTTGCAGATAACGTAACGATGGCACCGCACGAGGACCTTGCTGCTTGCGCTGACGACCACCCAGTTCTACCGGACGTGCATTACTAGGACCGTATGCATGGCTGGGGTCGTGACAAGTGGCGCAAGATATGTTGTGGGCTGCGGACAGGGTAGGATCAAAAAACAGCTTGCGTCCTAAGGCTTCCATGGCCGCGGCTGATGGATGGGGGGGCACGCTAATGGCGGGTGTATTGGAACTGGCTTCGTTAACTGGATTTAAATCTTCGTTGCTGGCGTAACTGTTGGTTAGGCTACCCAGCACCATCAAACTACCCAGCACAGCAATCATGCGGATAAAAAGCCAAGAAATTGCACCTGTTACTGTGTTGATGGTCATGCTTTTACCTTTCTATCATTAATTTCTGTAATCAGGTGTGGCCTTGCTTTTACTGTGTAAATCATAATGTTATATGGTTCTTCGTGTTGGTATAGTCTGTCGACAGAGCTGCCTAGCCTTGCTGAACACAGCCTATTGTCATTATTTAGCTTAAAACGATACAGCAGTGTTTTATATCAATTAAAGCTAAGGATAATAGGTTGTGCAGAACTAGCTGAAGCGCATTTGTCGGGATTGATGCGCTTACTTGTAACGGCACATTCTATATTAGCTTAAGTTTGAGCTGAATAGTTTTGAATTTTAAATATTCCCATGTATTTGTGTCAGTGCGATGAAAAACAGCAAAACAACTACCCCTGCGCACTATGCGCAAAATTGTCATCAAATGCTTACAAAGTTGACACGATAATTTCATATTTGTGACGTAGATTTGAAAGTTGGCAAAGTGATTGTGTAGCACGTGCGAAATTTAACTATTAAAAGTAGAAAGGGGAGTAAAAATGTTTGATGCAAAACAGAGTGCAATGATTGCTGCGTTAATGTCGTCCGTTTCGGTCGCCAGCGCTGTAACCACTTCGACATCAGGTGTCGTTGCTGGCGGCGGTTATTACCAAAACGCGACGGTGTGTCTAGACGCTAATAATAATGCCCGCTGTGATGCAGGCGAAACCCAAACAACTACCGATGCTGGTGGCAGCTTTACTTTGTCCGGCAGTGGCTTACCAGTTGTAGCGCAAATCGTTCCAGGTCAAAGCCTTTTTAACTCCACTCCTGTATCACAAGCACTTAATTTTCGTGCGCCAGCAGCGACAGGCGGCTTTGTGGTGAGTGCCATTACCACTGAATTACAAGCATTAATAGATGCAAACGGCGGTGATTACAACGGTGCGTTAACAGAATTGGCTACTCGCGTGGGTGTAAGCGATGCACAACTTCTGGAAGACTATACAGCAGAAACCAATGCCAGCGTGCTGTCTGCACTGAGCAACGAAACCAGCCTGATCAATATCCGTATCGGTGATGCTCTCAGCGATGCCGGAAAAGCAGGTAATCTGGTGACAGCCTTACGCAACCGTTTGGCGCTAGATACTATTAAAAATATCGTGGTTATCTACGCAGAAAATCGTAGCTTCGATAACTTATACGGCAATTTTCCAGGCGCTAACGGTCTGAAAACTGCCAAAGCTAAAGCCATTAAACAAGTAGATCGTGATGGCACTACCGTATTAACCACATTACCACCTGCTTGGGGTGGGTTAACTGCTGCGGGTCAAAGCACTGTTGTCACTCAAGCGCAAACTACAGGTGTATGGCCAAATGCACCTTTTCAAATTGATGCGCCTGCACAGAGTAACGGTAACAACATTTACGGCTATACTCCAGTGGGTCAAAATGTAGTCACCCGCGATCTTTATCACCGATTCTTTGAAAACATCATGCAAATTGATGGTGGCAAAAACGATATGTATGTGGCTTGGGCAGATGCCGGTGGTTTGGTTATGGGCAACTTTGACGGCAGCAAAATGCAGCTGTGGAATCTGGCTCACCAATATACCTTGGCTGATAATTTCTTTCAGGGTGCCTACGGCGGTTCGTTCCTGAATCACCAATACTTGGTTTGCGGCTGTGCGCCCAGCGTACCAGCGGCTACAGTAACAGCCAATAATATGTCGATGAATACCTTGACCACACCTGTTAATGGTATCCCACAACTGGCGGCCAATACTTCACAGACAGCATCGGCTATGAATGGGGCGGCCTCTTTAAAATCGGGCAATATTGCGCCACTTGATTATTTTGGTGCTGGCGATGGCTACCGCGCTGTTAATACCATGCAACCACCGTATCAACCCAGCGCCAATGCACCGGCTGCGACAGATACCACTCGGTTATATGCCAATCCTACAGCAGCAACCACCTTACCACCACAAACCCAAACTCATATTGGAGATTTGTTGAGCGCCAAAAATGTAGGCTGGGCTTGGTATAGCGGTGCATGGAATACCGTTTTAAGCCAGGCTACTTCTGCTGGGCATACCATCACCAGTACCGCTACAGTGCCTGCTGTACCTAACTTCCAGTTTCATCATCAACCGTTCAACTATTTTGCCGAGTTTGATCCAGTCACTAACCCTACTGGTCGTGCCGCGCATTTAAAAGATCGTAGTGACCTGATTACTCAGGCGCAAACGGGTACTTTACCTGCTGTGGCTTTCTACAAACCACAAGGCAACCTTAACCAACATCCTGGTTATACCGATGTAACAGGTGGTGATAACGAAATTGCTACCGTTATCAGCACTTTGCAGGCCAGTCCGCAATGGTCTAACATGCTGGTAGTGGTTACTTATGATGAGTTCGGTGGTCAATTCGATCACGCCGTTCCACCAAAAGGCGACTTATTAGGTCCTGGCACACGTATTCCTGCGCTGATTATTTCACCGTATGCTAAAAAAGGTTTCGTTGATCACACTCAGTATGATACTGCCTCTATCTTGCGTTTTATCACTCACCGTTATTCGTTGACACCACTTAATGGTCTGAACGTGCGTGACAATGCATTGATTGCCAACGGTAGTACACGTATGGGTTATTTAGGCGGTGCGCTTAATTTCAATCAATAACAGTCTGTATTAAACCTAGCGTTGCCGAGGAACAGCGTCATAAGCTGTCCTCGGCAGCGTTAAAACACCTTGACATTATTAACTGATATATACCTTACATAGGATAGATGCGTCACCCGTTGCTTGGCCCATTCTACAGCCCCGTAACGGTATATATCATTTGCAAACACTCTAATTTAAGGATTTTTAGTATGCGTACTTCATTACCTAAAATAGCTACACTGTTAGTAGCGCTGGCACTGGTAAACACTCAGGCTGTTGCTGATACTATTTTAAGCACTGCCGACTACAATGTTAACGAACCCGGTGATTATGTTATTGATAGCAGTAATTATCTGGCTACCAGCTTCACGCTGACGCAAGCAGAACAAATTACGTCTATTGGTGGTCACTTTACCCAGTTCGGCGATGGCAACAATATCTTTGCTGAAATTACTTCTGTCACTGCCCAAGGCCTACCTACAAGTACTGTGCTTGCGCAAGTCAACTTTGCACCCAATACCGATGGCACGGATAGCTCTACAGCCTTTTCTGTACTATTAGGACCGGGAACTTACGACATTATTTTTGGTGGCAATACGACAACGGCACCCGGCAGCAGCGGTTTGGCCAGCGGTCAAGACATTACAGGCAATGCCACCTTCTATCAATCGACCGATAGCGGTGTAACTTGGTCCACTTTGGCAGCAAACGATTTGCGCGTGGTGGTACAAGGCACTGCGGTCAGTGCTGTGCCACTACCTTCTAGCCTGCCATTATTGCTGTCTGGTTTGGGTTTGTTGGGTTTCTCAATGAAAAAACGCACTGCTAAATAGTTCTGTTTCTGTTTGATTGTATACTCATCCCGCTACGGCGGGATTTTTTTTGCCTGGCGCAAACTAGCCTATCCTCAACTCGAAGCGGTATTGATTGCCATGATCAATTCACGAGAGTTACCGCACAGTTTCTTAATCGTAATGCTGTCACTCACGCTACTCTACCTGGATATTGGCAAGCGATCACAGTTTTAGTATTTCTTTTAGCGTTTAATAACAACGCGTCGACCTTGGCTGAATAAAACAATAAGCTACTTACAAAAACGCAGTATGTACTATATCGACTAGTCCGTTCGTGGTGAGTCTAGTCGAACCATGATCGGACTGGTCGATCCGACGTAAAAAACACATACTGATTTATTGCTAAGTGCTTACCCCTTTTTTGATGGTTGGACTAACACCGTTATAAACCGAGTTTTAATCGATGCGTACTGGACTCGTTACCAATAACCCTTTAGGTTGCGGGCGGTTTTTATACTTTTACATCCCATTAATTGATTGAATCACCCAATTTTAATGCGCTAACGTAATGCTCAACTGCTGATTTTAGGAATATGCCTGTTGTTTAATAAGTACAAAGAGGTCGTTAATGTTTGAAAACACTCTAAAATCGTCTGCGATGGGTTTTGCAACCATAGACGAACAAGGCTGCATCGTTTTTGCTAATTCTGCATTATGCTCCATGTTGGGTTTTCTAAACACAGAAGCTGCGGTTGGTTGTCAGTTAATACCACATCTGTTAACGCAGTTTATCTGCACTAACCCATCTGACTTTTCGCAGCTTTTGCAAAAAATTGAACCGGCAATTATGGAGTTGCAACCGATAGCGTCTGCTGACCCGGTAAGACTACATATTGGCAGTGCCGAATCGGGCTTGCGTCTGTTGGTGGTTGATCGCATGCCTAAAATCATGACTATCAGTGCGCATGCTAAAACATTGTCTCACTACGATCCCATGACCGGACTAGGCAATCGTCTGTTATTAGAAGAAGTGATAGCCAATTGGCAGCCCAATCCACCCGACGTACTGTCAATGGCAGTCATAATGATAGATCTGGATCGCTTTAAGCCAGTGAATGATACCTTGGGGCATGCCGCCGGTGATAGCTTGCTTAAATTGGTTGCCAAGCGCTTGTTGTCTGCCGCGCGTAAACAGGATTATGTCATCCGTATGGGGGGTGATGAGTTTCTAATTTTACATACCATCGGTTCACAGCCAGTAGGGGCAGTGACGGTGGCTAAGCGTATTGTTAATTTAATTGCTCGTCCGTTTTTAATTGATGGACAACAGGTTAATATTGGTGCCAGCGTGGGGGTTGCTGCGCTTAATCACGGTACCGATACCGTTAGTGATTTGTTGAAACATGCCGATCTGGCGCTATACGAAGCTAAGGCCGCCGGTCGTGGTAACTTCAAATTTTTTGAACCCGCGTTGGCCTTACGGGCGATGGGGCGGCGCGATTTGGAAATTGATCTTAGGCGGGCACTGGGTCTTAAAGAGTTTTTTTTGGTCTATCAACCGCAGGTTAATATTGTAGATGGTAGCCTACGTGGATTTGAAGCGCTAATACGCTGGCAGTGTCCAAAACGTGGATTGGTTTCGCCGTTGGATTTTATTTCTTTGGCGGAAGTCACTGGCGAAATTCATGCCATTGGCGAGTGGACATTACGCACCGCTTGTGCAGAAGCCATGACTTGGGATGGCGATTTTTGTGTGGCAGTGAATGTATCGCCGGTGCAGTTTGAAAATGATCAGTTTGTGCATATATTGCGAAATGTACTGGTCAGTACCGGATTACCCCCACAGCGTCTGGAAATAGAGATTACCGAGGGTTTGCTGATGAAAGATTATAGCGGCGCTCAAAAACACCTGTGGGATATTCAGGCTTTAGGGGTAGGCATAGCCATGGACGATTTTGGTACCGGTTATTCATCACTCAGTTATTTGCACAATTTTCCTTTTTCCAAAATTAAGATTGATCAGTCCTTTATCAGAGGCAATAAATCTGATAAGTCGTTGGCATTAGTGAATGCCATCATCAACCTGGGGGATTGTCTGGGTATGACCACGGTTGCAGAAGGCGTAGAAACTCAGGAGCAATATCAGGAATTGGCCGATGGCGGCTGTATGGTGGCGCAAGGCTATTTGATAAGTAAGCCCATTACGGCGCAGACTGTGCCAACCTTTATTAATTTAATTAAGACTAAAGAAAGGTAAAAAAGAGTAACAAAGGGCTGTAAAATGAATAATGCACTCTATAAATTGGTCTATATAAGCCGCAATCAAATACAGGGTAATGCTATCACCCTAAGAGCGGAGATCGAGCAAATTTTGGCTACCTCCAGAGTCAATAATTTAAAATCGGACATTACCGGTGCCTTAATGTTTAATGCGGGGTGTTTTGCGCAAGTACTAGAAGGTCCGCACGACAAAATTCAGGAAACATTTGAAACTATACAATGTGATACACGTCATGCACATACCTGTATCCTGGTTTTTGAGCCCATTGCGGAACGTAGTTTTTCTAAATGGGCAATGGCTTATCACGGTAACGATAGCAATGCCGCGCTTCAATTCAGTGATATTACGCTGAAATCAGGCTTTGATGCCAATCAACTGAATGGCGAACACATTTATGATCTGATTAAAGAACATCTGCTGTCAGCCAATCTGAGTATTTAATCCCATCAGAGCATAAAATGACCGTTAGTTTAAAGAAAAACTATAGCCTAGGTTAAGTTTTAGCCGTGATGCAAGGTATCTGCTTTACAATGTTTAACTACTCCACGCTGTGTAGAGATAACGCGCCGCTAGGCGAATGACCCTTGTTTAGTTATGCATTGATTTAAAAACACTATACCTTTTAAGTAAGCGCCATTTTGCTCAAGTTGTTTTTAATCAAAATCTAACCTGTTTCACCCCATTGATAAGCGAGTTACACCCATTGTTTGAAAATAGAGCGTTGTTTATTGGTCTATTAATGCTAGCTGCAACTGCATTGCAAGCCGGGGTGACTGTGCAACCCGCAATGCCAGCCAGCAACCATAGCAGTTCTGTAACAGCAACCCAGCAATTTTTGCAAACCCGCGATTATTTCCTGCAATATTTTGCACAAGCAGATTCTCTGTTGGCACACGATGATAGCTTGGCGCTACAAGTGTTGCAGAAACAATTAACCGAGTTGCTAGGTCCGGTACAGGTAGCCGGATTTGCCGAACAGGGACGGCTTAACCGAGTCACACTAAATCAGGAGGCGGGTGTAGAGCAAGTGGATGGTTTACAGTTTCAACTACAAAGCGACATGTTGTTTGTGACAACAACTGCTTTGCTACAGGATTTTTTGCTGAAACATCCCCAATATCCCTCGCCGTTACCGAAACTACTTAAAACAGCACACTGGCCGATTAAAACCAATTTTTACAGTGCGGTGTTTGCTTGGGATGCAGCCGTCCTTAATTACATGGATATACCGATTAAACACGGCAATAAGCAAGTGGTCAGTCAGGCTTTTTTAGGTGCTTATACGCAGGATGTTGTTCCAGAAACTCCAGATAGAGTATTTGTGTTTAGCATTAAAGACGATAAAGTTTTTATGCTGTCAGCACTAACGTCTATTAAAATTCCAACCATTCAAGCCTGTAAATTGAAACGGGATAAAATGATGGGTAAATCGTCCAGTCAAAAGCCTCATTCTGCTAAAGCGCAAAAAAATGCCAAGGCACAAGCCTGGCAAGCTTATCAGCAATGTTTCGCTCGTTCAGCACGACAACAGCCATTCTTTTCGGTAGTTAATAAACAAGCGCAAATGCTGGTTGATCGTTTGTGATGCTTTAAGGAATAGGGCTTGCGATATGGTGGCTAGGTTCTGAAAGCGTCGCTTGCAGCTTTTTTGCTAACGCCATAATACTATGTTGAGTGACTTTTGCATGGCTACCTTTTAGTTCTATATCATAGCGCGCAACTTGTGTTTCTTTGTTAACGTCTATCAATAACACCTGTAAATAAGAAAATAAAAAACTGGGTTTAATGTGCTGGCTGATCACCATCCAGTCGACATTTAGCTGTCTGCCTAATTTTGCACTCTGTGCCGGAAAATGGTAAAAGTCTGCAAAATTGTTATTGGCGGCTGCTTGTAACGTACTTGGGATAGATATAGCGTGATAATCATCATTTAGATTCAAGCTTTCAATCAGCAAAGGTGCCATTGATGCTGTACGCTGCAATTCTGTTTGCGTGTTTGCTAGCAGGGTAAGATCGTTTAGCTGAAAATCAAGCACAGCAATGCGTGTTTGTGCGCCACACTTGAATGTAATGCAAAATAATATCAGTGCTAGTAGTTTGTATTTATTCATGATTGACTCTTTTGCCTATGCTAATGATAACGGGTGTGCTTAAAGCATAAACTGACAGAACAAATAGATATGCTGATATTTGCCCGCAATACTCGGGTAATTTGCCTGCGCTTTATCCACTAATTAAAATACCAGCACCCACATTAAACCCAACTCGCAGTAATGCTATATAATGCTTGCACTTTTGCGCCATACGCGTATTTAATGCTTGTTGCCACAAAACAGTTGTCTGTAAGGGTTTGATTAATCAATATAATTATTTGATAATCACTATCCGGTTTGTGTGCGGTCTTGCTGCTAATAGCAAAATGTGCAGATAATAATAAAATGATAACATGCAGAAAATGCAGCTTTTTTACCCCTAAACAACAGTCAACTTACTATGGCATGGCATCAGCTTTCGGTCGTCACTGACGAATCAACTGCTCCACAACTCTCTGATTTTTTTAGCGAGCTGGGGGCTGTTTCAGTTACCTATAGCGATGCTGAAGACGAACCCGTTTACGAGCCGGGTATCGATCAAACTATCATTTGGAGTAACACACGGGTGACCGCTTTATTTGAGTTGGATGCCGATCCTGATGTGGTGCAAACGCTGTTATTTAATCAATTTATCGGACACAATCTGCAAAACTGGACTGCCGAAGTCTTGCTGGATCAGGATTGGGAACGAGCGTGGATGGAACATTTTCATGCCATGAAGTTTGCCGATAAGCTATGGGTGTGTCCCACCGGCCAGGAACAACACGAAGCGGGTACGGTGTGTATGACGCTTGATCCGGGTTTGGCCTTTGGTACCGGCACCCATCCCACCACCGCTCTGTGTCTGGAATGGCTAGCCCAGCATGATATGCAGGGCAAAGTGATGATAGATTATGGTTGTGGCTCCGGCATCTTGGGCGTGGCAGCATTGTTACTAGGTGCGCAACATGTGCATGCTATCGATATAGATCCACAAGCTATCACCGCTAGCCGCTATAATGCTGAAAAAAACCATGTGGAAGCCGCTATCGATTATTATCTGCCTGCGCAGTTTACTCCTATGACCGTCGATGTGGTGGTGGCCAATATTCTGGCTAAACCCTTAATAGAGCTTTCCGAATCTATCGCTGCCTTGGTAAAGGTAGGTGGTAATCTTATTTTATCTGGAATACTCAAGCAACAGGCGGCCGCGGTGGTTGAGGCTTATATTCAATTAGGATTCAGTTTTTCTGAAACCGTAACGCAAGAGGATTGGTGCCGTTTGGATGCTATAAAACGATGAGCTATGCCGAATTATTTTTAAAGAAAAACGAAGATCGGCGTTTACGGCAAGGCCATGTCTGGGTGTTTAGCAACGAAGTAGATACCCAGCGTAGTGCCTTGGAACAATTTACACCCGGACAGGTGGTGTTGGTCAACGATCATGCGGGCAAGTGTTTGGGTGTAGCCTATGTTAATCCACATGCTTTGATTTGTGCGCGATTATTATCCAGAAAACCCAATACCAAACTGGGCGAAAATTTTTTCAAAGCACGTATAACAGAGGCTCTGCAATTACGCGAACGCTGGTTCGATAAGCCCTATTATCGACTGGTGTTTTCTGAAAGTGATGGCTTACCAGGTTTGGTCATAGACCGTTTTGGCGGCGTATTGTCGGTGCAAATTACCACTGCCGGTATGGAACTGCACAAACAAGTGATTGTGGATGTACTGGTTAAATTATTAAATCCCGATGCAGTACTGCTTAAAAATGATAACAGTCAGCGTCAACTGGAAGCACTGAGTCTGGAAAATGAATTAGCCTATGGGCAAATGCCGGAACAGTTGATTATTGAAGAAAATAATGCGCGTTTTATTATTAATGTGGCCGATGGGCAAAAAACCGGTTGGTTTTACGATCACCGTGAGAATAGAGCCCAGTTTGCGCGCTCGGTCAGTGGCTTAAAAGTGCTGGATTTGTTCAGTTATGCCGGTGGCTGGGGCATTCCGGCTGCATTGGCTGGGGCAGCAGAAGTCACCTGTGTAGACAGTTCTGATTCTGCCCTGGATTTGGCCGCACAAAGTGCCGCCTTAAATGGCGTGGCTGATAAAATGCAGTTTATACGTAGCGATGTGTTTGATTTTCTTAAACAACAACGTGAACAAAACGTGCATTACGATGCCATCGTGCTAGATCCACCGGCCTTGATAAAACGAAAAAAAGATTTTAAAGCGGGCTACGAGGCTTATAGACGCTTAAACCAATTGGCCATACAAGTATTGTCCAATCAGGGTATTTTGGTGTCCGCTTCCTGTTCCTATCATTTAACGCGAGAAAATTTGCACGAAATACTCAGATCAGCCAGTCGGCATATAGATAGGCATCTGGTGTTTGTGGGTAGCGGCGGGCAGGGGGCTGATCATCCCATTTTACCGGCCTTGCCGGAATCGGAATATCTTAAAAGTTTTGTTTGTGCGGTTTCCAGCCGATTCTAGGTGCCGTGATGAAGCCACATTCAGCCTGTCATTTATGCGGCCAATCGGTAGTAATCGGGCGTTTTGTGTTGGGCGAAGCGCACCTGCAAAAACAGTTTTGTTGTCTGGGTTGTCTTAGTATTTTTCAATTGCTCAATCCTGAGCGCACTATAACTATAAAATCATCGGAGTAAATAACATGAAAGCGTGCGAATCCTGTTCTGATCGGGTTAATATTGGTTGTCATCACCCGCATAAGCCGGTTTGGTCCAGAGCCCTTGGTTTAGTGTTTATCTATTTACCGATTTTAACCTTACCCTTTGTTATTCTCAGTGCTTATTTAACCTATTTTAGTCTGAAGCTGGTAGGGGCGGAAAATGTTAAAACCTGGGGAGATTTCTTACCCGATCGTGCCAGCCACCGCTATACCTTAAAAGACCAAATTATTATGGATGGTTCATTTAAATTGAGCTTTTCGCAATCTAAATTGTTCTGGATTTTAAACTGCACTTGGTATTGCCCTTACAGTGTCGGTTTGTTTGAATGGCATGCCTACATGGTTAAAGTGGTTGAAAACTGGTGGTGTCCGTTTACGCATGCGCGTAAAGACAGTTATACCGATGGCGCTATCGACCAGTCTTTTTGGCATATCTACCCAGAAGAAAAAGCCAAATTGCACGAAGACGATAAAAATAATCCTATTTTTACTAAAGACGCTGACAGCGAATAAGGTAGTTGTCATAAATACGTCATGTTTGGGCTGCATCTTAATGTTAAAATTCAGGGGTTGTACTTAAAAGTACCTGATTAGCAAGGTGTTGCTATCGTGGTAGGGTGGGCAGAAAAATGCCCACCTGTTTTTCATTGGGCAAACTCTAAACTAGCAAAATCTGTCGCAATAATTGATAGGGTTCTCTATTCATGCACTGCGCTGACTTTTAGAGTCCTGTAACCCTAGAATAACTAGATAGCAAAAATCCTTATATATTCTATTTTTAGTGTGTTACCCATAAACATCTCAGGATCACAATATGGCCATCTCTGCACCACCCGTTCAGCCAGCTAATCAAACCTATAAACCGGCCACTGTCTGGTGGTTTTGGGCAGGGATAGTCGTGTTATTGGGCTTGATCTTTCGGGTTAGTATTGATGAAATGCTGTCGGTGTGGCTGAATGTAGAAGAGTATAGTCACGGCTTCTTTATCCCCTGTATCACCCTGTATTTGATCTGGATACGCCGCTCCGAATTGCAATTGGTGGCTAGCGTTAAAGATTCGCAATTAGGTTTGATCGTCATGCTGTTTGGCATGCTGCTGTTCCTGCTGGCAAGTCTGGCGGTATTTCGCGTGTTTGAACAGTATGCGTTTTTGATTACCCTGTATGGTTTATTTGCTGTTATTTTTGGCAGCAAAGGCTTGCGCACTTTTTACATTCCGCTGTTATTTCTGCTGTTTATGGTACCGCTGCCGTCTTTCGTGCTGAGCAATCTGTCCACCAAATTGCAGCTTATCTCCTCATGGTTAGGGGTAGAATTTATTCGTACCTGCGATATTATGGTTTATCTGGAAGGCAACGTTATTGACCTGGGTAGTTATAAATTACAAGTAGTCGATGCTTGTAGCGGTTTACGTTATTTATTCCCCTTGTCGAGTCTGGCGTTTTTATGTGCTTATTTATATAAAGGACCCATCTGGCAAAAATGGTTGGTATTCTTGTCGTCTATGCCCTTAACCGTCTTTATGAACAGTTTTCGTATCGGCGTGATTGGTGTCATGGTAGATAACTGGGGCACCGCCATGGCAGAAGGTTTTCTGCACGATTTCGAAGGCTGGGTGGTATTTTTATTATGTATGCTGCTATTGTTTATAGAAATGTGGTTGCTGACCAGACTAAGTGGCCGTAAACAAGCGTTTAACGAGCTGGTACAAATACCCGATGCCTGGCTGGCAGAAAGTAAAACCGGCGTTACACACGTAGTGTTTAATCGTTCCATATTTGCGGTATTATTGTTGTTGCTAGTAGGGGGCGGTATTTCCGAGTCTATAAAAGGTCGGGTAGATATCATTCCGCAACGTAAAGCCTTTGTTAATTTTCCAGCACAAATTGACAGCTGGGTCGGTCACAATGAGTTGCTTGGGCCTGAATATTTGGCGCAGCTAAAACTGACAGATTATGTGATCACCAACTATGTTAAACCTGGCGAAAAACAGGCCATTAACTTTTACAGCGCCTATTATCAATCGCAACGTAAAGATGCTGCGGTACATTCGCCACGTAGTTGTATCCCTGGCGATGGTTGGCAAATTGTCCAGTACGAAGAGCGCAGCTTTCCAGAATTACAATTAGAAGGTCAACCTTTAGTCGTGAATCGTGCCATCATTGAAAAAGGCGAAAACAGACAATTAGTGTATTTCTGGTTCCAGCAGCGTGGACGCCTGCTAACCAATGAATATTTGGTTAAATGGTATTTGTTCTATGACGCCATTACCCTAAATAGAACCGACGGTGCGTTGGTCAGGCTGGTGATTAACTTGGATAAAAGTGAAGATCCCGCCGTGGTAGAGCAACGCTTGCAAGCTTTTCTAAAAGCGATATTACCAAAATTGCCAGACTATTTACCAGGCAAACATGTGGAAACCGCTGGCGTTGCTGCTATTGAATAAAGTCTGTGTTGAAACCTTATAACCGCATCAATTAGGTAGGTAATTTGTAGATTGTTGCGGTTAAGTCAGTGCTTGATGCGGTGCGTGCCTCAACCTAATGCGCCGCATCAAGCACTGACGGACAGCGCTATTAACTAACGCTTCCACAATCCGCTTTAACTGTGATTAAGGATACGTCTGCTCTATCCCTTGTATTTTCAAAAAACCAGATACCGTGTCATTTTTATTGATTCCTGGAGTGACAGGCTGCTCAAGATCCTTTTTGCAATGGTATGGTATTGATTTACTCAGTGCTTTTACCTTAGCCAAGCGTTGTTTTGGATAGCAACAAGTATCTATTAAACGCGTGGCACCGTTGTCCACACACCAGTTGATTATTTTATCTATATTAATAATATCTTTATTATTTTCGTCAACAAATGCTTCTTTAGTGACCTCTCCATGTCCAACAACATAGACATCAGCATCTTTAATTTTTGATTTGTAACCGTTCAAGGTGTCTTTTTGCGAAAGATCGCAAAACTCAAAGCCAATACTGTTAGGATTGTTTTCAAGCAGGGCGGTTAGGGTTTCGGCATTTGGACGGGTATGCTTGCAGATATTTAAAACTAGGTAAGGCATGGTAGTATCTCCTGATTGAAAAATGAGTAATTTTCAAATTCGATTAACTGTTAACTTAATTCCCCAGTTTAACTTGCTTAACGAGTAAACATTACTTAGGCTAAGTTACATTGAGGGGTTTTGCCAGCCAAAGCTAACGGCAGCTTTCAAAAGTCACTATGCGCAGTATCGCTTAGCCCTTTAATTATGGGTATTTTCGAACCATTGATGCACTGCACGATCTTACAAACAGATAGCATACAGACTTATTGCTATGTACTTGGTCAAATATTAAGTACGTTTATTACAAACTGGGCAGTTTTTAAAAAACTTAACATTTTAACTAGCCTTTGGCGGGCAGATCATAATGCACAGGCAAGTGGATTGCAACTTATAATCTAGTAAAAAAACTGAATGGCTTTCGGTATTTCTACCTATTTCATTTCCACCATTTCAATTAATAAGTGTTGACCAATAATATTGCGTAGACTGGTCAGCGCAATTTGATGCACGGCCAAACTGCAGTTCTCGACCGCGATAACGGCTCTTTCGGCATCTGTTAGCTATTGTGGATGTGCTGGATGAAGTGAAGCACTCAAATACACTATAAGCCAATTTTGTATAGCCATTGCTGTTCGCAACAGCTTTATAAGTGAATTAAGTATAATATGTAGACATAGGTAACGGTAAACACCATTGGTCTGAATACCGATTTACTCTATCGGAACACAACGAATACAAAATATCGGGAAAACTCCGCTAAATGGCAATTAAAAAAACCGAATTATCCTCATTGCTGTGGGCTGGTTGCGACAAATTGCGCGGGGGTAAAGATTATGTTTTAACCTTGCTGTTTATGAAGTATGTATCCGATAAATACAGAGGTGATCCGCACGGCATGATTGTGGTGCCGCAAGGCGGTTCAGCTCAAAAGCAGTTTAATTGTCTAGATGCAATAGATTTTCCATTTCCATCAAAAGAAGAACAACCCATCATCCAATCCGACATGGATACCGAAATCCAAACCCTGCAACAACGCTTAAGCAAAACCCGCCACATCAAACAAGGTATGATGCAGGAATTATTGACAGGTAAAACGCGTTTGCTTAAAACGTCATCGAATAAGTCCGCAACCGAAAATAGGGAGTTTGCAAATGGCAAATGATGTATTTAGCTATGGTAGCCGTTGGTTAAAAGCCGACTTTCATCTGCACACCCGCGCGGATAAAGAATTTAGCTATCCAGGTGCGGATAATGAGTACATAAAAGAGTATGTTTCCGCTCTGGTTACTGCAAACATACAACTAGGCGTGATTACTAATCATAATAAATTCGATAAACAAGAATTCAAAGTCCTCCGTAATGCTGCTCGTAAAGCGGGTATTGGCTTGCTACCTGGGGTGGAACTGTCAATCAATGATGGGCAAGCTGGTATTCATACCTTAGTGGTGTTTGCCGATGAGTGGATAGACAATGATACTCAGAGTAACTATATCCAAAGTTTTTTAGAAGTTACCTTTGCCGGACAGACCAATTTCGAGCAGGAATACGCGCGTTCAAATCATAATATTGTCGAAACCGTGCGGGAATTAGATAAGTTGAACAAAGATTATTTTTTAATTTTTGCGCATGTAGAAGCACCCAATGGTCTGTGGGGGGGCTTGTCAGTTGGTCGAATACAAGATTTATTTGAAAACGAAACCGTAAGACGCAGAATCCTCGGTTTTCAAAAAGTACGTAGCCGTGATGAACGCTCGAAAATAGTACAGGCTTTGAACAATTATTATCCTGCGGATGTTGAGGGTTGTGATGCCAAAAACTTTGCTGATATGGGTGCCCGCAAGCAAGCGACTTATTTAAAATTGGGGGATTTTAGTTTAGCGGCAGTCAAATTTGCTTTGCGCGACTATCCTAACCGGGTCGCTAACAGCTTGCGTAAATATAAGCATTCCTATATCAAAAAAATAAGTTTTGAAGGCGCAGGCGCATTGGGTGGCACCGAAATTTGTTTCTCACCGGAACTGAACATTTTAATAGGTATAAGGGGCAGTGGCAAATCCTCAGTTTTAGAGGGCATACGTTATGCGCTTAATATTCCGTTTGGCGATAAGGCATCGGATATCGAATATAAGGAAGGCTTGGTTAAGCACTTGCTACGTAGTGGAGGCAAAATCACCATAGATGCGGTTGATCGTCGCGGTCAACCCTATCAAATACGCCGTATACTGGGTGAGCGTCCGGATGTCTATGTCAATGAACAATTGCAACCCGGTGTTTCCATACGGGAAACGGTATTGTATAAACCCATCTATTTTGGTCAGAAAGACCTCTCCAGTACTGGTGCTGGATTCGAAAAAGATTTGATCGAAAAACTGGTCGGCGAAGCCTTGATACCAGTCAGGCAAAAAATTGCGTTAGCACAACAGGCCGTATTAGACAGCATTGTTCAGATACAACGCCTGAAGCGTGCAGCGGATCAAAAGCAGGAGTGGCTGCAAAAAAAAATGGATGCTGAGTATAAATTAAAGTTTTATCAGAAACATGCTGTAGAAGAAAAGCTGCAAAAGCAAATTGATTTTGACCGGGACGAACGTAAAGCGGGGCAAGTGATACAAGAGGTTCAGAATTATTTCGACCAACTAGTCGGATTTATTGCGACTGTTGAAGATGAATTAAATAATCAAGCCTTGTATAAGTCAGCCAATAATCAGGCGTTTTTTGTGGATTTTTTTGCGATATTTGCCAAAATTCTACAAGGATTAGATACCATTAAACAGATATCTACTCAGGGACAGCCGCTTGTTTCAGAATTGCAGCAAAAATTTTCCCAATTTATACGTAACAAGCAGACCTTAAAAGAAGAGTTTGCTGAAATTGAACGTAAATTGGCTGGCGAATTGCAACAAGCAGGTGCACAAGCGATTAATCCGCAAGAGTTTCGCGAATTAAAACAGTGGTTGGATCAGGCTGAGCAAATGCTGAATGCATTGGAAAAGAGTGAGCAACAATACACTGAGTTGAAAAAATCGCTGGAGGGTGAATTTGCAAAATTGAATGATGTTTGGCTGGAAGAATATCGTGCCATAGAGCACATTGTGGCCAGTATTAATGAGATAGATTCCCCATTGAAAATTGTGCCAGCGTTTAAGGCGAATAAGGATGCCATGCTTAAATTCCTTCAAGATTTGTTTCGTGGTAGTCGTATCAGAGAAGCAGGCTTACAAAGCGTCATTAATGAATACAGTGATTTTGGTGCCATGTGGCGGGATATGTCAGCAGCTAATCAGATTTTAGGTGGCGCATTTGAAACATTTAGCCAATACTTTGAAAATAATCTCGCTACGTTGTTAACCTGGCAAGTGCCAAATGTTTACACAATTGAATATCACGGTAAGGCATTGGCACAGCATTCACTGGGGCAGCGGGCGTCAGCTTTGATGCTGTTTGTATTAAGCCAGCGTGACAACGATGTTGTGATTATTGACCAACCGGAAGACGACCTGGATAACCAAACAATATATGATGATGTAATTAAATTGATACGTGCGCTTAAACCGGAAACGCAATTTATTTTTGCTACTCATAATGCCAATATTCCGGTGTTGGGTGATGCTGAACAGGTGATAGCATGCAGTTATGTGGATGAGCGAGTAGTTACAATAACTGGCAGTATTGATTGTGCCAACATTCAACAGCAGATCGTAAGGATTATGGAAGGTGGTGCAGAAGCTTTCGAGAGACGTAAACAGGTGTATGAAGCATGGAAATAACAGAATTACTAAGCATAATAGCCAATGGCGAGGATAGTCGACACCAGTTTAAAGCCGATTTTAGAAACGTTGATGCGGTAGCAGCGGAAATGGTTGCCTTTAGTAATAGTCAAGGTGGCTGGTTGATCATTGGTGTGAGTGACGATGGCGCAATTTCCGGTTTAAGCGCTACCGACATGGCTAGGCTCAATCAGTTAATTTCTAATGCGGCCAGTCAGTCAGTTCGTCCACCCATTAATCCAATTACTGAAAATATAGCCATGCCTGATGGTATGGTAGTGGTTGTTAGGCTAGATCAGGGTATCAGTAAACCTTACATGGATAATCAGGGCTTCATTTGGGTAAAAAGTGGCGCTGATAAAAGAAAAGTGACCGCTAGAGAAGAAATGCAGCGTATGTATCAAGCCGCTGCCTTAGTGCATGCTGATGAAATACCTGTACAAGGCACGTCTGCTGGGGATGTCGATAACGAGTTTTTTGAGTCGTTTTTTGAGAAATTTGTTGGAGAACCTTTGGCAGTGCAAACGCTTTCATTAGCTAAGCTAATGGAAAATATGAACTTGATGAGAGCAAATCAACTGAATGTTTGTGGGACTTTGTTATTTGCAAAAAAACCGCAGTTTCGCTTGCCTATTTTTGTGGTTAAAGCAGTAGCTTTTCCAGGCCAGAATATAGCTGATACTAACTACCTGGATAGCCAGGATATAGATGGCAAGATGTCGGATGTTTTCCAAAAATCACTTGCTTTTGTCTTGAGCAATCTGCATTATCAGCAGAATGAGCAGGGTGTTAACTCCTTAGGCGAACCTGAAATACCCCGAATAGTATTTGAAGAATTAATCGCCAATGCCTTGATCCATAGAGATTATTTTGTTTCAGCACCTGTAAAAATACTGGTGTTTTCTGATCGAGTAGAAATAATTAGCCCAGGCCACTTACCCAATAATTTGACTATTGAAAATATCAAGCTGGGTAACTCGAATGTCAGAAATCCCATCATCGCTTCTTTTGCACCACGCATATTGCCTTACCGCGGGCTTGGTAGTGGAATTTTGCGGGCCACACAGGCTTATTCTGACATTGATTTTATTGATGATCGTGAGGGTAATACTTTCAAGGCGGTTATTCGGCGCAAAATACCTGTAAGACTTAACTGAACATGCTTAAAACAGAATTATTATAAATTATTGCTAATGGCGAAAACTCAGGCATTGAGTTTAAGCGCGACGATATTCGCCCAGAACAACTCGCTAGGGAAGTAGTGGCAATGGCTAATTTTCAAGGCGGTAAACTGTTTTTGGGGATAGAGGATGACGGCTCAATAATCAGTGTGATCTTAAAAGCACAGCTCAACCTGCGCAATGGCATCGAATTAAGTCGTTCGTGGTGAGCTTGTCGAACCATGATTGGCTTAACCCTTCAGCCTTCGACAAGGCTCTCCTGAGCAAAATAGTCTAACTACCCACCGATTTCTTACGCAACATCCCCGCCAACTCACCCGCCAAATTAACAAAATCAGAAGGCATTAATACAATGGTGGTGGTATTCTGTTCGGCACCGACTTCGGCTATCATTTGCATTCTTCTCAACTCCAGAGCAATGGGGTTTTCGGCAATTTGTCTGGCACCATCGCTAAGTTTTGCGGCGGCTTCCTGTTCCGCTTCAGCTTTAATAAGCCTTGCACGTTTCTCTCTAACCGCCTCTGCTTCGCGGGCCATGGCACGTTGCATGGCTTCTGGTATTTCTACATCTTTCATTTCCACCATTTCAATTTTAACGCCCCAGGCTTCAGTAGAACTGTCCACAATGTTTCTTAGCGCCTGATTGATTGCATCGCGCTCTTTCAATACTTCGTCTAATAAGTGTTGACCAATAATATTGCGTAAACTGGTCAGTGCAATTTGATGCACGGCCAAACTGTAGTTCTCCACCGCGATAACAGCTCTTTCGGCATCTGTAACCCGATACCACAATACCGCGTCTACTTTTACAGTTACACTATCTTTGGTGATGGTTTCCTGCCGTTCCACAGTAACAGTCCGCGTCCGCATATCTATAGTTTTTTGCCATTCAATGAGAGGGATAATCCAATACAAACCAGGACCTTTTATACTTTGAAAACGACCTAATCGAAACACAACACTTCTGACGTATTCGTTAACAATACGAAAACCAGACAGAAACAGAATAAAAACCAGCAGTAAAATCAGTTGGGTAGTAGACATGGTGGTTTTCCAAATGTGGATTAGCAGAAAACGGATAATTTTTGCCTTAGAAATGGCTGTCCGCCAAGATTATAAATTAACCTTGCATATTTTAGGTATTAAAAACTACATAAGGTAATAAAGTGCAATACGTTCGAATATGGCTTTGTCATTACGGTGTAATCTAAGAATGTTCAGGTTGGCTAAAAAGCAATATAAGGCTTTAATGCTTCGCGGTTAAGCAACACAATTTGCTGAACCATGGCCTCGCGCTGCCTATCGTCTTTACCAATACGCATTGCCAATAAAAAATAAGGCAACAATGCCGCGCGTACCGTACTGGTAAGCTGTCCATTGACCATGCCATAATCACGCTCAACTGCGTACTGTTGATTTTTATTTAAGCCTGGATGTGGGCCAATAACCACGCTTAAGTCAGTTTTCCATAAAGTATCTGTAGGGCAGGGCATTGATGGCTTGTTCAACAATGTAACCTGATGGATACGCGCTAATACAAAATCACGAAAACTGTTTTCATGCGAATAACTAAAAGCCCGCATATGCCAGCGCCAACCATCAAATACCAATGTTTGCGGTAAAACTAAATGAGTTTTAAACTCAGTACTAGACATAGATTGGTAAACCATTTGTATAGTCAAGCCAAATCGAGCAGCCTGCAACACCGGGCGTAACACGTTTAAATCTATATGCCGTGTGGGAGGGCTTAGCACCTCAATAGCCGGCAGATTACTCATTAAGGTAACAATAGGCGCTAAACTAGATTGCGATATTTGTAAAACTTGCAAACATTCTTGCGGACTTCCTGTAATTAATAAAGGAACAAATTTCTCGGTAATGAGATAGCGTTTTAAAGAGCGGTCATAACGTAGATTATCGGGCCGTAACGATATGTAAAGCGCAATATCCTTGGTGGCTTGCACACGGCTGATAGAAAAGGTCGAGGTTAAAAAGCCTGTTATCAGTTCGCCCGTCCAGAAGACTGTTGCTTCCAGTAAAGTAAGGCGTTGGCGTATATCCCATTTAAGGAAATCTTCGGTTGGGTGGATCATGAATATATGGAAAGAAAGTTTATATGCATATTTTTATTGCATGACAATAAAGTAATGGTATATAGTCTACACCAAGTGCAGAGCGTTTACTTGCATTTTAGTATTCTGTGTTTTGTATTAACATATTCGTTAGAGTCGATTGACATAAACCAACAGGCCATTTTAAATGAATCCACAGTATTATCGTTACTGGGGCAAAGCCCATGCAGATCAGGAACAAGGGCCAGCCTATCATTTGCTCCCTTATCATTGTTTGGATGTGGCTGCGGTGGCGGATGTTTGGTGGAAACAAAGTTTCAATATTAGACGTAGCTTTATTGGGATTGCAGGTCTAAATGAAAAACAGGCTCGAGCTTGGCTGTTATTTTTTGTTACTTTGCACGATTACGGAAAGTTCGATCTGCGTTTTCAGCGTAAAGCGCCGGAAGTTTGGGAAGTCGTCAATACTGAAGTAAGTTCAATGCCCATTCAACTGAATGGACTATCGATTAAAGAGTATTACCATGGCCCGGCTGGACTTTATTGGTTTTATCAAGATTTAAAGGAACGCTTTTCGTCAGGAGAAGGTGACTTCTGCTTCGACGATAACGAAGATTGGCTAGCATGGTATAGTTGGTTAGCGCCAGTAGTCGGTCATCATGGTGCTATACCGCAAGATTACGAAAAAGACAATTTAAAGTACTCTCTGCATAGTGCTTCACAGCAAATACTGGACACACTCAAAGAAGCACGGCAGCAATGGCTTAAAGTTGTTGAGCTGTTGTTTCTTGTCCCAGCCGAATTGTCGTTAAATGATACACCGCCATTGCTCACCGTTACAAAAAACTCTCAAACATCTGCAACGATGCTGGCAGGATTTTGTTCAATATGTGATTGGTTGGGATCATCCGCACGATTTTTTTATGACGACCAATCTTGCGATGATTTATCGAAGTGGTATAAAAGTCGATTGGATATAGCGAAAACTACCCTACAAGAAGCGGGTGTCATCAGCCAAATCAGGTCTTATCAAACTATTGATAAGTTACTGAATGGTAACTCGCCACGACAAGTGCAATGTCTGGTTGAAGATTTGCCTAAAATACCAGGTTTAACCTTGATCGAAGCCTCTACAGGTTCGGGTAAAACCGAAACCGCTTTGGCATACGCATGGCAACTATTGGCATTGGGCCTGGCTGACAGCATTGTGTTTGCCTTGCCAACTCAGGCCACCGCTAATGCGATGTTAAAACGTTTGGAAATGGCAGCGCCTTTGCTATTTGACAATCAAACCAATGTGGTGCTTGCACATGGTCGGGCGAAATACGAACAGAATTTCATTGACTTGAAGCAGGCTTGCCAACCGCATACGGCTCAGGGCTATGAAGAAGCTTGGGTGCAATGCGGCAATTGGTTAGCGCAAAGCCGCAAGCGGGTATTTCTCGGTCAAATTGGCGTTTGTACTGTCGATCAAGTTCTGGTGTCGGTGCTACCCGTCAAGCACAAGTTTGTGCGCGGCTTCGGTATTGGTCGTAGCGTTTTGATTATCGACGAAGTTCATGCTTATGATAGCTATATGTACGGCTTATTGGACGCGGTTCTGGAGCAACAGCGCCTTGCCGGAGGTAGTGCTATTTTACTGTCAGCGACTTTACCGTTTCAACAAAAAGCCCAGTTGGCAGAATCCTGGGGTAGTAAATTAGTCACTCCGAACAAGAACTATCCGTTGATCACCCATTGTAGTCTTGGACAAACTGCTACCTTCGATTTGTTAGCTCTGCGCGAACAACAACCCAAGCCAACATCGGTGCAGGTGGAGCTAATCAAAACACCCCATTTATTACCTGATGTAGACTTCATCCAACATTTACTTGACGCGGTAGTGCTGGGTGCACAAGTCTGCCTAGTCTGTAATATCGTCGCGGTTGCACAGCAACTTTATCAGCAAGTATCAGTTATAATCGAACAAGACGACCGATTCAGCGAAGATCAGCTATTACTATTTCATTCCCGCTTTATCTTTGCAGACCGTCAACAAAAAGAACGCACCGTTCTCAATCTGTTTGGTGCGGAACCCGCCCCGGCAGATGCCAGAAGTAAAGGCCATTTGCTGATTGCTACTCAAGTGGTTGAACAATCGCTTGATCTGGATTTTGATTGGATGGTTACCCAACTTTGTCCGGTAGATTTGCTTTTTCAGCGCATGGGTCGTTTACACCGTCATCTGCGCAATAGGCCAGAACACTATAAAAATCCGGTTTGCACCGTGTTATTGCCTACAGAAAACGATTATGAATTGCATGAACTAATTTATGGCAATAGTCGGGTGTTGTGGCGGACTCAGCAATGTTTGCAACAAGCTGAACAAAAAACCGAATCTCAAGTCAGCTTTCCTGATGCTTATAGGGATTGGATTGAACTGGTTTACAGTGAAGAAGCTTGGGCGGAGGATGAGCCGGATTGGGTGCAGAAAAGCTACGAAGCCTACGAAATAGATCGAGATGCCAGCCAAATGACGGCTAGGCAACTGATTACCAGTAACATGAATGAGCTTTCAGACAATGATAGCCATGTTTCTGCGCTAACCCGCGATGGCGACATGTGCCTGAACTTAACACCTTTTTATACCAATACTCAGGGCAAACCGTGTTTGTTAAGCGGTCAACAGATAGACACGCTGGATGAAAGTGACCGCTTGGAATCCATAAATCTAAACAGTGTTGCCGTACCAAAATACTGGGGCGATCATGGCAGGTTGCCAGGGACCGATAAAGACGGTTTTATTTGGCTTGCCATGCAAATTGGTAGTGGTGAATGCCTAAGTGCAGAGGAAAGTAGTTATTTATATTTTTATAATTCTAAGGCTGGGTTTAGTAGAGTGGCACGAACACAAGGAAATGCGGAGGCTTAGCCTCCGCACAAGCCCTGAGGTTTCAGGGAACAGTTTATTTCAGATGTTAACTTAAAACTGAATAGTGGTTTATCCCCGTGAATACGGGGAACAGATCAAATTTTAACATGAATTTTTAAATTTTACTTTCCTTAAAATTTTATATTACTTTAAACTAAATAGCTTGTAATAAATAATTTTTGGCGTATAGTGATCCACATCTTTTAGATTTGGAGATTTTAATGGTGCCTAGTGATTGGGAAAAGTTTGTTGAAGCTTTGAATAATACGACAGCAATGGCAGTTGCAGTATTGGCTTTATTTGTTGCGTTATCTGTAATTTGGAAAAAATAAATGGTGGTTTAGTATGCGTTTTAATTTATTAACTGATGCCTGGATACCGATTCAACATCAAGGTAGCCATCAAAAAATCAGCATGCAGCAACTACTTTGTGGCGAACAAACTGGCGAACTTTGTTTGCCGCGTGACGATATGGAACTGGCCTGCTTGCAGCTCCTATGTGCCATTACCCAAGTGTTATTTATCCCTAAAGATAAAAAGGCACTAGGCCAATTCGTTAAAGAACCGATAACGCCTGAAGTTTATACTGGTGCTTGCAAAGGAAAAATGGATTGGTTTGATTTGGGTCACCCGGAAACGCCGTTCATGCAAATACGTGGTGTAAAATCGACGCAGCCGACCCCAATGGATAAGTTGTTGGCCGGGGTTGCTGATGGTACCAACAAAGCCTTTGTCAATCCTCATGGGTTGGCTGAAGCTTTATGCGGCGGCTGCGCGGCTATTGCGTTATTCAATGTAGCTAATAATTGTCCGAGCATGGGCGGTGGATTTAAAGGTAGTTTGCGCGGTAGTACGCCGATTACGATCTTGATTAACGGGCGTACGCTTAGAGAAACACTCTGGTTGAATGTGTTGACTGAAGATATGGCAGAATCCGTCATGCCTTGGTACTCAGCGACCAAAGAACAGCTACCCAATTATCTGGACAGAATAAAAGCCGATACAAAAATACCGGCTTCCAGAATTGGGCTGAATCGCGGTTTGTTATGGCAACCTGCTTATTTTGAACTGTTGCCTTCTAAATTCTCGGCTAATTGCAGTTGCTGCGGATGTCACGGACCAGTTTATAACGGTTTTAATAAAGCCAAGTTTAACTACACGGTAGAAGGTATCTGGCCACACCCGTTATCGGCTCGGATTTTTACTGTTAAAAAAGGTGAAAGAGAAGAAAAGTTTCCTTCTTTTACTACCACGGCACCAACTTGGACGCACATGAGTCGGCTGGTGGTTGATCAGCAAAACGATAAAGAAGGTCAGCAAACCGCGCCAGTTATTCAGCAAGCCAGAACCTTTATGGTGACAGATAAGATTCAATTGATTATCGGTGGTTATCGCAATAATCAGGCAACTGTATTGGAGCGTCGCCATGAGTTATTTAGCTTGGCGCAAGGCTGGGCTGAGCATGGCAATGTGATTCAACAGATTATTACCGACGGTTTAGCATACAAAACAGCATTAAGAAAAGCGTTGTACCTGTTTGCTGTTGGCATTAAGGACAAAGTGAACGGTTCCGGTGTCAATCTTTGTGATCCTGTTGAAACCGTCTATTACCAACAAACTGAAAACTTGATGCATAACAGTTTGGCGGCTATTAAATTTGAAGCATCACAGGATGAATTGCGAACATTAAATAAGCAGCTAAAAGACATTGTTATAGATTTGTTCAACAAGGCCACAGAGTCTTACAGGCAAGAACCGAAAATGCTAAAAGCCTTGGCATTAGCAAGACGGTCTTTACATAAATCTTTTAATGAACTGGAACCCCAAGGAGAAACACTATGAGCGAGGAAAAGAATAAAACACCTGATTTTATGGCGTTATATGAACGCTATCAGGCATTAAAACCGGGTCCGCAAGCAGAATTAAAACGAGTCATGAATCCCTCTGATTTGATTGAAGTCCCCGCTTTTTACCGTGTGTTGCACACTGAAAGAGCCTATCCAAGTATGCAACGCTTGTTGTTTTGCTTGCCCCACATCAAAAATCGGGAAGGTGACCATTCATTAGGTAAGGCCTTGGCTAAAGCGGATATTAACGAAAAACGTTTGTTCATGGTGATACGTTCGCAAGAACCCAATGACTTAATTCAATTGCGCCGATTATTGAAACAAGCTAATCCGACGCTGGATTGGCTGTCGACCGCGAAGACTTTGTATTACTGGAATGACCAAGCTAAACGCCAGTTACTGGAAGATTTCTTCTATTATCAAAACACTAAACCAAAAGCCTCAGCTTAACACAAGGAATCCAAACCATGAACGAAAATTTTATCAACTACCACATCCTGATTTCTCATAGCCCATCCTGTTTGAATCGTGACGATATGAACATGCAGAAGTCAGCTATTTTTGGCGGTAAGCGTCGTGTTCGGGTTTCAAGTCAGAGCTTAAAAAGGACCATGCGGACTAGTGATTATTATCACCAGCATTTAGGCGCACCCAGTGTGCGTACCAATCATTTGGCCGATTTCCAACATCAAGCCGTTGCCGCATTATCCGACCGCTACGATGAACAACTTATCATACAAGCCATCGACTATATTTCTGGTAAAGATACTAGTGTAGACAATGCTAAAGACGATGCCGTTGCTTCTTGGGTTATAGAGGAAATTGCTTATTTTTGTGATCAAATCAAGAAATTGGAATTAGATGGCGTTGATGCAAAAAAATTACAAAAGTTGATCGAAAAAGACGGTCTAGCATTTCGGCAAGCAATAGCAAATGGCTTAGATATTGCCTTGTCGGGTCGCATGGCAACATCAGGTTTAATGAGTGAAGTCGGTAAAATTGATGGTGCTTTAGCTGTCGCCCACGCCATTACCACTCATGCTGTTGATGCAGACATCGACTGGTTTACAGCTGTTGATGATTTGCAAGCCCTGGGTTCTGCACACCTGGGTACTCAAGAGTTTTCATCCGGTGTTTTTTATCGTTATGCCAGCCTTAACCTTAAACAGTTACAGGTCAATCTCGGTTTATTATCCGACATGAAATCTGATGAAACAGTCGATAGTAGAACTAAAGCATTAGACATTGCTGCACATGTTTTACACATGTTGGCTACCGAAGTGCCTAGCGCCAAGCAACAAAGTTTCGCCGCACATAATCTCGCCGATGTGGCATTGGTCGGATTTTCCCATCAACCGATTTCTTTGGCTAATGCGTTTGAAAAACCAATCCAGTCCGACAATAAAGGCGGATTTAGGGAACCCTCAATCAATGAACTGAATAGCTATTGGGATAAAGTGCATCGCGGTTATGGATTGATTGAGCGTTGCGCCGAATTTGCATTGGATAGCGTGGTATTACCGACTGGAGTATTAACTAAGTCAACGCTGCCTGAGCTTGAAAGATGGCTAAGAAACAACGGTCAAGCCTAACCGGAAGAGACGTCATGAGAGAACATTTAATCTTAATACTGCACGGCCCGATGCAGGCTTGGGGACGGGAGAGTTTTGAGGGTTTAAGGCCTTCCGAACTCTTTCCCGGACGGAGTGCTTTACTCGGCTTACTGGGTGCCTGCTTAGGCATTGATCGTGCAGACCAAAAACAGCAACAAGCATTGGCAGGTAGTGTGTTGTTTGCGGTGCGGGTAGACCCAGTGTTCGATAAGAAAACACATAAGAGGATTGCTACTCAGAAAATGACTGACTATCACACCGTCAAAAATGCCAGAGAAGATTATCACGGCCTGAAAAACCACGACACCATTCAGACTTGGCGCGAATATTGGCAAGATGCCTGTTATACCGTTGCCGTGTGGAATAATGCCGGTGCCGTCGTTTCACTGGCTGACATTGCTCAGGCGGTTAAAAAACCTATTTATACGCCGGTATTGGGACGGCGTAGTTGTCCGTTGGCTAGGCCTTTGTTTGAATCTCAGTGCATAGCAGAATCAGCGTTAGCTGCATTGGCGCAAGTGGGTAATAATCAAGGCACCATCTATAGTGAAGAAGATAGTACAGGGGCAATACCTTTAAAAAAACGCGATGTACCCATTATTCATCAACCCCGGCAATTTTCCAGCCGTATCGTGTTTATGACGACAAGTACAGGAGAACGGCATGTACCTGAGTAAAATCCATATTTCCTGGCTGCAAGCCCAGAATACCTATCAGCTGCATCAAGCTTTATGGCGTTTATTTCCAGATTGCGAAGAAGCGGATCGTGATTTTCTTTTTCGTGTTGAGCAAATGCAAAAAGGTATTGGCGCTGAGGTATTGATGCAATCGACCACTCAGCCGCAAAGCAATGAACAAAGCCCGGCATTGCTTGCCGAGCGCGAATATGTTCTGAATGTTCAAAATGGTCAGCGGTTGCGTTTCAGGCTGCGAGCTAATCCTATTAAAACTATAAAAGACAGTAGCAAAGGCACCGTCGAGAAAAAAGGCAAAACATTCACTAAAACTGTGCGTGTACCTTTGTTGCACGAAGATCAGCAACAGGCTTGGTTGGAACGCAAGTTTCAAGCCTTTGCACAACTGGATACGCTAATCATGCAGCCGGAACCGGTCTTGTATTTCCGTAAAGCCAAGGAAGGCCGAAGCGGAAAAATACAGACGGTGATGTTTGATGGGATACTTACTGTTACAGATGCCGAAGCCTTTAATTACGAAGTTAAGCAAGGCATAGGCCCCGCCAAAGCCTTCGGCTGTGGCCTACTATCTTTAGCAAAGATATAAATTAAACCAAATTTAGTTTATATTTAGGTATATTCAAAATACGTGAGAACACTATGAATTTATCAAAAAACATTAAACCGATTAGCTATCTCAAGGCAAATGCCGCGCAAGTTGCTTTGGAATTAAAAGCCTCCGGTCAAGCAATGGTCATTACACAAAATGGAGAAGCTACCATGGTTGTTCAATCTGTTACCGAGTATGAACGACTGCAAGACAGCTTAGCCTTGTTGAAAATACTTGCCCAAAGCCAGCAAGCAGTTAGTCTAGGAAAGACTGTCTCCAGTGCTGATGCTTTTAGCCAATTGAGAGTGCAGCGCGGGCTAGCATGATGCTTGAGGTTGTTCTCTCTGAAGCAGCGTTGGCCGATTTGCTGGATATAAACCATTATTACTTATGCGAAGTCAGTGACCATGTCGCGAGTAAGATCATTGATGGCTTGGAATCTACTGTAAACAATTTAGCAGAATTTCCAGACAGAGGCAGTATCCCTAAGGAATTGTTAGCTTTAGGCATTCGGCAGTATCGACAAGTTATTGAAAAACCTTACCGGATCATTTATGAAACAGTTGCCGATAAAATTATTGTCCATGCCATACTTGATGGAAGACGCGATATGCAAAGTTTGCTGATACAGCGTATTTTGCGCGAGTAAGATTAAATCTATTTTTGAATGCAATATATTGTTATGGCTTCCGCATGTTAATGCAAGATTTAAATCGTTGAGCCTCTGCCTAGTCGCGGCTTCCCAAAATAAGGACTAAAATGCTCCCCCCACTAAAGCCAATTGCAATGAAAGAACGCGTATCAATGGTTTTTGTCGAAAAAGGCCAGATTGATGTAAAAGATGGTGCTTTTGTGGTGATAGACGAAACGGGTGTCCGCACACATATTCCGGTTGGTAGTATTGCATGTATCATGTTGGAGCCTGGCACGAGGGTTTCTCATCATGCTGTAGCATTGGCAGCTAGGGCAGGTACTTTGCTGGTTTGGGTAGGCGAGGCAGGGGTACGTTTATATGCCGCTGGTCAACCCGGTGGTGCACGTTCGGACCGTTTGTTATATCAGGCAAAACTGGCGCTTGATGATGCGGCACGTTTGAAAGTAGTTCGCAAAATGTATGAAATCAGATTTGGAGAAAAGCCGCCAGAACGGCGTAGCGTGGAACAGTTACGCGGCATTGAAGGTGCTAGAGTCAGAAAACTATATCAGTTACTGGCTAAACAGGCGGGTATTGAATGGAAAGGTCGCAACTATGATCAAACCCAATGGGATAATAGCGATGCAGCCAACCGCTGCATTAGTGCCGCAACTGCCTGTTTATATGGTATTTCAGAAGCGGCTGTGCTTGCCGCAGGATATGCGCCTGCTATTGGTTTTATTCACACTGGTAAACCCCTTTCGTTTGTATACGACATTGCCGATTTGTTTAAATTTGATGACATTATTCCTCATGCATTCAAAGTTGCCGCTAAAAACTATCCTAATCCAGAAAGAGAA
This sequence comes from Methylomonas sp. AM2-LC, assembly GCF_039904985.1. Classification (NCBI taxonomy): domain Bacteria; kingdom Pseudomonadati; phylum Pseudomonadota; class Gammaproteobacteria; order Methylococcales; family Methylococcaceae; genus Methylomonas; species Methylomonas sp. AM2-LC. Next base: position 2,517,431 of record NZ_CP157005.1, read on the forward strand.
GTAAGGTTGATGTGTCGGGATATTTTTCGGCAAACAAAAATTCTTAAAAAAATTATTCCAACTATCGAAGAAGTCTTATCAGCTGGTGAAATAGAATTACCTAAACCGTTTGAAGAAGCAATTGCTCCCGCAATCCCTAATACGGAGAACATTGGTGATGTTGGTCATCGTAGTTGAAAATGTACCACCAAGGTTACGTGGACGCCTTGCTGTTTGGTTGATAGAAATTCGTGCCGGTGTATATGTTGGTGATTTATCCGTTAAAGTTCGGGATGTAATTTGGTCGCAAATTGAACAAGGTATTGAGGATGGCAATGCTGTTATGGCTTGGACAACTAATACTGAATCGGGTTTTGACTTTAAGACTTTAGGCAAGAATCGGCGTTTGCCTGTTGAGTTGGATGGTTTAAAACTTGTGTCGTTTTATCCTGTAGAAGATGATGAAAACTAGGCTCTTTAACAATTTGGAAATGGATGTAAAAATTGGTAGAAATTTAACAGGACTATTTCTGTTTATCTAACAATCGGTTATGATTAGTGTGTTCCCCACGCCAGTGGGGATGAACCAAGCGGATGTGGAATTAGGCGGAACTGATCAAAAGTGTTCCCCACGCCAGTGGGGATGAACCTCCACCATTACAAGTGCCGTCTGAAATGCGTGGGTGTTCCCCACGCCAGTGGGGATGAACCGCAATGGGCCAAGAGATGGTTAACAAACTTTTCGTGTTCCCCACGCCAGTGGGGATGAACCGTAACATTCGGATGTTATTCATTTTACTGCAATGTGTTCCCCACGCCAGTGGGGATGAACCGCCTATTGTTTTAGAAATACCACCCGCGTACCTGTGTTCCCCACGCCAGTGGGGATGAACCGACTCAATTACACATCCTTTTTTAAGGAAAAGAGTGTTCCCCACGCCAGTGGGGATGAACCGCTTTGGAACGGTACAGGCTAATGCTTATTTTGGTGTTCCCCACGCCAGTGGGGATGAACCGTGTGGGCATTAGTGCTGCTTTTGCAATAACCCGTGTTCCCCACGCCAGTGGGGATGAACCGGCAACCAAACTCCATCCATACCTTTTTAGGGTGTGTTCCCCACGCCAGTGGGGATGAACCGCATCATTCTATCGCCCCTGTAACACGTTTTTGGTGTTCCCCACGCCAGTGGGGATGAACCGCTTTTATGGGAACGTATCCGGGAACTAGGCTGGTGTTCCCCACGCCAGTGGGGATGAACCGTAACTCCAGACTGTATTCATGATAATTCACTAGTGTTCCCCACGCCAGTGGGGATGAACCGTTAAAAAATAGTTGCATTAAATCGTAACTGTGGTGTTCCCCACGCCAGTGGGGATGAACCGGTGTGTGGAACTGGACAACGAACGACACCAGTGTGTTCCCCACGCCAGTGGGGATGAACCGCAAGCAGCCGAAGCGGTACCGGCGTAATCACCGTGTTCCCCACGCCAGTGGGGATGAACCGCAGGTTTTGATGTGGGGGTATCTGCGTGTGGAGTGTTCCCCACGCCAGTGGGGATGAACCGCAGGTTTTGATGTGGGGGTATCTGCGTGTGGAGTGTTCCCCACGCCAGTGGGGATGAACCGGCACTTATAATGGTATTGATTATTACATTAACGTGTTCCCCACGCCAGTGGGGATGAACCGCACAGGCCGCGCAAAATATGACGGCTAATAACGTGTTCCCCACGCCAGTGGGGATGAACCGTTGGTACTAATACCCCGTTTTGTACGCTATATGTGTTCCCCACGCCAGTGGGGATGAACCGGCATTGAACTAAATTCCCAGATATGGGGCGCGGTGTTCCCCACGCCAGTGGGGATGAACCGAGCATGATGGAACGGCGGTGGTGTATTTTGGTGTGTTCCCCACGCCAGTGGGGATGAACCGATTGCCAAAACCCATGGCATTAAATGCGTTGCGTGTTCCCCACGCCAGTGGGGATGAACCGCCCTTACAACAGAGCAGAATAAAATCGCTTAAGTGTTCCCCACGCCAGTGGGGATGAATCGACTGTCGAAACCTTTATCGCTACGCGGCGGAAGTGTTCCCCACGTCAGTGGGGATGAACCGTTTATCGAACTGTGATAGGTTGTTGAATTGATGTGTTCCCCACGTCAGTGGGGATGAACCGCAATCAATACATATAACCGTGCTGACTTTATAGTGTTCCCCACGCCAGTGGGGATGAACCGCAAAAGTTATCACGTTTAGCGAAAACGCTGATGTGTTCCCCACGCCAGTGGGGATGAACCGGCTCTGATCAATGGTCAGGAAGAGAAAGCAATGTGTTCCCCACGCCAGTGGGGATGAACCGCAGACAATCAAAACGGTAACTAACACAATAAAGTGGCAGGTATACATTTTATACCTGCGCTTATTTCTGTTTAGCCATTTGTTTAAATCATATGGCTCATACCTGTACAATTTAATAGGATTTACAAGCTTAAGCAGGTTTTAAATTTGTACCTTATTTTTGATTTTGAAAATTGACAAATTTTAATAAACTAACGTCAGGCCCGTTACAAATCTTTTTTAGAGCCAATTCAAATTTCACATTAATACTTAATGATTATTTTTGGTTAGTCTGTATCATAGCTAGCATCAGTTTAATCAATCACTTTCAGGAGACTACCATGTCTACAATCTCAAGTGTTTCACCCCATGCTATGCAATACATGCAAGCAAATACCCAGGTTAAAAACAATCAACCACCTGCGCCCGCTCAAAATTCGGTGCAAACCAGTGTACAAACCCTCAATCAGGTAAGTTCGGCTGGCAGCCATAGTGGTAGTAAAGGTAGCTTGATTAATACATTTGCGTAAAGTTAACGGTTTAGCGTTTAGTAGAATAGGGTGCTTATATCCTATTTTGCCGTAGATTACGTGCCGCCCATACACTAGCAGCTTGTTTTAGGCAGATTCTTAAAAAGGCCTGCTGTCAATCGTTAAGCATTTAACTTGCCCGCCTTAAACTGGTTTTTTGGTTTTACCCACGGCCAAATACGCAATAATTAAAGCCAAGCCGCTGGCCAGCGCTGCAATAACAAACACTTGCATTGCCCCCAAACTATCCCAAAAATATCCGCTGTATAAACTACCCAGCATACCACCAATGCCAAAACTGATACTGGCATATAAGGCTTGTCCTATGCCCTGGTGATGGTCGCCAAAATATTGGCTTAGTAATTGAATAGCCACCACATGCGCCACGCCAAAGGTAGCCGCATGTAAGAGTTGCGCAAATACCAATAGCGGTGCAATATCAGGCTCATAGGCAATAATAGTCCAGCGCAGCACACTTAAGCTTAAACTGCCAAGCAATAAGGTGCGCAAGCTAAACCATTTAACTAAGCGTGCAAACAGAATAAACATAATAATTTCTGAAAAAACACCCAGCGCCCAAAATAAACCGGTTACGGTGGCGGTATAGCCGTGCTGTTTTAAATAAACAGAATAAAACACGTAATACGGCCCGTGCGATATTTGCAATAACAGATACACCAGCAAAAATGCAATCACTTCTGTTCGGCCAATTACCTGCCAGATTTTAGTCTGCGTATGCAGTAAGGGGATGCTTTTCGCTTCGGGTGTTATCACCGCTATCATCCAATTTAATACCATAATTATGCTAATAATCACTGGTAAATGGGCAATAGAAAAATAATCCAAACTTCTGCCTATACCCAATACCGCAGCAATAAAACCCACAGAACCCCATAAACGGATACGGCTGTAATGCTGGGGGGTGGCGTTTAGGTGTAATAGGGTAACGGCTTCAAATTGCGGCAGCGAGGCATTCCAAAAAAAGCTAAAGCCGACAGTTACATAGGCGTACCATGCATAATCAACCTGATACAGAAAGCCAGCAAACAGCAAAGCAGAAAGAAAGGTGGTGTAACGAATCAGTCTTAGCCGTTTGCTGCTTTTATCGGCTATCCAGCCCCAAAGATTGGGTGCAATAATTTTGGTGGCAACTAATAGCGCGGTTAGTTGGCCAATTTCGCTGGCATTAAAACCGCTCTGTTGCAGGTATAAGCTCCAGAACGGTAAAAATGCACCTAAAATGGCAAAATAACAGGCATAAAATGCCGATAATCGCCAATACGGTACGCTCATTTAACGTAAATTGGGCAAACCCGTATTTACATGCAGATTTTGTGCGCGATGGCGTAATAAATGATCCATAAGCACGATAGCCACCATGGCTTCTGCAATGGGTGTAGCGCGTATGCCTACGCATGGGTCGTGTCGACCTTCTGTCACCACTTCCACTGCTTCTCCGTGATTATTAATGCTGCGGCCCGCCAAGCGTAAGCTAGAGGTGGGTTTTAGGCAAATACGGGCAACAATGTCTTGGCCACTGGATATACCACCCAAAATGCCGCCGGCGTGGTTGCTCAAAAAACCGCTAGGTGTCATTTCATCACGAAACTTAGTGCCTTTGGTATTAATACACTCAAAGCCATCGCCAATTTCCACACCTTTAACGGCATTAATGCTCATCAGCGCATGTGCCAAATCCGCATCCAGCCTGTCGAAAATAGGCTCACCTAAACCGGGTGGTACCAAACTGGCAATCACTTCAATTTTTGCGCCAATGGATTCGCCCTCTTTACGCAAGGCATCCATATAGTTTTCCATTTCAGCCACTTTACTGGCATCCGGACAGAAAAACGGATTATTGCCAATTTCCTGCCAATCAAAGTGTTCAATTTTAATCGGGCCTAATTGCGATAAATATCCGCGTACTTGTATGCCGTATTGTTCATACAGGTATTTTTTAGCAATACCGCCTGCTGCCACACGCATGGCGGTTTCGCGGGCAGACGAGCGACCACCGCCCCGATAATCTCTAAAACCGTACTTTTGTTGATAGGTATAGTCTGCGTGGCCAGGTCTAAAATTGTCGGCAATTTTGCTATAGTCTTTAGAACGCTGGTCTGTGTTTTCTATCATTAAACCAATCGGGGTGCCGGTGGTTTTCCCCTCAAATACACCCGACAAAATTTTAACCTGATCAGCCTCGCGGCGTTGGGTAGTGTGTCTAGAGGTACCCGGTTTGCGTCTGTCCAGATCTTCCTGTAAATCGGCTTCGCACAAGGCCAGGCCGGGGGGGCAACCGTCTACAATGGCACCAATTGCAGGGCCATGGCTTTCGCCAAAAGTGGTAACGGTAAAAAGTTTTCCTATGCTATTTCCAGACATGTTTATAAGGCACTTACAAATAAAGAATGATAATCAACCAGTTGTTCGGCGGTCAGTAGAAAGACTCCATCGCCACCATGTTCAAATTCCAGCCAGAAAAAAGGCACATCAGGAAAAAGTAACTGTAAGGTTTCGGCACTATTGCCCACTTCAACAATTAATATACCCGTTTCTGCTAAATAATCTTTAGCATTAACCAATATTTTTATAACCAGATCCAGACCATTTTCGCCGCCTTTAAACCCTAAGGCGGGTTCGGTATGAAACTCGGCTGGCAAACCTTCCCATTCCGCGCGGCTAACATAGGGTGGGTTACTGACAATAATATCGTAAGGTGTAACAGGTAAATCGCTAAATAAATCCGATTGATAAAGTGTTACGTGTTCTTGTACCTGATGTTTATCCACGTTAATTTCAGCAACGGACAGGGCATCGGCAGATAAATCCACGGCATCAATGTGTGCTTCAGGAAAGGCATACGCGCAGGCAATGGCAATGCAGGCACTGCCAGTACATAAATCCAATATATTAAATACCTGTTCTTCTTCTACCCAGGGTGCAAATCGTTCGGTAATTAATTCCGCAATGGGCGAACGCGGCACCAACACGCGTTCGTCAACATAAAAAGATAAATTGGCAAACAGTGCTTCATGCGTTAAATAGGCAGAGGGTTTACGCTCTGTGACGCGGCGGATAAGCAAGTTAACAATGGCTTCGCGTTCAGTACTGGTAAGCAACGTGTCCAGATAGGCATCGCCCAAATCATAAGGCTGATGCAAGGTGTGCAGAACGATGGCTGCAGCTTCATCCAGGGGTGTTAAAGTGCCATGCCCTAAAAATACCTGATGTTCAGCAAAACGACTAGCTCCCCAACGAATATAATCCCTAATGCTGTGTAACGATGTGATAACATCAGTCTGGTTAATGTTCATGTCTTATCTAAAATTGAAAGCAAGCTATAATTTTAAACTAAACACTTTACTTTTGCCCGAATAAAGCACCGCGCAATGCCTATTGCTGAATTACTACCCGCCGAATCGTTAACCGATAATACTGTCTATCAGCATTGTTTGCAGTCTTTGCAGGCAGATACTCTGGTGTTACCTACTATTCCAGATATTGCCGTTAAAATTCGGCGTGCTATCAATAATCCGCATACCACTATCAATCAAATTGCGCGTATTGTGCAAATAGACCCCAGTATTACCGCGCGATTAATTCATATTGCCAATAGTCCTTTGTATTGTGGCCGACGTAAAACCGAAAGTTGCCCAGAGGCGTTAACCCGTCTGGGTCTTAATGCCGCACAAGATATTATTACCGCATTAGCTTTAAAATCGGTGTTTACGGCTAAAACCCCGCATATTCGTCAAAAAATGCAAGCATTATGGGAGCACTGTAGTTATGTGGCTGCCATTAGCATGGTATTGGCGCATAAAACCCCTGGCTTTGATCCAGACCGCGCCATGCTGGCCGGATTAATTCATGATATTGGTATCGTGCCAATCTTCACCTATGCCGATACCCTTGCCGCCAACCCCGACCAACTTTCTCAGGCAGCAAAAGCCTTACGAACTCCAATAGGGGTAGAAATTATTACACGCTGGGATTTTCCAGAAGATTTTGCTGACATCATTCGTTATGCAGAAGATTGGTTTCGCAAGGGAGATGCAACAGCCAGTTATAGCGATGTCGTTATGATGGCGCAGTTACATAGTTTTATTGGCAAGGTCGATAGTAAAAAGCTGCCAAAATTTAACGAATTACCGGCCTATTATAAGTTGGTATCCGGGCATATGGATGTGGAAACCAGTCTTAATATTATGGATGAAGCGCGCGACGAAATAGAGCAAATCAGACATTTTTTGCATTAATTATCAATATCGGCCATCGATTAGTCTGTACCTGGTTTGCAGAGTCAAACTCTAAATACAATACGCAATGTAAGTTTTGCGGTAAATATAGACTTAATATTTACGGCTTGCTGGCAATAGCAATCGCTTAGTGTTTGACTAGAAAAAATTGGGTCATTACCAAACTTTCTGCATCTAGCGCATCTACCCATTGTTCGGGTTGTTGAGCAGAAAATCGATAAACTTTACCGGTATGCGCACCTTCTACCAAATAAGCGCCAATGCCAGTAAAAACCAGTAATTGATTCGTTAACTCAACTGGGGTTGCGGGTGGTGATAATAAGTGAACGACAGCTTCAGTCTGCTTGATTTCGGGTTTTGTGTCACAACAGTTCATATCATTATTCTCCTTCTGCATTCTGCAACAAATTGAGTGTTGTAAATCCAGGTCGTGGTATTAATCGTTGCAAAAGTTTTTGCAGTTTATTTTTTAAGGCTGATATTGAAAAGCCGTTCGTCCAGAGCTTGTCGAAAGATGGGCGGTCATTTTCACGCAAGTACTTATGAAACGATTAATACGATGAAAACAGAATTAACTATAAAATTTAAAAGTACAATTGTCTGTAATGAAATTCACTTTGTATCTGCAAAATAGTTAACACACCTAGTTACTATCAGTTGCTGTAAGGTTCACGAACTGCACGTCACCATGTCGCAATATAGCTTCGCCTATTACAACCTATACCTGTTATCACACTATTTTTTTGGGTTTATTGTATTCTGGTGCAAATATAACCCGTATACTTACCTGAATCATTAAAATATCTGCTAGACTTTTTCGATTATGTTGAAGCCTTAGCAAATTCCATTGTTGGTTATCGATGCAATCCGCACTGCTGTTCGATTGCTGTTTATTGACGCTTGTGGAAATTCAGGTAGGGTAAAAGCCCATAAATCTAGAGAGATATTAAAAGGAAGTCAGGTTAATAGATGATCTTGACCACTCAGCACTCTACTCGATACCTTTAATTTCATTTTAATTTAGACACATTATATGAAAAATACTGCCATTTTTATTCTTCTGCTCTTGGGCGCTTTATTGTTTTTCCCACTAGCCAATCTACTGGGCCTATCAGATCAAAACGAACCCATTGCTGTATTACCGGGGCATTCAGAAAAATTTACGATGGTGTCTAAAATTCTGCAAAATAAGTGTGTAGACTGCCATTCGCCCGGTATGATGCGCGCAACTCTTTATTCCGATTTACCCGTGGTTCGCGAATATCTTAAACAGGATATTGAACTGGCCCGTGCAAGGCTGGTTTTGTCAGAACAATTTTTTAGTGGAGAAAAACCGGCAACGCCTCTGATGTTAGCGCGATTGCAGGGGGTTATTAAACACGACGAAATGCCGCCCGAAGAATACCGCCTGATGCATTGGACAGGCAGTTTAACTGAAAAAGAAAAGGCCATCATTCTGGCCTGGATTGATGAGCAACGTGCCAATTTGGCCTGGAGTAAAGATACCGTTGCAGAATTAAAAGCAGAACCCGTACAGCCTTTGCCCTTAACCACAGAGTTAAATCCAGAGTTGGTCGCTTTAGGCAAAAAATTATTCCACGATCCTTTGTTATCGGCTAATGATAAGTTGAGTTGCGCTTCTTGCCATGATTTAACAAAAGGTGGCACCGATCAATCGAAAGTATCTACGGGTATTAATGCGCAACAAGGGCCAATTAATTCGCCCACTGTGTATAACGCCATGTATAACATTGCCCAATTTTGGGATGGTCGCGCAAAAGACTTGCAGGAACAGGCCGCAGGCCCTGTAAGCAATCCCAAGGAAATGGGTGCGCAATGGGATAAAGTGATTGAAAAACTAAAGCAAGTGCCAGATTATCAACAGGCTTTTGCAACACTCTATCCAGCACAGGGTTTAACCAAAAATACAGTAACCGCCACTATTGCCGTTTTCGAACAAGCGCTGCTAACCGGTAATTCACGTTTTGATCAATATTTACGTGGTAATACCACGCTGTTAACCAGCGAAGAGAAACACGGATACGCCTTGTTTAAAGACAATTGTAGCAGTTGCCATTTAGGTCCGGTATTAGGTGGTTTGTCGTATGAAAAAATGGGCGAAGAGTATTTTAAATCGCGTAGCGACCCGCTAACCGAAGCGGATAATGGCCGCTACAATGTCACCAAGCAGGAAAAAGACCGCCATTATTTTAAAGTACCCACTTTGCGTAATATTGAAATAACCCATCCGTATTTTCATGATGGCACTGTTGATAGTTTGGCCGAAGCCGTTCAGAAAATGGGCAAGGTACAAGCCAATAAAAACTTTACTACTGAGGAAATTGCCGATTTAGTCGCTTTTCTGAAAACCTTAACAGGTGAGTATCAGGGCAAGAGCTTATTACAATTGAAAATGGAAGATTTTAATAGTTAATCCAATTTCACATACATCCAGATGGATTAACAAGTCTGCTGGGTGTTATGCAAGAATTTTTGTTAAGCCGCTTACAAAACGCTGAATACACATCATCGGCTAGTCCGTTCGTGGTGAGCCTAGCCGATCCGACGTAAAGGGTGCGGTTCGTAAACTCACCACACCCCACGGCAGTTAAAAATCAAGCAGCAATTTTGTTTGAATTTATATTGTCGATTTGACCCAAAATGTAAATCAAAGGTCGTTCATCAGTACCATTAATGCGTTCAATCCATGCGGTGATGGTACTGGATTTAAGCCAGCGATTAAAAGCAAGGCATTGTACTTTGTTAACATAACCAAATTTTCCAGCTAAAGTTTCGATTCTTACAGCATTGGGGTCAATATCGTTTTCTGGCTCTAATACAAAATTTACCGCTGTGCCAATGGTAATATCATTAAGAGAAATAGACTCTCGATAATAACGAAAACCTGCAACCTCAATATAAAACTGATAAGGTGCATTGATACCATCAAAGGGATTTATCAGGGAAAAGCCATCATTAGGCAGTTTAGCTCCGGTATGTCCAAGCAATGCAAAATCGGATATATTTATATCGGCAGCCAATCGCCACTGCTCAAGATATTTATGAAAATCCCCTCGTTTACGAGGCGGTACTCGACGTAAAAAAGTGTCTAAAACCCCTTCTTGATATTCCTGAGAATATTTACGGAATGCAGGATAACCCATAAATCCTTCATTCTGCGCATTGAAAAAATCTACTGTATTGGGAAGATAACGAAAAACATAAGTCTCTTCGACCGCACACACTTCACCGACCACAAACCTTTTTCTCGATTTGCCTTCTGGTGACTGCCAAACTAAAAGCAGCCTGCTAGGTTGGAGGATGTGATTAATAAAGTTCATTGATAACGCTCAAATTTTTGTTTTATGGCTCTTACTCTTTGTGTTACTAAGTGACAAATAAAATCTGCTCTTTTTGATGATAATGGTACTGATATTGAGTACTGTGTACAATTATTCAGTATAGAGTGCAATTGCTCTTGTGAAAATAAATCTAAAGTGTTGTTTATACAATAAATTAAATCAGGATGCTTGTTCGTTAGTAGCGTTAACAAGCGTATATGCTGACATGATTTATCATCGTTCTGGTGCCATTTTAAATGATGTCGACCCTTATTAATATAGGCGGCCATTTTGTTTTTTGAATAAAAGTCAGACATTTTTGATTCTAAAATTTCATAACCGAGACTCGTACCGTTATCAAAAACAGGTGACAATCTGACTCTACGAGCACGTACTTGGTTCCAAAGTAATTCCCAGTTATCTTGATGGCGATCTGTATTACCGATTATGCTATCAAATAGCAGCATACCGCACCAAGACTCTAACCAATTTGTTTCAAATTCAACATTCTTATTAATGACTGTTAAAAACAGCTCAATTGATAAAAAATTATGCTCTTTACCTTTTTTCCTATCATAACTAGGTATTAAAGCTGACATAATGTCACCACCTGATACGCTAAGCTCATTGGCTTGATCAGGATAGTTTAAAAACCATTCTATCAGTGAACCACAAATATTTTGTTCACTATTGTAAGCAACAAATGCTGGTGGCACTGGAATACCTAACATACAGCCAATTCTATAAGCAATTATTTCTGTCCAGTATTGATCTGGAATACTCCTTTTTTTAGTTTGAAAGGAATGCTTAAATAAATATCGGTGGTTTTCAATCAAAAAACTGTAATCAGTGCCAGTCGGGCTTATCAATAGCGATTTGTCACGTGCACCTTCAGGGTAAATCTCAAATTGATCATCACCTTTCCAGCTTGCAATATCAACAACCTGATGGTTAGGCTGTTCGATTAATACCCCTTCACGCCTCATATTACGCCAACATATCCCAATTATCCGACACAATTAAACTCACATCAGCACACTAAACCCAAAACCCGCCTTGCTAATTAACAGCTTTAACCTACAGGCCTAAACGCTGGCGATTAACTTTATTTTGTTCCGTATCTTGGCAATTAACTTCTAAGACCCTTACAAAAACGCAGTATGCACACCATCGGCTAGTCCGTTCGTGGTGAGTCTAGTCGAACCATGAACGGACTAGCCAATCCGACGTAAAAAATACAGACTAATTTATTGCTAAGCGCTTAAAATTTGATTTTTACCGTTCTGCAAACATAGCTATATAGTAACCTCTAATTCATAATATATTAGTATTTTATAGCTCACCATTGCTGTAATGCACTAAATAAATTGACACAAAACATGGATACAGAATCGTAAAAGGTAACTTGAAATTATGCATGACATGAAGGCACAAACAGATGAATTAACAAGTCCGCTGGGTGTTATGCCAGAATTATCGTTTTACATAGTAAAAAATAAGAAAACTATTTAGCTAGCGTTAAGGCAGCTGCTAGCGCATCCAGTTTTGGCGTAATAGCTTGGCCGACGACTAACTGCGGTTGGGATGGATCGAGACTTTCCAGTTTTTCGCGGGCATTTATCAGCTTTTGTGCTGTTTGTAAGGCATAAACAACTGATTTTTCATGTGGCAAAGTATCTTTAAATAGTGCTTCGCCAAAGTAGGTAAAATCAACATCATCACTACAGCCGAAAGAGGTTTTATCGGCTGCTGCCGCAGTAGCGATCAGGGTGTTTTCATTTTGTAAAGCATCGATAAAGCCACCGGAATAACAGGACGAGATAATAATTACTCGCCATTTAATACCTGCTTCATCTAGCATAGTGCGCAGTTTTTCTGGGCTAATGTCATTCAGCGCCAGGGGCCAGAATTGCACACTCAGTTTATGATCTTTAGAACCATGACTGCTTAAGTACAGAAACAAGACATCTTCTGCTGGGTTGATAATGCTACCGATATGCTTTAAGGTTATACTCAGGTTGCTAGCGTTAGCCAGTGGCAGGCTATCGTGGGTGGCTATATTGTTGATCAAGTTGATAGAATGCCCCAGCGTATCGAACTGCATATCCATTAGCTCTTTGGCATACGTGACTTCCTTGCTGAACACATCCTGCATTGCATAGCCAGCAAAACCGATAAAAAATAAATCGGTGTAACCATCACGTTGCGGCTGCATTTGTTGTAAGGCGGCATCCAGTAATTTAGGTTGCTGATACATCAATTGTTCAGCATCTATAGCCTCAAACTTTGCATAGGGATTTGGCTCATCTACTTCTTTTTCTGGTGCTGAATTCCAAAAATAGTCAAATTCATCAAATTCAAAATAATTGCTACTCCAAATGATGGGAGCTAATCCCGCTATCAATACAGCTAGCGTGAGTAATTTTTTATGACTGGCAACAATGAAAATAGCTTTATACAAGACAACAAGATAGTAAATACCAATAACAATCGGTAATATCCTAATAACAATATCCGCTGTTTGCTTTACTTCAAGAACATGAATATAGATTAATAATGGACTAAACAGCCACGATATACTTAATGTAGTGACACAAAGTGCCAAAAATAGTGCTGATTCTTTCCAGAGTTTAAGTACTAAGTAGATGCCGAGATAAAATAGCAACTGGCTATAACAATAAGTTGGCAGTGCAAATTCAACAAAAACCGGCCTCGGTAATGCTGCAACATAGCCAAATACCAAGTTTAACAGAAAATCCAGTAGTAATAGCAAGACTACTTGATCGGTATTGACAACAAATTGCTCGACTGAGCATTTGCGGAATACAGCAATGCGAAAACCTAACACTAGATTTGTTTTACAGTCTTTTAAAAGCTGTAGCATAAACCTTAGCTCTATTGTGCGGCTACTAGAGAATTGTAGCTTGACGATAATGTTTAATTACCAAACACATCCGCGCCTTTAGGTGGCTTGAAATTAAACATATCGGCATTTAATGTTGGATTAAGTTGAATGTTGGTAAAATAAATACGCGTTAATTGACCAAAATTATCGCTTAATTCCATGCCAGCCAACTGTCCAGCGTTTAGGCCAATCAGTACGTATTTAAAACCACTTTCCTCGTCTTTGGGTACTAGTTTAATCCAGTTCATGTCGGTATCCTTACCTTGTTCTTCCAGTTTAAATTTTTCTTCCAGATTCACTTGACCGGTTAAGAGCAGGGCAGGGGTAGAGCCTAGCGAATCATCCAAATTCTTAACGGTAACTTGTTCCAGATCGGCATCGTAAAACCAAACTTTGCCACCATTCGAGACTATTTCTTGCACAAATGGCTTTTCATAATTCCAACGAAATTTGCCGGGCCGGTTTAAATAAAATTTACCATAACTGCTTTTGCCGGGATGGCCCGCTTTATCCAGACTCACTTGCTGAAAATCGGCACTCATTGATGCGCTGTGCGATAAAAAAGATTTAAGCTGCGCAAGCGGCGACTCCTCGGCACATGCCGAGTGCCAGAAACAGACAAAAAGTACGCAAGTTGCCAGTAATTTAATCATCATAATTTAAAAGGGGTTAAGGTTATTGATCCAGGAGGGATCTGTCGTTGCCGAAGCGCCGCATTCTGATAATTGAGTAGGCCCAGAATTGGCTATATAAGGGTAAAGTTGCGCACCTGCACATTTTTCGCTGCTGAGTAAACCACTGCCCGATTCTATCCATTTCATTTCAATATTATCGGGTGGTACTAAAACCACGGGTTTTTTAGAGACTTGCCGCATTAATTCCGCCCAAATCTGCAAAGCACCACTGCCACCTGTCAAACCAGTGGGTTTATTATCATCACGACCTATCCACACCACAGATAAAAAGTCGCCACTAAAACCGGCAAACCAACTATCGCGTAAGCCGTTGGTGGTGCCAGTTTTCCCCACTAGCGCCATATCGGTATGCAGATAATTGTAGGCAGAGTGGCCGGTACCAGAGCGCATGACTTCTTGTAAAATGGTATTGGTGATAAACGTGGCAGCCGGATCTACGGCTTGATGTACCGTTAACGGATAACTTTGCAATGCTTGACCATTGGCTGCATTGACAGCGCGTATAGAGCGCAACGGTGTCGCATAACCATCACCCGCTAGCGTTTGGTAAAGCTGTGTGACTTCAAACGGGGTGAGTGGCGATGCACCCAGTAAAAATGAAGGATACAGTTCAACAGCCCGGTTTACACCCATACTTTTCAGTGTGTTGGCAATGCGCGATAAGCCAACATCCATACCAATACGCACGGTAGCCAGATTAAAAGAGTTGGCTAAAGCCGTATGCAGCGCAATGGAACCATGTTCTTTATTATCAAAGTTTTTAGGCGTCCACAGTTTACCCTTTTCGGCTTCAATTTCCATAGGGGTATCACTGACTGTAGTGGTTATCGTGTATCGGTCTGGATATTCCAGTGCAGTCAGGTAGATGACGGGTTTGATCAACGACCCAATAGGTCTAACTGCGTCCAGCGCACGATTAAAACCCGTGGTTGCAGAATTACGACCGCCAGATAAAGCCACAATTTCGCCACTATCACGACGTGTAACAATGGCGGCGCTTTCCAGATCGTCACTTTTGGGGCTTTTTTCCAGTTGTTTAAGTTTAGTCAGTATCGATTGTTCCAGAGTATCTTGAATACGCGTATCCAGTGTAGTAACGATACGCAAGCCTTCTGAAGTTAAATCTTCTTCTTTATATTCTTGTTTTAATTGGCGTTTAACTAGGTCTATAAAATCAGGATAACGATTGGCAGAGCGATGCGTAACCGTAGCTACATTCAGCGGTTCACTTTTGGCGGCACTCACTTGTTGCGGTGTTATATAGCCTTCTTGCTGCATAGAATCCAGAACCAGATTACGGCGCTCCAATGAACGTTCTGGATTTTTACGCGGATCATACATGGAAGGTCCACGCACCAAAGCCACTAAGGTGGCCATTTGTGGCAGCGACAGGTTTTTTAAAGACTCACCAAAATAAAATTCACTGGCTAGCCCAAAACCATGTACTGCACTGGCTCCATCCTGACCCAGAAAAATTTCATTCAGATAGGCTTCCAGGATTTCATTTTTGCTATAACGGTATTCCAGAATAAAAGCCATTAAGGCTTCGTTAATTTTACGCACCAGACTGCGCTCGTTGGTCAGGAAAAAGTTTTTAACCAATTGTTGCGTAATAGTACTGCCACCCGCCACCATGCCACCCGCTTTAACGTTAGTCCACATGGCACGGATAATACCTTTCGGCGATAAACCAAAGTGATTATAAAAGTCGCGATCTTCCGTAGAAAATAAACCCTGCAATAATTGCTGCGGTGTTTCATCCAGTTTAATGAGAATACGGTCTTCTTTTAGAGTAGGGTAAAAACTGCCAATTTGTACCGGATCCATGCGTAAAATGGCCACATCGCTATTGGTATCGACATCAGTAATGGTGGTAATGGCACCTGCTGCAAAATTAATAATAATTTTTCGACCTTTTTCTTCCGTATCACCAAAGTTAAAAGTGCGAGTTTTAACAGCCATTTGCGACGCTTTCAGGAAATAGGAGCCTTCACCATTTAATTGTTCATCCTGACGATAGTGCAATTGTATTAAAAGATCTTCAAAGCTCTTGCTGGTAATAGGATAACCTACATAAAGCTCTACAGGGCTGGCATACACACGCGCAGGTATAGACCAACGCTTGCCTTCAAATTGTTCACGCACTTTGTAATCAAGATACCCCATATAGGAAAACAAGCCAAAACCTGCTAACAAGATGATCGGGATGATCAAATGTAGTAGCCAGGATGATTTGGACGTGGTTTTCCGACGCCGGGTGGGGCGGCTAGTGGTGGTGGTTTTATTGGGTCTTCTGGCCATTAAATAATTATTTATAGACTCGCTGTAGTTGTTAATTGCAACATTATTCGCACTGATTAGCCTGCAATAGCTAATGAGTGCTGACAATATAGAGGATAGGAAAACCTGATGGTGGAGTTGAGAATGATTCGATAATATTAAATTAAGTGATTAATTTTAATATACAAATACTCTAAATTAACCCGTTTTTCAGTGTTTTTCCAACATTCCAAACGGGTAATTATGCAACATTTGCACGGTGAAAACTATATGGCTTAATGTAAATGAATACAGAGCCATCAGTTTAATAGCACTGTTGAACAAATTTTTCGTTCCAACCAGCTGTTGGCGGAACGAAAAATAAGAATCAAAATCAGGTGTCGTACTTGATTTTTTTGTCTGTCGATTTATTGAATACGGTGCCTAATACATTCACATCTTTTAATAAGGTCATTACCCGTTTCAAATCTTCTGTTTTGGTATTTCCCTCGTCAACCACCAGTAATACAGAATCTACATAAGGAGAGAAAGCTAAAGCGTCATCCTGAGACAGAATAGGGGGCATATCAAAAATGATGATTCGCGAAGGGTAGCGGCTTTTTAGCTCTGATACGAGTTTAAGCATTTTCGGGGAATGCAGCATTTCCGTAGAATTAACCATGGGCTTACCCGCAGGCAAAATAACTAGGCGCTGTATGCCGGGATTAATCAATAAAGTGCTTAGTTCTGTGTCATTCAATAAGTAATCGCTTAACCCCGCTTGTGCGTTAAAACCAAACAGGGTGTTGATAGCCGGATTTTTGAAGTTGGCATCGACCAATAATGCGGTTCTATTGAGCTCCATAGCAATACAGATGGCCAGATTTGCCGCTGTTAAGCTATTACCGGTACCGTTGCTGGTGCTGGTAATTGCCAGCGTTTGCCAGTTGTTAACATCAAACGCTTGCAAACAGCGGGTACGTAACATCCGGTAAGATTCCAGCCATACACCCGGCTGTAAAATCGATATGAGTCGATTTTGTTTAAGCAGTTGATCGTTGGCAACCTGGATACGGGTTTGTGTGTAAGCAATATTGGCATTTTCATGGGAATTGCCACTTTGCTGTCTGTTTTCCTGATGCGATTCAGTCGAGTTCATTGTAAAAATCCAGTTAAATTATAAATTGCTGGCTATGCGCAATAGTTTCAGCCAAAACACATCCAGTGGCATGATAATGAAATGAAAAGCGATCGCCACCGCCAGTATGATTAGCAGGCAAGTGAAAAATAAGGCTTTACGTTGCTTAAGACGATCCAGATGTTCCTTATGGCTTTCAAAATAGGGGATAGTCGCTAACGGCGCTGTGCCTATGATATGGGTAATGGCTTTTTCACTATGAATGCTGGAGTCCATCATTTCTGCCAGACCCAACACCGCAAAACCGCCTAAAATAGCTAGCACAAAACCCAGGAACACGATGACATTACGTTTCGGACTTTGTGCTTCGCTAGGTAGTTGTGGTGGTTCAATCAGGGTAAAGCGTTCGCCTTTTTTCTGTAACTCTAATTGTTGGGCAATTTGTGCTTCCATTTCACGCGTACTCACTTCGCGATAGCGGACATTGGTATTATCCAACTCCTGAATCATATCCATGTATTCTTTTTCAATTAAGGGCGATTTGCGTAGATTATCGCGCAGTTCATCAATGCGATGCTTAAATTGAGCGCGGGTTTGGGCCAGAGATTTAATGTCACTATCTACACTGTCCAGTTGTGCTTTTAGCGAAATATAGGCTGGATTGTCAGGTTGAACCACGACATTCGAATATTCGTGTTGTTTAGCTTCAACCATGCTTTGCTGCAATGATGATATTTCTTTTTGCAGTTTAATCACATCGGGATGTTTTTCAGAATACTGTTTTAATAATAAACCCAGTTGTGATTTTTTATCAGTCAACTCTGCTGCCATGGCACTCAAATCGGTATTGGAACCAATTTCATTTTTTAAAGAATCAATTTCTCTTTTTGCTTTTAATACATCCGGGTGGGTGTCTGAATAACGTGAAACCATAGACGGATATTGGGATTGCAATTCTTTCAAACGGTCTTTCATATCATATACCCGATTACCCGCTGCATTAACAGAGGTGGTATTCGGATCGATTTGTGCTAACTCGCCAATGATATAAAAACGGCGTTCTTGAGCAGAGCGATCTTGGGTATCCAGACTCAGTAACTGATTATTCAACGAGGTTAATTCCTGTTGATTTAATTGATTGGCTTCGGGTAACTGGTTAAGATTTTTTTCTTTGAAACCGGCTAAGCTTGCTTGAATTTCGATGATTTTGTCTTTTAAACGTTTCGATTCCTCATTTAGAAACAATGCGGCATTATCGGCAGATTCGGTACGTGATTTTATGTTTTCTTTAAGAAACAGCGAGACCAGTTCGTTATCGACCTGTTGCGCCACCTCGGCAGATGTATTGTCAAAAGCTAGAATAAAAGCAATGGTGGCTTTAGTGGGTTGTCCATTACGTGGATCAATAACGTCAGCACTGACCGTATCTACCCTAATGCTTTTACGCATTTTTTCCAGCACCCGTTCTTCCGTTTTGTTTTTCAATAAATCGGCATACAGGTTAAATTTTTTGATGATATCCATCAAATTAGATCGCGACATAATGCGTTGGCTGATTTGTTGAATACGCTGATCAGCAAAGGTGGTGACGGTTGATCGGACCAGCTCGGATGGAATTTCCTGTTCTTCAATTAAAATCGTTGCAGATGATCGGTAAATTGAAGGTAAAACGACAGCAACCACTATTGATATCAGGAAAATAACGAAAAAGGGGATGATGACGAATCTTCTGCGTCTCTTGATTATCTTAAGATAATCTTTAATATCGGGCGTTTGATTTTCCACGCTATTTCACCTGGCGATTGATGGGGGGTTGATAAATAAATTGCAATTGCACACTGTCAGAAGTAGCCGCAAGTTTAGATTGGGTATAAATTTGTTCTATGTAAGTATAATTCAGTTGTAAAAACATATCTTCGTTCCATTGCCAGCGCAAGTTAGGGGTGATGGAAGTTAAGGTACGATTGAAAACCGAAGCGTTAGTGACTGTAGACGAGTTGATCGTATCAGAAACGAGATAACTGCCAGTAATACTGGTACTTATTGTTTCACTTAGATTGTAACTGGCTGTAGAGGTAAACTGGGTAATGTTTTGCTGGGTACCGGTACTAGCAGGGCTAAGCTGCTGATTGCCATTAAAGGAGATGCTGCCTTTTTCATAGTTATGCACAATGCCTATAGCATAGGTTTTTCCTTGTGTGGTACTGTCCGGTATTGTTGTTGCGGACCCATTAATATTAAACCGCCCATAAGCTGTGGGCGAAAAAGTTTCAATGGTGTGCGAAATAGTTTCACGCAAACCCACGCTGGCGTTTGCCGACCAGGTTTCATTTAGCGCGTAATTGACGCCTATTTGTGCATTCAGGGTATCTGAGTTTTGATTATAATTTAATTCGCAAGGTAAAGGATTGTTAGGATCGATAATTAAGGTATGTCCAGATAGTCGAAAATAATTACAGGAAGAAGCTAAATTGTTTTTAGCATTATAATTATTGTAACTCCCCGTTAAGTTGAACGATAAACGCTCAGAATAAGCGTGAGTGGCTGTCAGGGAAATTTGTGAGCTTTTATAAGGGGAGAAACCTAATCCTGAAGCAGGATGAGCGCCGTAGTTGGTGTTTGCATAACTGCCGCTGAGGTTTAAGGTATTTTTTTCATCAATCTTGTAGGTTAAACTGGGTGCCAGTGTGCGTGTATAGCGGGCAACTTGAATGGCCACATTCCCAGCTCCGGTAATGCCTAACTGTACCGATTCAGAACCCAATGTGGCTTGATCGCCATAACTGGCTGCTAAATTGGCAATCCATTTTTCACCTTTAAACAGATAATTTAAATTGGCCAGTTTTTCAGAAAAATCCAGATTCGACTGTTCATGGTAAAGTAATTGGTTCCAGTTAAAGCTGGTATTTAATTCACTATCGTCTTCTAGGTAGCCCATTGCCAAGGTTGGGGACAGAGTGCTAATAAACATAGTGGTGGGGGCAGGCTTAATGTTGCTTGCTAGCAGACGTAAATTATTCGTGTAACGTTCTGTATAGTTAAAGCTAGGATTATAGTACCAGTCAAGCGCATTAGCCCTGCTGCAAAAAATAGCCAGTACAACTGCTATTAAAGTTAAAAAGTCCGTTTTAAATTTCATGGCGCAGTGTCCCTATCCCGCAATTTTAGGGTACTGTAACAGTGTCCCCTGGCTCTAACAGGATATTTTGTTCAAGGCTTTCGCCTTTCATCACGTCGGTATAATCAAAAGGATAAACTTTGGTTACGTTGCCGATCCTACGCAGCACGCTGATCGAATCATCATCAGCGTAAACGGTCAATCCCCCAGCAAGACTGATAGCCTGCAAGACGTCAATTTTACGACCCGAAAAATATTGACCGGGTTTGTTAACTTTTCCAATGACAAAGACACTGTTACCCTGGTTATTGAGTATTTTTACAGTGATGGAGGGGTCTGTAATGTAGTCCGCCAGTCGTGTAGTCAGGTAGTCTTTAAGTTCTGTAATGGTTTTACCGGCAGCGATAACAGTACCCACTAAAGGGAAAATGATGGTGCCATCCGGCGAAATCAGATATTGTTGTTCCTGTAATCCTTCTTCTTTCCAGACAGTGATGATCATGGTTTCGCCAGGAGACAACAGATAGTTGCTTAATGTGTTTACCTCACTAATCATGCCGGTTGCGGTGGCAGGTGCAGTCGACTGAACATTAGGCGTATTTAGCGTGGGTGTTGTATCAGACAATATAACTGCGGGTAACTGGTCAGGTAGTTTACCCGCGTCCTGAACGGCAGATGACACTGGTACAACTGTTTCAGCAGTGCTGGTTTCTAAAGCGGCGGCGGGTGCGATGGCAGAAAACAGCAGACAAAACGATAGAAGAGTGATTATCTGTTTCAAAATGTATCCGTTTATAATGTTATTTAAAGTGTAATCCATACTGTCTAACAATCCTAAAAATTGGATTTTAAAGATCAAATATAACAAGATTAAGACAAAAGCGAATTCCTGCTGATGAATGACTTACAATTGCTATCCTTTAGCAATAGGTGTTAAGGCAGCAAATGTGCCATTTCGCTTTACGCTTTCAATTCTACAATAGTTTCCTGATAGGAGTAAACAAAATGCTTAACTCTTTTTTGCAACGGATTAAAAGCAATCAAGATATTGATTTTAAAGAAACCATGGACATCATTGCTCAGTATTACTATTATCAACCCACCCGCTTTACAAACGGTATCACTCAGGTTATTTGCAATGAGGCGGGTAGTAACGAGGGTTCCTGCCGTCTATTTGCCTTTGCCAAGATTCATAATTTGACTCAACAACAGACTCTGGCTCTGTTTGGAGACTATTATCGGAAAGATGTTTTAGAACATCCTGATGGCTCTGATCATGCCAATATTCGTCAGTTTATTTGTGATGGTTGGCAGGGTATACAGTTTGCGGGTGAAGTTTTGCTGGCTAAATAACCGTATGCAGGTTGATTTTTTAATTGTTGGGCAGGGTTTGGCTGGCAGTTTGTTGGCTTGGGAATTGATGCAGCGTCAGTATCGGGTGCTGATTATAGATAAAGGTGTAGAAAATTCTTCGCAGATTGCGGCTGGATTGATTAATCCTATTACGGGACAGCGTTTGGTAAAAAGTCATGATATGGAATTATTGTTACCAGAGGCTAACGCCTTTTATAAGTTGCTTGGTAAGGTGTTTACAGATACTTTTTTAATCGAAAAGCCCATGTTGCGCATTTTACAAACTGCCACTGAAGCAGAATATGCGCGGCGACGTTTGACGCAAATTGATTATCAATCTTATATTCAACCTTGCTTAAACGTGCCCGCTGGTATCAAAAATGATTTCGGTATTTGTTTGCAAACTAAAACTGCTTATTTGCGCACGCGCTTATTGCTGTCCAGATTAAGGGATTTTTTTATTGCACAAGATAGTTACCGGCAAATTAGTCTGGATTATTCACAATTGGCGTTTACTCCGGCTATCATCTGGAAAAATATTCGGGCCAGGCATTTGGTTTTTTGTGAGGGTTATCAGGCACAGGCTAATCCATGGTTTGGCGAATTACCTTTTCAATTAGCCAAAGGTGAGATACTAACCGGCTCTCTGTCGGGCCAGTCACTGAAGAGTATATTAAATTATCGCCACTGGCTGATTCCGCTACCGGCTGACCAGTTTAAAATCGGTGCCAGCTTCCAACCTAAATGGGAAAACCTGTTGCCAACCAGCCACGCCAAAGCCGAGTTGTTAGCGTCACTAAACGCAGTGTGTCCAGCCTTTGCGGGATTGCAAATCGACGAACATAAAGCTGGAATAAGACCTGCGACGCTGGATAAACAGCCCTTTGTTGGCGCGCACCCGCAATACGCTAATGTACATATTTTTAATGGTTTTGGTGCTAAAGGCAGTTTATCCATTCCTTGGTATGTGCAACATTTTATATCGGCCTTGCAGCAGGGTACCCCGTTAGCTGAGCACTGTGATACTGGACGCTATTATGCAACGCATTTCACTGCTTGAAATAGCGCACCAACGGGTTTCGCAGATATTAGTAGCCGGACATGAGGTCATTGATGCCACGCTTGGCAATGGTTATGATACACAGCGCCTGGCTGTTGCCGTTGGTGATGGCGGCCGTGTGTACGGTTTTGATATTCAGCAGCAGGCTATTGAAAATACGCGTAACCGTTTAATTGAGCAAGGTTTACAGCAGCGTGTAGAGCTTTATCATTGTAGTCATGATGAAATGCTGTTGCGTTTGCCGCAGAGATTACAGGGGCGGATACAAGCTATCATGTTTAATTTGGGCTACTTACCGGGCGGAGATAAAAGCTTGGTGACAAAATCCGACAGTACCTTGACGGCCTTAACCGCTGCCTTGCAAATGCTGGCTAAAACAGGTGTGATTACCGTTTTGGTTTATCCGGGGCATGCCGGTGGTGAACTTGAAGCGCAAGCTGTACATGATTTTTGCCATGCTCAACAGCAAATGCAGTCTGCCAAAGTCGAGATTATCTATTCAGAACATCATACTGCTAAAGCGCCGTTGCTCTATGTACTCAGTCTCTAATTTTAATTTGGACATCTAAACACGGTAAGGTAATCGCGTGTTGTATAAATTTCCTAGGATAAAGTATGTTTAAATTTGGACCATCCTGACGGAATACATCTGCTATCATTGTCGGTTTTTAGCTCACCGATACAAAACCATGTCAGAATTTAATCAAGTTTCCATCGTTAAAAAAGCAAATGTTTATTTTGATGGTAAAGTTACTAGTCGCACCATTCGTTTTGCTGATGGCTCATTAAAAACCTTGGGCTTTATGCAAGTCGGCGAATATACATTTAATACAGCTGATGCTGAAATAATGGAAATTTTAGCGGGTGAGTTGGAAGTTGCTTTGCCTGATAGCGATTGGCAATTAATTAAAGGTGGCGAGTCGTTTTCGGTACCGGCAAATTCTCAATTTAGCATGAAAGTGAAGTTACCAAGCGATTATTGTTGTTCTTTTATAAAATAAATAGCAAATGGAAAAACTGGCCATATTTGTTGATGTGCAGAACATTTA
This sequence comes from Methylomonas sp. AM2-LC, assembly GCF_039904985.1. Classification (NCBI taxonomy): domain Bacteria; kingdom Pseudomonadati; phylum Pseudomonadota; class Gammaproteobacteria; order Methylococcales; family Methylococcaceae; genus Methylomonas; species Methylomonas sp. AM2-LC. Next base: position 2,541,451 of record NZ_CP157005.1, read on the forward strand.
CTATACCACTCGACATCGTTATCAAAAACATTTTAACTATAGCGTTTTTTGGGAACAGGTTAACGATAACCAGCAACAGGTAGTCGCTGCCTATGCTTATGCGACAGACAGAGGTGATATAAAGCAAATGGGTTTTCAGCAAATACTGAAAAACATTGGTTTTACCATCAAGCTCAAACCCTATATACAGCGCCGCGATGGCAGTGCCAAAGGCGATTGGGATGTTGGTATCACCTTGGACGTGTTGGATTACGCCAGTAAAGTGGATAAAGTCATTCTGCTATCGGGTGATGGTGATTTTGATTTACTGTTGTTAAAAATACGTAAAGATTTCGGTGTTGTTAGCCAAGTCTACGGTGTAGATGGTTTAACGGCACCGGCTTTAATACGTGCTGCCGACCAGTTTACACCTATTGCCGGCACATTATTAATGTAAGCGCTTAGCAATAAATTAGTCTGTATTTTTTAGGTCTGATCGGCTAGGCTTGCCACAAATGGACTAGCCGATGTAGTGCATACTGAGATTTTGTAAGTGGCTTAAATGAACGTATAGTGAGCAAATACACAGCTATCCAAAGGGTATATTATTCATTGTGACAGGCTTAATAACGGGTAGCCGCAAAACCCTTATAATAAGCTTAAGTGATTAATAATCTTGTATAACTTGCAACAAAAAGTAAAACCATAACTATGTTAATACGCCATGCAATGATAGGTATCAGTTTTATTAGTATAACGCTGCTGTGTGGCGGCGCTTATGCTGAATCGGTGGATGAAACTCTAACAACTCCAAAATTTGAACGTCTGAGTAACGAATTACAATTGAGTGCAGAGCAAAAAGCAAAATTGGCAGAAATTTATAATGAAAAACATGAAAAAATACGTGCCATCCGTGAAGAAACGCAGGAACGTATAGAAGAATTGTTAAATGATGAACAATTAACGAAATGGGATACCTTAAAAAAGCATTGATGATTGCATTTCATCTTTGCGCAAAGATCCGCTTTTTCTGATTAGCCAGTGATTTCTCCCCGAATTTAATCATCTTATGCCTAGATGATTAGCCGTTACGCCCATCAACCCAGTGCTGAGCAGAAAAGCTAACTAATTTTATTCATTAGCATACATTTATCGTCACAAGTTTTGGGTATACACAGTAAGGCTTGTATACCGAAACCCCAGAAAATTTGTCATGCTCAAAAAAGACCAGAGTTAAGACTGACAGCATTCTTAGATTATAATAGCGATAGTTTGGCATGAATTGATATTTTAGCGATTCATGCGCTAAAAGTATTCGTAAACAAAAGTTGCCTACCATGCATCCGGCGCAATACGCTTCGCTATTGACGCCCTATGAGGCAACTGCTTTGATAATTGAGGCTTATGGCCTTGCGATGAATACCTGGCACTGTCGGAAACAGAACGTCAGCAGGACCGGACTTCATATCCAAGTTAACGACTACCTAATTGTTCTTATGAATTCTAAGCTCATCATGCTGTGGCTAGGCAATGCCGGATATTTTAAGATGTGATGTTTAAACTGACCCCGTGTTTCGCTTAGTCAGTGTCATTCGGGATTGAGCTTAGAATCCAGTAATTAAAAACTGAAAATTAAGCACAGTCCATTAAATTGCCCTATAATTTGACCGTATCAATGGGCAAGTATGGAGGCCATTATGACTGATACCGGTTTTTTACATCAAGTGATTACTGACGAAGGTTTTGTTACAGCTAATGTTTTAGCCAAGATATTGCATATTACCCAAAATGATCTTGCTGATGTCACTGGGTTGTCCCGTGACTCTGTCTCTAAGAAAGACCGGTGCAAAAGCAGAACCACACAAGCACGATTAAGAGATACGGTGGAAATCATCAATCGCGTGTCGGAATGGTCGGGTGGGGTAGGGCGTGCTTTTGCCTGGTTTCGTTCCCAACCATTGCCCTCATTTGGCGATAAAACCGCCGAGGATTTGGTAAAGGAAGGCCGTGCTGAAGCGGTCAAAGCGTATCTTGCTCGAATTGCTGATGGAGGCTACGCTTGAAGACACCCAGGCGAGGGTTTGCCGGAATTGTTTATCGGGCGCATCATCCTATGTGGGCTTACGATGCGTTGTCAGGGAATGGTGCCAAAAAATATGGCGGGCGGTTTAATCGGCCGGGTTGTGCTGCGCTATATACGGCGATTGATCCGACTACCGCATGGATGGAAGCTCAGCAAGGCTTTTCATTCAAACCTCAACCCATGACCTTAGTGGCTTATGAGGCTATTTGTAAAGATATTGTCGATCTCAATGATGGGGACGTGTTAAAAAGCCTGGGCTGTTCAGCTCTGGATTTGGGCTGTCCTTGGGAATACATGGCCACTCAAAACCAAGAACCTTCCACTTGGCTATTGGTCGACAGATTGCTGCATCTTGGCATTGCTGGAATTTTAGTTCGCAGTTTTGCACCGGGCTGCACGGCCAATAATCAGAACCTTGTGTTGTGGAAATGGACAGAAGCCGAATCCAATACTGTTCGGATTATCGATGATTTCGGTAGGCTTCCAAAAACAAGGGGATCTTGGCTTGGTGAATAGCACTAAGTGCTTTTTGCTCTTAAGGTGATTTTACATTTCAAAGTCAGTGTCAACGAATTGTGGGTAAATTAACCAGTTGTTAAGTTACATCAAATTGGACATTTCTAAATTGCTAAAACAGGACATTTGAACATTGCGCTAACATCTAGACTTTGCATGATCAAGATTATGAAAAATTTTTATATATTCCGTGATTATAGTAGCGATAGTCTGGCATGAATTGATATTTTAGCGATTCATGCGCTAAAAGTATTCCTAAACAAAAGACGCCTACCATGCATCCGGCAATGGTATGGACTTCCCCTCTATAAGCACGGAAAGGCCTACAGGCATTGTATCTAACCTTTGGGTTACCTTTTACTATGAGGCAATGCGGTTGTACCGCCCGGATTGGGCAGGTAAAACATACCCGCATATCTAAAACTGGCATTGGCACTGCCACTGCTGTCAACCTGGTTTCCATAGAGAACTGACCCCGTTGCGCTTATTCGCCATCGAAAATAAATTGCTTGCAAAACAGTGGAGTCCATATACGCAATACGCTTCGCTATTGACGCCCTTTGAGGCAACCTATTTGATAATTGAGGCTTATGGCCTTGATTAAAGCGGAACAGAGCGGATTTATCGGCGAGCTGCCCGAAGATCATCTTAGTCCAGAAACTTTCGACTAATCTCTGGTTAATGAAATTGTTTAGTGGAAGGTTAATCGCTATGCCCAGTTGTCGTCAGAAACGTTATTCTGCCCATTTGGAGCGAAGCTACAATTTGACGACACATAAGCAAAAGCTAATTTAGGTGACTGGCTGCTCTAACTTGATTCAACCCCTTGCAGCATTGCATTTATGCCTATTTTTATATTCCCTTTATCTGTTTTACAGATTTTATTACAACTTTTTTATGAGTAGTTCTGTACATTATTCACTTGGTCATCAAGGTGGATTGCCGAGTATACGAATGGATTTTTTTCAGATTATTTATGCGGCCGGAATCTATTGATTACTGGTAGCAAAGTCCTTTAGGGGGCAATATGCACAATTCGAAAAATTTTTATAGAGATATCGTAACAGGACTTTGTTTTACATTCGGCATTTTTGGCTTTATGTCTGGTGAATTCATCCTATCCACTCTGCTGTTTGGGTTCACCAGCCTAGTCAGCAATCTCGATTTTAGCCCCTCTTTTTCGCACTTAAAATCTTTCCGTACTACTCGCTTGTAGCAAACAGCCCCGCGCAGTTAAAAAACATAAATGCACAACATTTCGATATTGATTTGGGAAGTACTGTTTAGAGGTGTGAAAAATTACTATCGGCAGGACACTACGCTGCTATTATTGGCTTGACAGATAATAGCCCCATTGCTGTTTCGACAATCACAGAAACTTACGCTCTCTATGCTGGCGGAAAGATAGGTGTAATTCAAGAGTTTTATGTTATTCCTACGTTTCGCTCTTCAGGTGTCGGAGCAATGCTGATAGAGCAGGTCAAAGATTAGTATCCGTCCAGCCGTCCCATCTAGCTAAATAGAGTCAAAAATATCATCCTTAGTGTTTTTCTAAGGAGATTAAGCAATGAGTTTACCCAGTAAGTGGATTAGTCATATTGAAAACTGGCAGCGCAGCGATGGTCGGACCAGTGCGTTTCCCGAGCTTGATATAAAGCTTGACTGCTAGAATGCGGTCTTCGTATGTGTACATGAACTACCTCCAAGTAGTCCAAGTTATTGTCCGCACCCCCGGGTGGTCAATTTTCAATTAGCGCCAACACTCTGATCTTGCAATATATTAAACTGGTGAAATGTCAGTCATTAGGCCCTTATTTAGGATAATTCGTATAAAGAAGTTTTGTTAATTCCTCTGCCAGTTTCATTGCATCAGGTCGTAAAGTTGGTATTTCAAAATGAAAGCTGCGAATTTCCCAATTATCTTTAATCTGAACAAAATAAATAACAATTAGAGCATCACTAATGTGCTTGGTTTTTACACGATAGACAGCCTGTATATTTTGATTCAATTCTGGATGTGAAGACCAATAAGGTACATCTCCACCACCTAAGCCAATCGCGATATAATTTTCAGCGGGAAACGGTGATTGATTGATCGTCTCAATTTCACCTATCTTTTCAAAAAGCAAACCTAGTTTGGTTGAAATTGCTGTTTGATCAGCCACAAGTTTAGTTGCATTGTAGTTTTCAGGATAGTGAAAAAACTGAGCTCCTTCTTTGTAATTATGATTTTTTAACAAGCTAATAAATTCATCTGCTCTCATTATTAGTGAATTGTCAGCACTAGCGACTTTCAATTGAAAAATCGCCATTATTATTAAAATAAACAAAAAGTAATTACGCATTGTATTCATTACTTATATACTTCGACCTAATTACTAAGTTTATAATCGCAATGATAACAACGCAATTTGTCGAGGGATGTAAATAAAAGGCTTGCTCGAAGAGCCGGCTTCCCGCAACTTGGACAACGTACCGCAGTTAATCTCAACAGAAGTACAAAATCAATGACAACCCAAAGAAAGTTAAGCGTGTTAAAAAACCATTTAGGGGGCACTCCGATAGTAAATTTATATAACATAATTAGCGATAAACCTGCCATAGCACCAAATGGAACCCAAAGCCAATATGCTTTGCGGCGTTTACGAATTTGTTCTAAAGCATTATTTGTTGGCATTGCTAAATTTCCAAGAAATTATAAGATTCAAATTTATAGTTTTTAATAGGATTAATATATACATCCTATGCAAATAGACGATTATTGCCATTCAATTTAAAAGAGGAGTTAACTCGGCTTTGTTGAATAAATCAGAAATTAGGCGAGTTTGACCGTCGGCGGCCCTAATTCAAATTTTAACAGACACAGGCATGCCTAAGCAGGTCATCCGATTGAGCGCAACGGCACTTGCCCAAGCCTCCGCTTTTTGTTGCGGCAGTTGACGCGCTTTCATCGTATTGCCAAAAATCCGCTTGTAGCGTTGCATGGCTAATTCAACATGACTGCGTAAACCATACTCGATTTTCTTCTGCCAGGCAATACGGCCGAGCTGTTCAATATCATGAATGTGCTGGTCGCGCTGTGTGTTGCTTGCGAGTGAACAAACAGCCGTTTTGTGCGGTGGAACGACCACTTTTGCTGCGGGTTGTTTGTCTAAAACAGCTCGCGATATGGGTTCGCCATCGTAGGCACCAACGCCCATGAACGTGTCGAAAGTGCTGTCAATTTGATCTAAAAGATCGGGAACCGCCGAGGTGTCGCCCACTTCTGGCGTAGTGAGTTCACAGGCCAGTACTTGATGGTTTTCATCAATAGCCAGATGCGGTTTACGCCAAGTGCGCCGGGCCGGTACATCGTGTTTTTCTTGATGCCATTCGTCTTTACCATAGATCTTGAGCCCTGTAGAATCAACAATGACGAAACTACCAGGTTCCAACGCTTTGGTTAAGGCATGCCGAGGCAAAGCCACGCTACGTTTGGAAATGCTACTGAAATCTGGAATGGTGATGTTCGCTTTCAGCACACGAGCCAGAGATATCATAAAGCCTTCCGCTTGGCGTAACGGCTAGCGGCGATCATCATGTCGAGTGATGCCAACCGACATGCAAGAAGCACGTAAATCGCCATAAACGGTGGAAACTTGATCGTCCCAGGGCAATGTCTCAACACGAAAAAGAAATTCACGGATAAGTTTTGCAAGGGTGGCCGGATGCCCCTTGCGGGCTAAGCCATATAAAAGTTCGCCTTGTGTGACTGCGGATATGGTAATACCGTCCATCGGTAGCGACTCCAGCCGGTTACGAATCTCCGGGGGATGGCTTTTGATAATATAACTGGCCATATTTGTATCCAGCATATAACGTATCAAAACAAATCCCTTTCTTGGTTCGGCAGGTCTTCGCGATCTGCCATGAAATCAGCCGGAATCTTTGTGCGGTCGGCAAGCTCGAAAAATTCCGCCCAGGATGCCAGTTTGGGCGACAGTATAACTTCGCCAGTCATGGGATCACGACGAATAAATACTTCCGCCCCTGGAAAACGGAATTCTTTCGGAAGCCGTAGTGCTTTCCGGCCTGTGATAAATAACTTCGCAGTCGTATGCATACTAACCCCTATCATTAAATAGATATCAAGAGTATATAACGGGTTGGTATATATCAATGATATTTATCTGTTTGGTTCGATAAGGGTAACCCCCAAAAGTGTTAGTTCTGATCTAAGCCACTTTCCATCAGTACCGTTTTAAATATTTTTTCAAGTTCATACGGCTAATTTTAAATGTTTTTTTAACAGGCTAGATTTGAAACCTAATTTCTGAAAGTCTATAGGTTCGTCATGCTGGTTCAAAAAAACGAGGGTTTGGCTGGACTGATTTCCCTGTCAAAAAAAATCCGCATCTTACGCCAGTTTATGTAAGATAGGATGACCGTAAGGATTGCACCGTAAATGGGCAATAGCGGCTATTCTCATGCGTATATAGCTTCTAGATGGGGTATTCTTCCATATTTGACATCGTTTTGTGAATTTTATAAGTTATTTAAGCGAAAGATTTGGTATGCTAAAGCCAATTATTGGCAAAATATAGTGATTTTTACGTCAAATAATCCTAAATCACCTGATTTTGTTTACTATTACCCATTTACGGTGCAATCCTTACGGTCCCCCTAATAGACAATGTAACGAATGGTTGGTTTTCTGGGACAACTAATGGATCCTCTAGTGCCGCCGGATCGAATAGTGTCGATGCTGCTGCTACAAATAGCGAAGCTGATGGAGGCTTTGTCCTTTATCCGAATATGTCAAATACTAATCAACTGCAAAGTGTTTATAGAAAATAATCTCATGCAAATGATACTAAATATTATTCTAGTAATAACTTTTTTAGTTTTGCTTATTTATTGCCTTGTTTATACTGCTCTATTTATTATTTCATTGGCTCAGTTTTTGTTCAATTTACCTAATAGTGAGCATGAAAGGCAAGTTAAGATTAATGGGATATTTTCATATTTCCCTCAATTTATTTTGTTTTCAGAATATTTAGATTCACCACATAAAGAAAATGCAAAATTGGTAGTAAGAAGATTTATTTTAATATTGATTTTATGGTCACTTTTTTTTATTTTAAAGTTTGTCATAGATAATGATTTTTTAATGTCTTTAAAAAAGTAAGAATACAACCTATTTGGTGCTAACTTATCAAGAGAAAATGTAATTTTTAGGGCAACACTTTTGGGAGCACGGTTACTTTGTTTAGAGGGTTAGTACGGATGAGACGATGATCAGAGAATACATTCATCAAGAGCTATAACATCGAAGAACTGAACAACACCTTTTAGGTGGCAATTAAATATCTTGGGAGAATAGGGGACGTACCACTAAATAAAAAACATGGTGGTACGTCTGTTAAAAGATGAAATTCAGCGTCCTAAAAAATAAGGGGTGTACCACTATAAATGCAAAGTGTTTATAGAAAACTATAATAATTTTTGCATATTTTTAATATGGTCTATGAATAAGTGCATGGAAAAATTAATGATTGAACGAGGCTCGGATATTAATATATGCGCTTGTTAAAGTCTTTATTTATAAGGTTTACTTTATTTATTATTATTTTAGCAGTTATTGTTTTATTGACTGGATGCATTCCTGGACATTTAAAAGTTTCTATTAATAACACTGAAGCAGTGCCAGTACTTAGTAGTAATGTTTTGCCAGTGTTTAATATTGATCAAGAAACTGGTCGTTGTGAAAAAAGTGATGATTCCGTTTTAATAGGTAGAGTTTCGGTTGATAAGATCAATTACGGTAAGCATAGGACAATGTGGTCCCTTTCGGCTGAGAAAGATGAAGTTCCACTTAATAAGCTTGAATATGGATATGTACCTAAAGGGTTTCATGAGTTAGAAAAAGCTGAGCCTCTTGCTCTTAGTGGAGAATATGTAATTGTAGTTTCTTCTGGGTATGGGTGTACTGGTCAACTTTATTTTTACATTAAGTAATAAAAACAATGGGAAACGTACCACCATTAAATAATATGGTGGTACGTCTGTTAAATGATGAAATCCAGCATCGAAACAAATAGGTTGGTGAATCAAAGGCCAATTTGATTGATAAGTTGCCGATCAGGCTGACATGGTTTTAAGCAGGGAAATGAAACTAGAAACTCATATTTAGATAATTTAAGGAACTCCTATGAAAGTAAAAGTGTTATCAGCAGCTATTGCCACTGTGCTTATAGTTGACGTTTTTTATCAAAACCTACAAGCTGCTACGGCAACGACTGGGGTTACAGTCACCGTACCCACGGCTGCGGTCAGCATTAATCTGGCAGGTTCTTCCGAACAGGACAGATTGCTTCAATCTATTTTAAGTGGTGATATTTGTACCACCGGATCGTTGGTGATCTTTAAAGACAACGATGGCAGCACCGCTAATACCACATACTGGGGATAGTTACCACATAGCTGCCAAAAGTGCCATATTTCAATATTTTAATTATTAATCAATAACTTAAGACTTTTTCATGTTTTAACCAATGTTGCATTGCTAAACCACAAAATACCTAAAATCACTCTCAATAGGCTTGTTTTCTATTTATGATAGACTGCGTTTGGGATGCTTTAGGTTAAGTTTAACCAAGATGGGGTTATTGAACCAAAAGAACGGTTTGTTCCAGGCACATCTTGAAACCCACGGTACTCGCGGCTTGCAGCCGAAATATTGATTTTAATGTCGTCCACGGTGTTACTAGTAACTTATTGTATTTTAATAACATTTGTCGTATCACAACATTCATGCGTTCTATTAGTATTGCCTGTTATTTTACGGTAAATAGCATAATAATTGGGAAAATACCTTAAAATGAGCTTACAGAAATTTTTAAAAAGGTTGCGAAGCCTAGTCGCTATTCATAACTCATTGAAATATAAATAAAATAGCATAAACCAGTTTCATGAATCTCAGTATAAGGTAAAAATAGTTTATTTTCAATATGTTATGAAAATTTTCATAGACTGATTCAAGATCGATATTTCCGCTATAAGCTGCTAACAGCAATGGCTCCAGGGGTGTCGTGGGACAAACCGTTCTTTTGGTTCAATAACCCCTATTTGATTTCCTTGGCCCGTTGCTCGTGCCATTCTTGTAAAGCCTGGTCGTAGGGTGTTGGGTTTTCCCTGGGCGGGGCGGTGGTTTCATAGCGGGAGTCAGTCGTTAATTGCTGTATTTTTTGCAGCGGCGGCAGTTCGATAAAATCGCGGCTGAAGGCGGCGTCACGCAGATTGATACCTTTGCCGTCTCCGCCGGCGTGGGGTTTTACCCAGAGGTATTCGTTGTCTTTTCCTGCGTTCCGGATTTTGACTTCGCCCTGTTCGGCCAACAGTTTTTTAAAGTCGTCGTAGTTGGTTATCTGCCGTTCCAGTAGCTCGGTCAGCAGGACGCTTTTAAAGGCCTTGTTGCCGCCTTTGAAGGTGTCGCCCTTATAGCGGCTGAGCATTTCCGAGTCGTCGGTGAATAAAGCCCGGCGGTTGTCCTTGGGGCTGGCTAGGCCGTAGCGGTTGTTGAGGGTTTCCTGGATGGCTTCCAGGTATTTGACCTGCCGTTCGACCAGGCCGAACGGATTAAGGCTTTCGCCTGATAGCAGGTTGTATTTAGGGATGACGATATGGATGTGGGGTTTGCGTTCTACCCGTTCGCCGGTTTTGGCGTGGGTATAGCTTTTAATTCTCGGTAGATGGGGTTATTGAACCAAAAGAACGGTTTGTTCCAGGCACATCTTGAAACCCACGGTACTCGCGGCTTGCAGCCGAAATATTGATTTTAATGTCGTCCACGGTGTTACTAGTAACTTATTGTATTTTAATAACATTTGTCGTATCACAACATTCATGCGTTCTATTAGTATTGCCTGTTATTTTACGGTAAATAGCATAATAATTGGGAAAATACCTTAAAATGAGCTTACAGAAATTTTTAAAAAGGTTGCGAAGCCTAGTCGCTATTCATAACTCATTGAAATATAAATAAAATAGCATAAACCAGTTTCATGAATCTCAGTATAAGGTAAAAATAGTTTATTTTCAATATGTTATGAAAATTTTCATAGACTGATTCAAGATCGATATTTCCGCTATAAGCTGCTAACAGCAATGGCTCCAGGGGTGTCGTGGGACAAACCGTTCTTTTGGTTCAATAACCCCAATTTAAATTCCCTAAAATTTCACGGTCAGAACGGGCTACTTTTGAGAAGCCTAAAAAAAGCTGAAGGTCTTATTGAATAAGGTATTCAGCAAATTTCTATGGAACTTTAGAGCCTTTTGTTGATTAACACCCTATATTGATGTTGCGGTTGATGTTGAAAATACCTAACATACCACTCAACCTGAGCGGGGTTATAATACGGCTTTGTTTATTCAGCTTTCCGTACAGCGCTCGGATAGTTCTACATTGGCGGCTAATTCTGCTTTATGAGATACCAAAGTTTTAAATATAAATTACTGGAAGGAAGTCCTCTTCTAAGAGAAGCATATTGGAAAAGAACTACAAGGCGAGAGCTACACACTTTGATCATGCGATTTGCACGTAGAGAATCATATAGTCGAAAAAAATGTTTACCACTATTTTTATGGAGGGTGAGGCGCCATAAGGCCATTTCAATATTCGAGCATCGATTTGGGCTGGTTCCCGAAATGTTTAAGCAATGGTCTATGCCGGTTCGGTGGAAAATATACACAAATGAAGGACGCCATGTTTGGCCATTCGCCGTCTAACATGGTGCTCAACCGGAGCGCGGTTATAATACATTTTTTCAGCGTTTACTTACTTTGCGAATGACCGGTATCGGGAAGCTTAAAAACATATCTGTTTGACTGGTATGGGTCGATTTTGCACTTTCAATCCCGACAGTGCAAGTACGGCCCAGACTGTGTGAAAACGTTTATTACAAAAATATGGTGGGGAGATAACCCGGTTTGTAGTCGATTATTACTCAATAAGTGGAATTATTTTATAGAAATAGCATCACTTATAAATATAAAGTGGATAATTATTCAAATTTATCATTTAAATTTTAAGTTTTCACACAGTCTGGGCCGTAAGAAGCCGACCAGATCACCGTAATATGAAGAATGCTGGATTGCCTTGAGCTAGATTTCATTGCAATTAAAGTAAGCCCGCGAAAATGAATTGCAAGCTGACACGGATAAATGCAAGCAGATTTGCAGATAATGTGAGCCGGAATGCATTTTCATTTGTAATAAATTCGAGCCCAAAACACCGCTGATTGCGAGCCCGACCGATTTCAAATGCGAGCCGTTACAGCTAAACTAAAAACTCTCTGTATTATGTAAGCAGGCCTCGCTGAACTAAATATGCACGCCCACCTTGAATAATCCCCCAACAAACCGGACTGCCGACCGCGTAATAATCTGAAATCATGTTGGTGTTTTTCAGCTCCTCAAGATGAAACGTAGCGAGTTGAGTACTAATGTACATGAAGCTAATCTCGCGTTGAGCAAAAATATCTGTTTTAAACATACTGGCTAAGCAAGTTAACTTAATTAATAACCCGCTTTTTTTTGGTGTCGAAAAGCAAGAATGTAAACCGAATTGGTTTCTACATTATATTGATACAAAGCCACATAGCCGGCATCACCGAATTCAATGACCAGTTCGCGTAACTCAGGAATATCGTCGAATGGGCGACCAAGCTCTGGGTCTGACTCCAAAAATTCAAAGGTACGAGCGATTGTTTGACCGGCACGACGCGCTGCTTGTGGATTTTTTTCAGCCAAAAATTGCCGACAACGTTCTAATCCCTGTGCAGCACCTGCCGTAATAATTACTCGTGGCACTTAGGTATTTCCTTTTCTTGATCAGTACCCCATGTAGTTAGCCAGTCTCGAACTTCTTGGCCGGTTAGGTGTTGCCCTGTTTCCTGATAAGTTTTCCACGAAGTCAGAGCTTCCTGCTTGAAGTTTTCTCTCGCTTCTTCACGACTTACATAATCATTAATCGCTTCGCGCATGATCCAATGCGGCGAACGATTTCTCAAGTCAGCCAAATTCCGAATTCGATTTTTTAATCCATCATCAAGCTTGATCGATGTTGCCATAGCGAAGTCCTCTTATTAAAAGGTAGTACCTTTGAATACTATAGCAGAACTAGCTTTTCATTGAAGACTAATGTTTGTCATTTAATCATTATTTTATAACCTTTGGATGCCATAATATATATTACGGGTTAAGTGACAGGTTTTAATGGCTAAGTTGTATTGCTAAAAAACTGTCACATAATCGTTCGTTTAAGTGACAAGGGTATTTTATGCTAATTGGCTACATGCGGATCTCAAAAGCGGATGGTTCTCAGGTCTGCCATTTACAGCGCGATGCACTCGTTGCGGCTGGAGTTGATCCCATGCAAATTTATGAGGATCAGGCATCTGGTAAACGGGAAGATCGTCCTGGCTTAGCGGCTTGCATCAAGGCATTGCGTGATGGGGATACTCTTCTTGTGTGGAAACTGGATCGATTGGGTCGTGATCTACGTCATTTGATTAATACGGTGCATGATCTAACGGGTCGAGGTGTTGGCTTAAAGGTTTTAACTGGCCAAGGTGCTGCTATTGATACCACTACTGCTGCTGGTAAATTGGTCTTTGGCATATTCGCTGCACTTTCCGAGTTTGAACGTGAACTTATTTCAGAGCGAACAGTTGCTGGATTGGCATCGGCTCGTGCTCGCGGTAGAAAAGGTGGGCGTCCATTTAAGATGACAGCTGCCAAACTTAGGCTTGCTATGGCGGCTATGGGGCATCCAGAAACAACAGTCGGTAATCTTTGTAAAGAATTGGGGATTACTCGGCAGACTTTGTACCGACATGTTTCACCCAAAGGAGAGCTTCGTCAGGATGGTATGAAGTTACTATCTAGTGGCTAAAAATATAAGGCATTTCCACAAACACTAGGAACCATATCGCCTAGCCTAGCTACAATGTGATGTGGAGCGTTGGCAAAAGACCATTAATGTGATTTTGGTGTTTTATAATAAGCAATATTTTAAATTTTTTGGAGGCATTATGATAATTTCACGCAATGGAACTTCTAAAGACTATGGCACATCCCGCATTGAAATTAAGCAGAAAACTATTTCATGGAATGAAATAGATAAATCTATCGAAATCATGGCTCAAAGTGTACAAGATTTTAATACTGAATCAAAACATACTTATAAAATAAGTATTCCTCTTTCAGACATTACAGAGATAGTTCGCATTCTCGGTCAAGACGCAGTTAAGAAATCAGCGAGTGATTTAGAATTAGCTTTAGGTGAGCAATCAAAAGCCCTCAACCGACTTGTATTTGCAGCATCTGGATTAGTTAACAATAATGTAAAAATTGAGCCATTTAAATTTAAATTGCCGAAACCCACATCAAAGGTCCAATAAAATTGTTCCGAATCTTATAATTACTTTGCCGCGTAGTTAAACATTCATCATGCGAAAAATGCTAAAAATAGAATTTAAGCGATTTTGCGAATGGAATGATAACATTCCATTTTTGAATGGCATATCGAAAGGAGATGCCTTATGGGATTTTTAGATGCATTACAGAACAATGGGTGCTAATCAACAAAAGGGTCTAAAGTTTCATAGGCTTTATAAGTAATTGCAATTGTGAGTCACGTGGACAGACTAATGATACCAAATATGCTGTACACAGCATATTTGAGGCGCTGGGCAAAAATAGCTTTTTAAAAACATCTGCAAATAATACCAATACGGTATATTATTACCTTTATGCACGTTATCGCAAAACCCATGCTTATCGAATTTTGGTCGAAACACCCTGCCGCTGAAAAGCTGCTGCAGGCGTGGTATCGATTGATGGAAAGCGAAGTCTTTAGAGACTTTAACCATCTTAAAGCGACTTTTGCGAGTGCTGATTATGTGGACGGATTGACGGTGTTTGATATTGGCGGCAACAAGTTTCGCTTGATTGCGGCTATTCATTACAATTGGCACAAAGTCTATATTCGTGCGGTATTAACCCATGCAGAGTATGACACGAATGCCTGGAAAAAGAGGTGATAACGATGAGATACGCAACTAAATCCGTTCCCGAACCAAAAGCCATCTTACAAGCCTGGTTACCTTTCAAAGAATTAGTTGGCGTGACCGGCGTTCATAGTGAAGAAGACTATGCTCAAGCCTGTGCCACAATTGACGTTTTGTTGGATGAAGTGGGGGATGATGAAAACCACCCGCTGGCTGACGTGCTTGATTACTTGGCTGACCAAGTCAAATCTTATGAAGATGAAAACTTCGTCATTCCAGAAGCCGAACCCAATGAAGTCTTGAAATTCCTAATGGAACAGCGCGGCCTTAAACAAGACGATTTAGGCGATATCGCCCCCCAAGGTCGAATATCCGACATCCTGACCGGTAAGCGTTCCATTAGCAAAGAAATCGCTAAAAAATTAGCTACTCGCTTTCACGTTCGAGCCGATGTATTCCTATAGCCATTATCAACTAACCTTCTCATTATGGATAAAAAACAATTAAGTGAACGGGACATCTGCAGGAAGTTTATTACCCCGTTGCGCCGTTGCGCTTATGAAAAAATACGTGCCATCCGTGAAGTAACGCAGGAACGTATAGAAGAATTGTTAAATGATGAACAATTAACGAAATGGGATACCTGAAAAAAGCATTGATGATTGCATTTCATCTTTGCGCAAAGATCTGCTTTTTCTGATTAGCCAGTGATTTCTCCCCGAATTTAATCATCTTATGCCTAGATGATTAGCCGTTACGCCCATCAACCCAGTGCTGAGCAGAAAAGCTAACTAATTTTATTCATTAGCATACATTTATCGTCACAAGTTTGGGTTTACACAGTAGGGGTTGTATACCGAAACCCCAGAAAATTTGTCATGCTCAAAAAAGACCAGAGTTAAGACTGACAGCATTCTTAGATTATAATAGCGATAGTTTGGCATGAATTGATATTTTAGCGATTCCTGCGCTAAAAGTATTCGTAAACAAAAGATGCCTACCATGCCTCCGGCGCAATACGCTTCGCTATTGACGCCCTATGAGGGAACCGCTTTAATAATTGCGGCTTATGGCCTTGCATAGTGCCTTCACATTCTCGGCAGTGAACCCAAGCTCATTGTTAATCACTATAAGACGATTACTGTCCAGCGTGAAGCATAGACTGGGCGTGACGCCGTCCTTGTAATGGTTATCGTCAGCGTTCTGAATAAGCTCCAGAATGAAATGCGATTCCTTGGAGTTCAGATCCTCAGCAATGGTCGCCAGGAGATTTTGATATCGGCGAATCATGTTGTCCACAACAATTTGGCCATCTCCCTCAAGAAATGCGCCAATGCCGAATTCGTAGCGTCTAATGTCAACGATAAGATCTTTTGGGGAAATTGTAGATTATGGGGGGCAACAGTCATGAATGCCCCCCTTTAGGATCTTTGTCGTCACTTTCTAATAGCCGCAATTGCACGGATTTCCGTTCCCGCACCAGTTCCAGTCTAAGCTCTTCTTCCGTGGGTAAATAGGGTAGATATTTGGCGGCAAATAATTGCTGGTTATCGGCCAGTACCGAGTATTTGGCAATCGTTTCGCTTTTTTGGCTACACAAAATCAACCCTATGGTCGGATTGTCGTCTTCGCCTTTTTTATTCTGGTCATAAATTCTGACGTAGGTATCCATCTGCCCAACGTCCTGATGGGTCAGCTTTCCAAGTTTTAGATCGAGCAACAGAAAACACTTAAGCTTGAAATTATAAAACACCAGATCAATGTAAAAATCTTGATCTTCGGTTGATATACGTTGTTGGCGGGAGACGAAGGCAAAGCCTTTACCCAGTTCCAGCAAAAATTGCTGTAAATTATCAATCAAACCTTGTTCCAGTTCGCTTTCCAGATAAGTTTGCGATGGCAAGTTGAGAAAATCCAGGACATAGGGATCACGAAGATAATCTTCCGGCCGATTTGATAATATGGATGTATGCGACCCTGCTTCCTGTTCAACTGCAGATCTATTTTGACTAGCCAGGAGCCGTTCGTAATACAGCACGCTGATTTGCCGTTCCATCGCCCGTGCACTCCAGTTTTGCTCGATGGCTTCCAGCATGTACCACTCGCGGGCTTTAGGATTTTCCAGTCTAATCAACACTCGATAATGCGTCCAACTCAATTCGGTACGCAGTGCGTTCCAATTTGGATAGGTCAAATAAAATGAACGCATGTTGCGAAGGTTTCGTGTATCGAAACCTTTGCCAAATTCCCGAGTAAGATTTCCCGACAAATTTTGCAATTGTTGTTTGCCATAAGCCGCACGTTGTTGTCCTTGCTGCTCATCTTCAACGATTAAACGCCCAATATGCCAATAGGCGTGCACCATTTCAGTATTGATGGAATACTGGACTCGGGTACGGGCTTGTTCGATGACTTGCCGGATATCCGACAGTAACTGGTTATTTGTGGCTTCAGGCATCATTGAAAGATTATTGAACGGCGTCTTTAAGACCTTTGCCAGCTTTAAACGAAGGAACTTTTGCAGCTGCAATGGTAATGGACTCACCGGTTTGAGGGTTGCGCCCAGTACGTTCGGCTCTTTCCTTCACTTCAAAAGAGCCAAATCCAACTAATGCAATGGAATCTCCCGATTTTAAGGTTGATTCTATGGTCTGTATTAGGGCATCCAGGGCTTTACCGGAGTCCGCTTTGGTTAATCCGGAATTTACGGCAATCTTATTAATTAGTTCAGATTTATTCATACGTTCAGTTCCTTAAATATAAAGTAATAGTCAATCCAACATAAATAGCTGATGGTATACCTGTATTCTCATCCCACCAATCTTGATAGTTGCGGATCATTGCGCAACAGCAAACACCAACGGGCAACGGCCGATAATTCGGCGGTCGAGTTTGTCATCTCACGTACACGTGCTCTCACTTCGATCAATTTCGCTTTAGCAGCCGGATTATTGCCCGTACCGCAGCGAGCTTTTGCTGTAGTGAAGTCATCGATTAACTTGTCAATTTGCTGCCATACTTTGCGGCGAGCCTCGGCAAGAGGGACGTGTTCGTTGAGTTTGAGACGCTTTACCGTTTCATTAACGCGCTCCTGTTCCCACGCTGAGATACCAGGCATCGGGATGACCTTGCCTTCTTCATCGAAAGCAATCAGCGCAACATCGTCATCATCAATTGGGTCAAGCAGGTAGGGTGTTTCGGATTCCTCGCATGGCTGCGTGTGCGTTGAGCAAAGAGACCCATCCTTGAGCGGAAACCAGCCGCCTTTTTTGCGATTGCCCACATTCCCGCAAACGCGGAAATTCATGTAATCGAAGGCAAGCCACCAGTAACCATCTCGAACGCTGGCATCAAGTGCTTTAGCTTCTTTCTTAGGTCGAAAATGCTCAACGTCATAGTGAGAATAAAGCTCCCTTACCTCGGAAAACCAGCACTTACCAGCGGACAACGCCAGCAGCCACGTCTTTAGTGCTCCCCAGTGGATACTGTTGGCATCGATCAGTGCGTTGCGTTCATCACGTTTGCCCGCTGCATCCATTGCTGCCAATTCACCCACTAATTGACGTGATTTAGCCAGCCACGCATCCCATTGCGATTGAGTCCAAGGCGTCCAGCCCGGAATATTGGCGTCGGTTGGCAATTTATGCGCTAGATCAATCCAAATCACCGTTCTTCCTCTTCCCGTAATATTTCATCGATAATGGAGTCGGCAATAGCATTTTGCTCGGCTTGTTCCTCTGGAGTCAAAACCGGTTTTCTGAAGCGCCGATGCTGCGCCATCTTGCGCACGAACAGTGCATAGTCAGGATCACGAAAATCAGCAGTCGAGAAGCCCAGATCGGCCAACTCGGCGGAAAGCCTTGAGAGCTCGGCATCCTCTTCCGGCGTGCGCGGGGCTTTTACAAATAATTCGTTGCGACGGAACAATCGTCGCTCGGTTTCAATGTCCAGCGTAGATGACAAGCCAAACAACTCACTCTTCAGTAAGCCGGTTACGCCCATGCCTTGCGGATGCTCATCCGGTACATCCACTATGGTGCGCTGGCCATCGCGACGTAGGATATGTACCTGCTCGCGTTTTAGACTGCCCACCATCATCGGGTCGTGCGTGGTGATCAGAATTTGCGATTCGCCTTGCAATGTTGTTCCTTCGCGTGGACTCAGTACGTTTTCGATATCGTCGAAGTAGCGCAACTTCCAGATGGGATTCAGGTGAGTATCCGGCTCATCCAACAGGAACAGGCAATGGTCTTCACGGGTTATTCGCATCAGGCCCAATACGGTAAGCATTTGTAGCTCGCCTTCGGAGAGTTGCTTGAACTCCACGTCGCCGCCGTGTCCATTGCGCTTTTTCACGGTAATGCGCACTTCTTCCAACAGGTCGCCGATATAGGCCGCTTCGGCGTAGCGGAAGAAGCGCTCCGGTGTGCCGACCAGTTCACCCAGCTCTTTCAGTTTGTGCTGGTCTGGTACAAACAAGTATAGCAATTCCTGCTTTTCCGGCCTCCTGCGGAAATCAATAGCAACTTGTCGAGTTTCCTGTACTGGCGCCCAGGCAACCTGCCACAGTTTTTCGAGAAAGCCAGTCACCACGGTGCCGCGCCGGTACCAAAATCGCGGATCGCCGAGTTCTATGTCTTGCTCGTCAAGGTCACGGGCGGCATAGGGCTTTTTCAGCACGAATAACGCGGACTCAATGGATTCGATATTCAGGTTGTCTAATAGCTTTTTAAATACCGGATCATCTGACAGCAGGCAGGCCAGCAACACCAACTGGCTATGTCCACCCCGGCAGTAAAACAGGCGGCGCACCAAATCGTCATTGTCTTGTCTCAGCAATTGTTTGTAACGGTCCTGATGGGTGCGGAACAAAGATTCGATGCGCTCGTTTTTGCCGGAGTAATAGGCAAAAATATGCGAAGGCAAATACTCACGGGCGTGTTTCACCAAATAGCCTTGCGATTCCTGTTTGCCGTCTAACCAGACAAAGGGCAGCTTCTGCCGTGTTGTATCTGCCTGAATGCGTACCTGGTGACCGCGAATGCTGTATTCCAGTTCGTAATCGAACGGTGCTTGCGGTCTATCCAAATCCAGATCACGGAAGATGGTAATCAGCGCCTCAATCAGGTTGGATTTGCCAGTGCCGTTCTGGCCAATCAAGGCATGGCTGCGAATCGATTTCGGCGGCGTATCCGCCAGCGCACCGGCAGCAGGGGGCAAGTGCGTTGCGAAGTCAATGTCCAAATCTCGTAAATTGCGAAAAGCCGGTAAACGAAAACGCAGCATCTGCATCTCAGGCACCCACCGACTCAACGTGTTTTTCGCGCATTTCCGCTACTGCCGGTTCCAGAATCCAGCCGTGAGCGACTTCGGTTTTCAATTGTGCGTAAAAGGCGTCAATATCTCCGCCGAAACGTTGCCACAAGTCCTTGGCCGGCATTTCGCCGTTGTGACGGGCAAGGATGGTAGCAAGCGGAGATTGGGCTTTGATGTCTGGGACTTTGCCCAAGCGAAGCGGGGCGATTAATTCGGTTTGCGGGACTTTCATTGGTTCCTCGTTTTGTTCGGTGGCTATGCCTGTTATGCTTGCAACCGATGCAACGGCAAGCAATTTGCCAGTGTCTTGTGCCTTTGCACGTATGTCGACCAAACGATCACAGAGTGCGTTAATCTCATTGATTCTGGATAGAATGCGTTTAATCTCACATTTTGGGGGCACAGGGATCAGTACCGACTGGAGAATTTCGAGATTGATATTTTTTTGGGCTGTTGACGGTGCAAATGCAAGCAAACGCTCTCTTGCTGTCTTCATGAAAAGCAAGAAATATTCAACTTCTTCGCGTAGCTCAGACGCAGGTATAAATCCAACAACGCTATCCGGGAAGCACGCATCAAATCCCAGAATTGCTGCATCGGCAATATTTGCAGCAATCGTTATACAAAGCGTCCCCTTAGGCCATAGCTTGCTTTGAGCCAACCCAATTTCGCTATATTTAGAATGATATTCATTAATTACGGTATTGGCACGGGCTACTTCTCCAGTTTGTACAAGCGGATAAATACCGGGAGAAAACAGTTTTGGATCATTACGTGGCCTGTGCTTTGACTTACCGCGTCCAAACAATCCAACTTCAGGGAATCGAGCCCAAGCCCAGCCTCGTGGCAGCTCAAATGGCGCATCAGTTAAATCAATTTCCGACAGTGGCTTTGGCCGCTTCATTTCGCCATTCAAAACCATTTCTTTATGTTCAAGTGCAATTCGAGCAAGCAAATGAAATGCTGCTTCGTCTTCGTCGCATTGTTCTGTTAAAAGGCCGCGTACCGCCAAGTCCATAGCAAGCTGACGAATATCTGCAACATCTTCTGGAGTATGAAACAGTCGCCCAAAGTTGTCAGCCAAGCGCGCCCAGCTGATTTGCAATTCGTGCGGACTGCTGGCGGTGGCGACGGCTTGCAGGGTGGACTGGCGTAGGTTGTTTTGCAGCTTGCGGCGGTCTTTCTGCTGCGTTTCCAGTTTGTCGCACAAGGCCATCAGTTCATCGACTTTGGCGACGATGCGGGATTGTTCGGCAGACGTTGGCAGAGGTAAGGCCCGGGTCGCAAAGTATTCTGTTGGCAATCGTTTCTGGCCTGCAGTCCCTGTCATGTTCTTCTCGCCTTCAGAAGCGAAATATGGCGATCTTAGGAACAGATAAATGTACTCCGGCAGTATGCCTGTGTGGATCGGCCGGAATACGTGAAGCTCGGTCGTACCCGCTCCTATACTGTGCTCCAAACCTCCAATCACGGCAGCCTTGCCGTTCTCAAAACATGGAGTGATTTTAGCAACAACGACATCCCCGTTTCTGAAGTGGGTGAACCCCTTCTTTATCTTTCCCCACTTAGTCGCCTCAGGTGCCAGTTGTCCCATGTGGATTTCTGAGAAGCCGCTCATCGGGATAAAAGAAGCAGATGCCTCATCTGGAGCATCATTTTTCGGGCTAATTTCGCCAATATCAAGAAGGCGCGTCCAGCACCATGAGGCAGGAAGCTCAATAAATAAGGGAATATCAATCGCTTCGCTCTCTAGCTTTGGCAGACGTTTGTACGCTTTTTCGCGAATTAACCGATCTCTTAATGACGTGATGTTGGCCAGTAGTTGACGAGCATCACCATCGGTATCAAGTTGAGAGGTCAATGCACCTGTAATTGCCAACTGGTAAATCATTTCTCGTAGTAGCTGGATACCCCCCTTTGCATTAGCAATATGTCCGAATTCTGCCAAAAACTGCTGTGCATCCATCAGGCTACCTCGGCCATGAAATGATGCGCCAGCGCGGCGGCCAGTTCGCTTTTCAGCAGGTTTTCAGTCTCCTCGATTTCTCCAATCAGCTTTTTGTATTTCTCCAGCAGCAGGTCGGGGTCGTGAGTTTCTTCTTCCGGCGCGTTGGGGTTCTTGATGTCGAGGTTGAAGATCGGCCAGTAAATGCGGTCGCCAGCGGCCTGCGCGTCGCGGGCTTGTAGGCGCAGCGGTTCGGCCTGGGTGCGTAGATCGGCAATTTGAGTCTCGATCTTTTCCCGATAGGCAGCATCGCTAGTCCCTACCAGGCTTTTGCGCAACTCACTGGCTTCGCCTTCCAGCTTGGCGGCGGCGTTGTTTAATTCCTCGGCGCGTTGCCAGTGTGGGGCGGCGGCAGCTTCGGCCTGTTCGCGCTTGGTTTTAAAATCCAGTTTCCAGGCAAATTCGTTTTCAACGCGGTCGGCAAAATCGTTGCTATCATCGCCCCACCAATCCTGCTCAGGTTTAAACTCCTCGAAACGAATTGGCTTGGTTTTTGAGTAGCTCTTGTAACCCGTCGGATAGGGGTGCTCATAAAACCAGATGGTTTCAGTGTGGAAGTGCTCGCTACCGTCATCGATCACGCTACCCTTGGTGAAGAATAGCAAATTGGTTTTGATGGTTGTGTACGGCGCGAACACGCCCTTGGGCAGACGGATGATAGTATGCAGTTTGCAGTCGCGCAGCAGCAGTTTTTTCAATGTGCCTTTGATGCCGTCGCCAAATAAAAAGCCATCGGGCAGTACCACGGCAGCACGACCATTTTCCTTCAGTAGTTTTTTTATAATCAGCGCCATAAACATGTCGGCGGTTTCACGGGTGCGCAGATCGGCGGGATAGTCGCCGCCCACCGTGTCATCCTCGTAACCACCAAACGGCGGATTGGTGATCAGGCAATCGACCTTGTCGTTGGCACTCCATTCGTTCCAGCCTATGCCAAATGTATTACGGTGCTCAATCTGACTAGGCACGTCGATTTCGTGCAACAACATATTGGTAGTACATAAAAGGTGTGGCAGCTGCTTTTTCTCGATGCCGCGTATCAGAGCTTCAATGGCGCGTTTGTCTTCGGGGCTGGATTTAGTGTCGAGCTGGTTACGGAAATAATCAATGGCGGCTGTCAAGAAGCCGCCTGTGCCGCAAGCAGGGTCCAGCACTGTTTCCCGCCTGTCCAAACGCGGGTTGATGCGGTCCACCATAAATTGGGTGATGGCGCGCGGGGTGTAGAACTCACCAGCATTGCCGGCGCCTCGCAAGTCGTTGAGCATTTGTTCATAGACATCGCCCAGGCTGGCGCGGGTTTTAAAGTCATGGAAGTTAATGGCTTCTTCCAGCTTTTCAATCACCGCCAGTAACTGGGTGCCGGATTTCATGTAATTATTGGCATCCTCAAACACGCTGCGTATCACTTTATGCTGTGGGCTGCGGTTGGCATCCAGCTCTTTCAGGGCTGGAAACAGCTCATTATTCACAAAGCCAATAATCTCGGATGGTGATTTTTGCGGGGCTTTTTTGCCGTCTGCACCCGCAATATAAGCCGCCCAATGACGCCAGCGCAATGCCTGCGGAAGTGGTGATTGGTATTTTGGGTTGTCGTCTTCCCATTCCTCTTCTCGTTGGTCGAACACTTTAAGGAATAGCATCCATGTAAGCTGACCCAAACGTTGGGCATCGCCGTCGACGCCGTCGTCCTTACGCATCATGTCCTGGATGGATTTAATGGTACCGCTGAGATTCATTTTGTATTTCTCTTAGTTCGTAAGCTGGCGCATTGTTCAGGCCTGTTTTTGTAAAGCTGTGTCATAGAGTGCTTGTTCGAGCTCGTGCACGGCTTGGCTGTATTGCTCCAAGCTGCCAAAGATGCCGCGACGGATTTGCGTTTTGCTGCCGAACTGGTCAAAAGGCGGTAGTTCCAGAACCTTGGCATCTTCAATGTCCTGCACACCGTGATCGGCAAATTTCTCAAGCAGAGCCTCCAGCACAGCTCGGGCTTGTTCTCCGTATTTACCAAACACATCGCGTTTTTTCACTTGGTTGGCGCGTTCGCGGCGAGTTAGCGGTTTTTGATCAAAGGCAACATGGGCAACCAGGTCAAAAGCATCAAGCTCAGTGCCGTTTGCTACCGCCTGTTGCAGGATGTCCAGAGGAACGCCATGTTCAGCGAGTTCTTCCAGTACTGCCTGTTTGCGCTCTGCACTGTTCCAGCGGCGCAGGAAGTTTGTGAGGCTGCCGAATTCAGTCTGCAAAGTTTTCTTGATGTCGTCCTTGAGCAAGACCCGGTAGTCCTCGGTCATGAGTTTGCCGTCAGCATCGAGGTATTGAGAGCGCTCGACCGCTACTTGCACGTTCACGTCGTCGATAAAGTATTTGACTCGACCTTCGCCACCATCGCCTCCACCTGTGTCATCGCCGGGTTCGGTATCGTCTTCGCCTGTGGTGCCGGGGCCATAGGGCGGCGGTTCCGGCTCGCCAATTCCAGGTGGATCGGTGATGTCTGGCGGTACGACGGGCTCATCGGGCTTGGGTTCGTAGATGACTACCGGCTCGCCATCGAAATCCGGGTCGGCGAAAAGGCGGGTCGCACCCTTAAAGTCCATAATGGTGAAGTAGAGCTTCTGGTAATCCTCTCGTAAACGGGTGCCACGGCCAATGATCTGCTTGAACTCAGTCATTGAGTTGATGGTCTGGTCCAGTACGATGAGCTTGCAGGTCTTGGCGTCTACACCCGTCGTCAGTAACTTTGAGGTGGTGGCTATAACGGGATAAGGTTCGTCATTATCTATGAAATACGAAAGCTGAGCTTTGCCTTCGTTGTCATCGCCAGTAATGCGCATAACGTAGCGGCGATTGCCGGCGGCAGCTGGAATGAGTTTGACCAGTTCCTGGCGCATGCGTTCTGCGTGATCCTGGTCGTCGCAGAATACAATCGTCTTGGCCAACGGATCGGTTGCCTTGAGGTATTCCCAGACCTTGCCGGCGACCAACTGGGTACGTTTTTCCAGTACCAGATTGCGGTCAAAGTCCTTGGTGTTGTATTGCCGTTGTTCCAAGGCTTGACCGTGTTTATCGATCTTACCCGTTTCCGGCGTGTAGCCCACGGCGTCTACATCGGTGGCTATACGGATAACCTTGTACGGGGCGAGAAAACCGTCTTCAATACCTTGCTTTAGCGAGTAGGTGTAAACCGGATCGCCAAAATAGGTGATGTTGCTGACATCTTTAGTTTCTTTGGGTGTGGCGGTAAGGCCCAAATGCGTGGCACCACTGAAGTAGGCCAGCACTTCCCGCCAGGCGGAATCTTCTGCAGCGCTGCCCCTGTGGCATTCGTCTATGACCACTAACTCAAAGAAATCGGCCGGAAACTGGCGAAAGATCTGCTTCCATTCTTCTTTGCCGGTCACCGCTTGATAGAGAGCAAGATAGATTTCGTAGTTTTTTTTGACTTCACGGTTTGTGACCTTGTGCATCACCTCGCCAAACGGTGCGAAGTCTTGCTGCATGGTTTGGTCAACCAGGATATTACGGTCGGCCAGAAACAGGATGCGTTTTTTGGATTTAGCCTTCCAAAGTCGCCAAATAATTTGGAAAGCGGTGTAGGTCTTTCCGGTGCCTGTAGCCATAACCAGCAACACGCGTTGCTGACCCTTGGCAATTGCTTCTATGGCGCGGTTGATCGCCACGCGCTGGTAATAGCACGGTTCCTTGCCGCTGCCATCGGTATGGAAAGGCTGTTCAACAAGTTTGACGGCTTCAGGAGCATACAACCCTTTCCATTGCTGGTACAGTGGCCAAAGATCATCAAACGAAGGGAACTCGCTAAGTTGCAGCTCGCGTTCCACTGGTTGAGTGAGACCAGTGCGGTCGTGCAGCAAAAAGCCATCGCCATTACTGCTGATGGCAAACGGCGCATCCAGCATTTCGGCGTAGGCCAAAGCCTGTTGCATGCCATGCCCAACAGAAAACTTGGCCTGTTTGGCTTCGACAACTGCGATAGGCACGTTCGGTCTTGCATAAAGCACGAAATCGGCACGCTTGGGACCGCCTTTGGCTTCTGGATTTTTGATGCGTGCAGCGAGTTTGCCTCGCACCATGACGCGGCCGTCTGTGAGTTTTACTTCTTCACGAAACTGATGCTGCTGCCAACCGGCCTGCATGATGGAAGGCGTAATGAACTTGGTGCAGATATCTCGCTCACTGAGTTGGTACTTGTCCATGGCCGCATGCTCTCCCATTAATCGCGCTCTTGCTCTTCATTCGCACCGCCAGCACGCACCCATTCATCAACCTCGGACAACTGAAATTTCCACAGTCGCCCAATCTTGTGCGCTGGCAAACCCTTGTGCTCACGCCAGCGGTAGACGGTGTCTTTAACCACGCCCAGATGCTGGGCAACTTGTTCTGCGGTGACCCACGATTCAGCTTTCATGGAATTTGCACTCAGGCTTTGACCTTCATAGTAGTCTTAAATAGACTTAAGTCTAGCAGAATGCCAGCTTAATGGCTATGAGAACCTAGTAGAGCACAGCTAATTTGGCTTATTGTTGCTACAGAGGGAAGAAAGCCGACGACAATGTACAAGTTGAGATGCTGTTAGTGAATCTCATGTCAATTGTGTTTGATGTCTGTCGAGAAAAACGACTGATATGCAGAGTTAAAATCTAGCAAAAACAACAAAACGACACTAAAGTGTCATGGAATTTTGCTGAATGCCTTATCCTGCAAGGCTTTCAGTATTTTTTGACTTCCCAAAAATAACCCGTTCGGATCGTCAGTTTTTTAGTAATTTTATAATATCAGACTTTTCGTCTTGAGAATAAAAGTTTAATGGTGAATGTTTGCTGCTGCAAAGGCTCATAGGGCTGCTTTATCCAATAAGGAGACTCAATGGGCATCATTATTCGCCAACGTGACTTCTAGTCGCGGCTGCTTATAAAATTTATGGGACTTTAGTGTCGTTTGTTTAAACTTATCCAACAAATTCACTACGATCCTGCTCAAAGATTTTTTTCGCCTGTTCAACTGCTTCACTGCTTGTCGTATGTTCGATAACGCACCGACTTAACGCACTGACCAACCTAGTATTGCTACAACCGATACCCTCTCTCAGGGACACCGCTCGTTTAACGGCGGTTTTCAAACTTTTTACCTGCCATTAAATTGGAATTATTGATTGGCTGGTTTTGGTCGCTATGGATAGTTACACATAGCGGTTATTGCATAGAACCCACTATGTAGTAGCTCTCCATTTTGGACTGCTCCTCGTGAGCCGGAATACCTTATAAGGGGTAATGTGCATATTTGTATCGGCGCCAACAAACTAACCTCATCCATTTTTTCAAATAAAAGAGCCTACTGTGCCAAGAGCCATCTGGAATGACCAAGTGATCGCCGAAGCGCCATTAAACGAAATACAGCAGGTGGAAGGTAATATTTACTTTCCACCCTCGGCTGTAAATCCTGAATTTCTTCTACCTAGCACCACGCATACTATCTGCGCCTGGAAGGGTGTCGCCAGTTATTATCATCTTTCTGTCAATAACAAGTTAAATAAAGATGCAGCCTGGTTTTATCCTGAAACCAGCAGTAAGGCTAGTCATATTCAGAATTTCATTGCATTTTGGCGTGGCGTCGAAGTCGTTGAATAAACACTCTCAATGGTTTTGGCACAGAATTTTTAGTATTACTGGAGTC
This sequence comes from Methylomonas sp. AM2-LC, assembly GCF_039904985.1. Lineage (NCBI taxonomy): Bacteria > Pseudomonadati > Pseudomonadota > Gammaproteobacteria > Methylococcales > Methylococcaceae > Methylomonas > Methylomonas sp. AM2-LC. Next base: position 2,569,088 of record NZ_CP157005.1, read on the forward strand.
AAGAGTGATGCAACAGACAGACACCTGCAAACTGCTCTTAGGACGGTTTGTGCGAATTCGAGCAGTCAGCAAATCGCTTTGCGCAACCCTTGAAATCGAGGATTATTGTGTTCAAACCATGCAGAATGTCAGCCCGCCAAAGTGGCATTTGGCGCATACCACCTGGTTCTTCGAGCAGTTCATCCTGCTTCCCTATTTAACAGCTTATCAAGCGTATCATCCCGGCTTTGCGTATCTGTTCAACTCGTATTATGAAACCCTAGGCAGTTTTTTTCCCAGGCATGCCCGCGGTAGTCTGTCTCGCCCAACTGTGGTGGAAATTTACAATTATCGCCAACATGTTGAGTCTGCGCTGCAAGAACTAGTCTCTAATCCGCCGGAGCAATATGTTTTGGAAATATGCCAACGCTTGGCTTTGGGTATCGAACATGAGATTCAGCATCAAGAACTTTTACTAATGGATATTAAATACAATTTTTTCGTCAATCCGCTTAAACCGACTTATGCCAAGCAAACCAGCTTGTCGGAGATTTCATTTCTGATGGAGATGGGTTGGCAGGAATACGCGGTAGAAATTGTGGAAACCGGTCATCAGGGCGACAGTTTTTGCTTTGACAACGAGCGGCCCAAACATAAAAGCTTTTTGCAGGACTTTAAGCTGGCGAATAGATTGGTGACTAATACGGAATACCTGGCTTTTATCGATGATGCCGGTTATGAACGCGCTGCTTTATGGCTAGCCGATGGCTGGCAAACCATCAATACTCAAGCTTGGCATGCGCCGCTTTACTGGTTTAAAGAACAGGGTGACTGGTGGCAATTTACTCTCTCCGGCATACAATCTCTTGATCCCAATCAGCCTGTTGCCCACATCAGCTATTATGAGGCCGATGCCTATGCTCGCTGGCTCGGTAAGCGTTTGCCAACTGAGCAGGAATGGGAGTCTGTCGCCGTCAGCTTGCCAATCGAGGGCAATTTTCTTGAATCCGGCGTCCTGCATCCGCAAGCTGCACAGTATTCCGGCATGACTCAGCTTTTTGGCGATTTATGGGAGTGGACCCAAAGCCCCTATACGGCTTATCCCGGCTTTAAGCCTTTGCCGGATTCGCTGGGTGAATACAACGCTAAGTTTATGAGCAATCAGATGGTTTTGCGCGGAGGCTGCTGTGCGACGGCATTAGAGCATATACGACCCAGTTACCGGAATTTTTACCATCCGGATGACCGCTGGCTGTTTTCGGGGCTGCGGTTGGCGGAGGATGCATAATGCTCATTAAAGAATTAGTAAAGCAGGTGGCAAAAACAGAAGATGATTTCTTGGCGGCCGTCCAGTTCGGACTGCGATGCCGGCAACGCGCCATCCCCCCTAAGTTTTTTTATGATTTGCGTGGCTCGCAACTCTTTGAAAAAATCTGCGAAACGCCGGAATATTATCCAACTCGCATCGAAACTTGGATATTCAAGCAATACGGTGCAGAAATGGCAGAAATGCTAGGCCTGTCCTGTTTACTAATCGAGCTTGGCAGTGGCAGCGCCATTAAGACACCCTTGCTCCTACAGCATTTTGCGGACGATGCCGTATACATGCCAATCGATATATGCGAACCGCATTTATTGCAAAGTACGCAACGACTCAAATTTATATTTCCGGCGATACAGATGCATCCGTTGTGCGCTGACTATATGCATATTCACAGTTTGGGGTTGGATGAATTTAACCAGCGACGGCGGGTTATTTTCTTTCCTGGTTCGACCATAGGCAATTGTTTGCCGAGCGAAGCCATTCAATTACTTAAACAGGCAGCTCAGTTGGCGGGTGCTGACGGTGGTTTACTGATAGGCGTTGACTGTAAAAAATCGAGCAGGTTATTGAATGCTGCCTATAATGACGCCAACGGCTATACAGCCGCTTTCAATCTCAATTTACTGCTGCGCATACAAAATGAACTAGGCGCGGAATTAGATGTGCATGGTTTTGCCCACCTCGCTTATTACAATAGTTCTGCAGGCCGCATCGAAATGCATTTGGTCAGTCGCCGCCCGCAATTGATTAGATTGGAAAACGAAACCTTTGAATTTTCCGAAGGTGAAACCATTCATACTGAAAACTCGTATAAATATACGGATCAAGAGTTTAATAAACTAGCCATTCAGGCTGGATGGCAGGCAAAAATGTGCTGGGCAGACCCTGATGGCTTGTTCAACGTACATTATTTTGTGGGTGCATAGTAGAGCCGTAGTCAGGGCGGGTTGGGTGCGCGCATAATATTATATATAATTTTTGAATGAAATGGGGGTGATAGGGTTTTATGTTAGACTAAACCCTAGTCAAAATGAAAACATTCAAATTGTAAGCATGCAAAATCAGTTTTTACCAAAACGCTTGCGGTATATTTGCAGCGGTTGCATTGGCAACCTAGTCGAATATTTCGACTGGGCAATCTATGCCACTTTTAGCTTGTACTTTGCACCAGTGTTCTTCCCCGCAGGGGATCAAACTGCGCAACTGCTTAATAACGCCGCCGTGTTTGCCGTGGGCTTCATTTTTCGTCCATTGGGTGGCTGGTTACTCGGCGGTCTGGCCGACCGTAAAGGACGCAAGGCCTCGCTGCTGCTTTCGGTCAGCCTGATGTGTTTTGGTTCACTTTTAATTGCCTGCTTACCCGGTTACGCTACAATCGGCAACTGGGCTCCAGCCTTACTGGTTTTCGCCCGGATGGTGCAGGGGTTCAGCTTAGGTGGTGAATACGGTAGTTCGGCTACCTATCTTAGTGAAATGTCCACATCAGACCGGCGCGGTTTTTATTCCAGCTTCCAGTACGTTACTATTGTCTTGGGTCAGTTGCTGGCCTTGGGCTTGTTAGTCCTATTGCAAAAAGTCATGCTAAGTAGCGAACAACTCCACGCATGGGGATGGCGGATTCCTTTTGTCGTCGGTGCTGCTCTTGCAATCATCGCACTCTGGTTGCGTAGCCATATGGCAGAGACCGCTGATTTTGTCGAACACCAATCATACTCAAGCAGTCATGCCCATCTACGGGAGTTACTTCGCTACCCTGGTGCAATAGTCACTGTTATCGCCCTGACGGCGGGGGGAACGGTTTCCTTTTACACTTTTACCGTCTATATGCAGAAATACTTGGTTAACACCACAGGGTTTAGCAAAGACGATGCGACATTGGTTTCTTCCCTCGCGCTGCTTTTTTTTATGTTTATTCAGCCGATTTTCGGCCTTATATCGGACTATATTGGACGACGTGCCATGCTAATTGCTTTTGGTGTCTGCGCCACGGCGTTTACTGTGCCTTTATTTGACTTGTTATCAAGACCACAAAGTATGGCATCAGCTCTCATGTGGTACAGTTGTGCCTTGTTGATAACATCTGGTTATACATCAGTTAATGCCATAGTCAAAGCTGAATTATTCCCGGTGCATATTCGTGCCTTGGGGGTTGGCTTCCCTTACGCAATCACGGTCTCACTGCTTGGTGGCACCGCCGAATACTTGGCTTTATGGGTCAAAAGTCTCGGCCACCCGGAGTGGTTTTATTATTACGTCAGCGGCTGCGCCGTCTGCTCCTTAATGGTAGCCTTAATTATGAAAGAATCCAAAGACCATTCGGCAATCGACATGGAATCAAGTCACTGACTGTCAGTGTTTAGTTTACCTTATGAATTAAGCATACAAAGCCTAACTGGGGTGCTGTGGAACAAGCCCCAAAAGTCTACCCTGTGCTGAGCCTAAAAACCAGCTAATCCTAGTCATTAGTATACGTTTATCGTTACAAGTTTTGGGTTTAGACAGTAGGTATCTACTCTAAGACTTACCCCAAAATAGTGACAAAACTTCAGTATAACAGCTCCGAATATTGTGCGCGCGTACGTCGTTTTGCGTTACCTCCATCTTGTTTGGTCCACTAAAAACGATTTTTGATGGGTACAGTCACAATAATTTTGTCAGTTAGCCTTGTATAAAAAACAAATACAAGCTACGCTTAAAGTCATTCTTCTTTTATAATTGTTTTTAATTTACAATACCTTACAATTTATAAGTGAAATAGGGCGTATTCAGAATGTTTGATTGTAGACGAGAGTAACATGTAGCGCTTGATGCTGAAGGGAACTTCGATAAACCACCCTTCGATACAGCTCAGGAGAAGCCTGTCGAAGCATAAAAACCAGGTTTTTCGAAGATCCCTGAAGATAATGATCGTAGTTGCTCACTGTGCCTGAATACTGTTGAAGCAATCTAGGGGCGAAAGGGTAGAGACAGAGCGAAGGGGCGCAGTTTTGATATCGTTACTGAACTACAAAATGCCTGTTATGGAAGGCGGGGTGGCCGAAAAACTAATTTGGTCACTGCATACACAGGCCAGAATTGCCGTTTTTAAAGGCAAACGTCCAATAATTGGTGCAAAATTTAGCCATTCAGCTAAAGATTGATTTTATCTCCAAAACCATTACCGAAATGAAGATTAAACGCTATGTCAGATAATCATGAATTTAGTAATGCCGTTTTTCTTGACGCCGTCACAGAAATATTAAATATAGGTATTGGTTCTGCAGGCAGTGTACTCAGTGAAATGGTTAACGATGACGTTAAACTGACTGTACCTGGGGTTATGTTTATCTCCCAGCCCGACGCTTTACAGATATTGGAACAAAATACCCAGCAGGCAGTCAGTGGTGTCAGTCAGCATTTTTCCGGGATGATGACGGGCGATGTATTGTTGCTGTTTCCCGAAGCAAATTGCCTAAAGTTGGTTAGAACAATATTACAACAGGATATATCGCTAGATGATCTGACCGAGATGGAGCAGGAAGCCATGACAGAAATTGGTAACGTTATTTTAAATAGCTGTTTGTGCAGTATTGCCGATAGATTTAAACAACAAATTACCAGTGGTATTCCAGAGTTCTTAAAAAGTTCGTTAAGCAATATTCTTTTTAATGCAAATTTAATTAACAAAGTAGAAGCCTGTGTTTTACTGTTGAACGTGGAGTTTTCCATTGCTACAAACCAGATAGACGGTTATGTGTCTGTAGTAATGGATATAGAGTCAATGGCATTTTTTAAGCAAAACATAGAGCAATACTATCTGCAAATATAGGTTTTTGTGATGACAGGCATTCAAGCATACGAAGCTGAATTTCAAGAAATGTATCAAACCGTGTTTGATAACTGTCATTTTGGTTTAATTATTGTTGATCATAATGGAAAAATTATTTCCTGGAACCCGTGGTTAACCAAACATAGCCTGCTAAATAGGGCAGATGTGCAAGGTAAAACCATGCTCGAAGTATTTCCGCTACTCACCTCGGGCAACTTACTCAGGGCTATTAATCTGACTCTTAGTCACGGTATGTCTTCGATTGTCTCACATGCCTTAAACACTAAACCTTTGCCGTTGTTTACTTTGGACGGGCAAAAACTGCATCAGCAAGTGATCGTCAAACCACTAAAAATAAAAAATAGTCATCACTTTTGTTTAATCCAGATAAACGATATTACTGCCGCTGTAAAACGAGAAAAACAACTACTGGAAAGTATTGCAGAATTTACGTATCAAAAATTCGCTTTGGATCAACATGCCATAGTGGCAGTGACCGATGTGCGTGGCACCATTACTTATGTCAACGATCAGTTTTGTCGAATAAGCCAGTATTCCAAAGAAGAGTTAATGGGACAAAATCATCGTTTGCTTAATTCTGGCACACATCCTAAAGAGTTTTTTACCAGCATGTATCGCGCTATAACGCGTGGGGAAGTCTGGCAGGGGGATATTTGTAATCGGGCTAAAGATAACAGCTTATATTGGGTGGCAACCACCATTGTGCCTTATATGAATGATAAGGGAAAACCTACCCGCTATATAGCTATACGTGCTGACATTACAGAGCGCAAACGCGCCGAAGAAGAAGCAAAGGCGGCCACATTAGCCAAATCGCAATTTCTGGCCAATATGAGTCATGAAATTCGCACCCCCATGAACGCCATTATTGGTTTAACCAGTCAAGTAATGGAGTCGGAGCTTAATTCGGAACAGCGTGATCAACTCAACAAGGTAAAAAATTCAGGTAAAGCGTTAGTACGCATTATCAATGATATTTTGGATTTTTCGAAAATCGAGTCGGATAAAATGACTTTAGAGCGGGTGCCTATTCGCTTAGAATCGCTTTTGCTTGAAGCAGTCGATTTGTTTGGCGCGCAGGTGGAAGAGAAAGGTCTGGAGATGTTTGTCGAAATTAATCCTGATACACCGCTTTATTTCTTGGGTGATCCGCTGCGGCTGAGTCAGGTGCTTACTAATTTAATTGGCAATGCGGTCAAGTTTACCCAACGAGGTGAGATTCATGTGGCTGTCAAGCTGTTGACCCTTAACGATATCAGCATGGTTTTAGAGTTTAGTGTACGGGATACGGGGCTAGGTATTAATACTGAACAAATCGATCTTCTTTTCAAACCGTTTACTCAAGCCGACAGTTCCACTACTCGCAAGTTTGGCGGTAGTGGTTTAGGTTTAAGCATAGCCAAAAAATTGGTTGAACTAATGGGCGGACAAATCTGGATAGAAACGCCTCTCCCAGTAGGAACTTGTATTAAATTTACGGTAAAGATGGCCAATGTACCCAGCGAAATTGGCAACCTTACCGATTTTAGTAAAGATTTACATGACATGCAGGGAAAATCTGTACTGGTTGTTGACGATCAGGCAACTTCAAGGAGTATTTTATCCCGTTTATTGGAAGCATGGGGTTTGATAGCCATAGAAGCGGAAACAGGACATGAAGCCTTAGCAATTTTAACTGAGGCCAGTCAAAAAGGTGATAGTTTTTACGCGGTATTGTTAGATTGGCGCATGCCCGATATTGATGGTATTCAGGTAGCCACCCAGCTAAAAAATCTGATCAATGAAAAAATTGTTAATCCGCCTGTGCGTGTATTAATGGTCACGGCCTATGAAAAACTACTATTGTTGGAATATCCGCATGCACGTATTGTTGATCAGATACTCACCAAACCCGTTGCACCCTCAAACCTATTTAATGCGCTACGCTCTGGGGATAATAGTGACAATTCCCTAAATAGGATACGCACGGATTTATCTATCCGCCAAAATTTCGCTGGTATACAGGTGTTGTTGGTAGAAGATCATGATATTAACCAAGAGGTTGCTGCCAACTTTCTGAAGAAATGTGGTGTTACTGTTACGGTAGCCTGGCACGGTGCTGAAGCGGTCGATTTGGTTAAAAATAGACATTTTCATTTAGTTTTAATGGATTTGCATATGCCTATTATGGGCGGTATAGAAGCGACACGTCTCATCAGAGCATTAGCGAATACCCAGCATCTGCCCATAGTTGCCATGACAGCTGCGGTTATGCATGAAGATCGTAAGCAGTGTATGGATGTGGGTATGAATGATTTTATATCTAAACCCATAGAACCCGAAGAGTTAATCAGGGTGCTTAAACAGCATGTACAGCTAAAGTTACATGAGGTTTTGCAACCGGAACAACAAAGCAGCCAAGGTTTATTGGATTTGACCAGTGGTTTACGTCGTTTAGATGGTGATAGTCATTTGCAACAACGATTATTATTGAGTTTTATAGAACGTAATACTGACTTTTTGTTACGCCTGAATAAATTATTGCAGGAAAACAATATAGATCAAGCACTTGATCTGGTGCATGCTCTAAAAGGTATTGCTGCCAATTTAGGCGCTGTGGGGCTTACTGATGCTTGTCGGCGTATTACAGAAGAATTACGCTTAAGCAACACGCTAACATCACTCGCGTATTTTGAACAAGTTATTTTAGAAACCATGAAACAAATTCAACGCTATTTGGTTTCAACTAAAGGCGTAATTAGCGATCAGGCATCCGGCTTTCAAACGCTATCATTAGCGGAACTGCTGCTAGCCGTGGAGCCTTTTATTGTAGGGCAGGAAATACCTTCCGATGAGATAATTTTTAACCTTAATCAGTTAACAAACAGTCATTTACCTTGCTTGCCATTGCTAAATAAATTGTTATACCATTTGGAAAACTTTGAGTATAAAGCCGCTCTGGATACCTTTAAAACTTTAAAAGCTTTAGTCGTGTCACCGCAATGAGCACTTTGTTTCCGGACATTATTGAAAAGCATTTGGTCCTCCTGGTGGATGACTTGCCAGCCAACTTGCATGTGCTGGTTGCTGGTATAAAAAAATATTTCCGGATTAAAGCAGCCAACAATGGTTACGATGCCTTAGCTTTACTTGAGCAAACTACCGATCAACCAAAATTAGCTGTCATCGATGTAAAGATGCCTAATATGAGTGGTATTGAACTGTTACGACGTATACGTAGTACGCCACACTGTTGTAATATTCCAGTGATTTTGATGAGTGCCGATGTCTCAGAACAAAATGAATTAGCCGCTTTGCAACTGGGCGCAGACGATTATCTGGTTAAGCCTGTGTCGCCCAATGTATTGGTGGTTAGGGCAAATAATTTGATTCAGCGCAATGCTGATCGGATTAAACTGCAATTGGCGGCACATGTTTTCGATTTTAGTGGCGAAGCAATTATGATTACGGATCGTAATAATCATATAGTGGATGTTAATTCTGCATTTACCACCTTAACAGGCTATGCAAAAGAAGATGTATTGGGCTACGATCCAAAAATTCTCTCTTCTGGACGGACTTCTCCGGAAGAATACAAACTGATGTGGCAATCCATACTAAACGATGGCTTTTGGCAAGGGGAGTTTTGGGATAGGCGTAAGGATGGCAGTGTTTATCCCAAAATGATTACCATCACCGTCGTGCGTAACCCGATTGGCGATATTATTTTCTATCTGGCTAATTTTGTCGATGTGAGTCATTACAAAGAAGTTGAGCGGCGATTTGAATATATAGCCAATCATGATCCCTTAACGGGCTTGCCAAATCGACTGCATTTACAGGTGTTCCTTGAACAATGTACATTGATATCTAAGCGAACCACAGAACAGATAGCCATACTTTTTCTGGATTTGGATCGTTTCAAAAGTATTAATGATACGTTGGGTCATTATATCGGTGATCAGATGCTGATACAGGTAGCGGATCGCTTGAAGTCGTGCATACGCGAGTACGATATGGTGGCGCGTATAGGGGGCGATGAATTTGTAGTGGTACTGCGCGGCTATCAACTAAATACGGTATCCTCTGCGGTTGCGGAAAAGATTCGTCATCATTTGTGCACTCCTTTTCATGTCAATAATCAGTTATTACATACCTCGCCGAGTATTGGTATCGCCATATTTCCAGATAATGCGGAAAACATCCACGATCTGATGAAACATGCAGATACTGCTATGTACTTTACAAAGTCCGAGGGCGGTAACGGTTTTCATTTTTTTGCTACAGAAATGAATAAACATGCCCATGAAAAACTGGAGCTGGAAAATCAACTGCATAGAGCGATAGACAATCAGCAATTTGAACTTTATTACCAACCACAACTGTCATTACCCGAGCGTAAGGTGGTCGGCGCAGAAGTCTTGTTACGTTGGCTACACCCGGAAAAAGGCTATATTTCGCCTGCATTGTTCATACCTTTGGCTGAGGATAGTAACCAAATAGGTAAAATCACTGAATGGGTGTTGGAAAATGCCTGTCAACAAGCCAGCGAGTGGTTAGTGAATGGCTTGCCCTTGCAACGTATCAGTGTCAATATTTCTGCTAAGCAGTTTCAAAATATGGATATTTTAGGGCAAGTTAAACGGTTATTAGTTAAACACAATTTACCCGCTCATATGCTAGAACTGGAAATTACCGAAACGGCATTAATTGCTTCTGCGGATGTTGCTAAAGCCTTAATTCAGTCTTTAAGAGAGTTAGGTATCAAAGTGGCACTGGATGACTTTGGGCAGGGGTATTCTTCGCTAGCGCAATTAAAAAACTTACCGTTGGATCGGATAAAAATAGACGCAGCCTTTGTGCAAGATATTCAAACCTATCCGGCTGAAAACACCGGCATTATTGCCGCTGCCACCATAGGTTTGGGTCATTCTTTTGGCTTTGAAGTGATCGCCGAAGGGGTGGAATCTGAAATCCAATTGGCCTTTCTAGAAGCCCATGGGTGTGACGAAATACAAGGTTATTTATTCTCTAAACCATTACCTAAACATGAGTTTGAAAGTTATTTGCAACGGCATATGCAAAGTGTAGCTTTGTTTGAGCGTCGTATCGATTAAATTGTGAAAGTCAGTGTTAAATCTGACAATTTAGAAACCTAGTTGCTATCTAATTATGTAACGAAAGACGAAGTTTGACCCTTTGCAGTCATTGGGTTTTAGAATTGAATGTCGGGTTTAGTTCGTGTTCCGATCATTGATGATACAAAAAGGTTAAAGTGTAGGATGTGCCAACCAACGGGCGGCGCATCAATTGGAAGTTAATCTATCTTTATGTCAGAATGCCGTAGACATTGCATTCCGGGTGCCACATGGTTTTTTATCGTTAATCTTGCCGAACCGATTATTGGCCGATAATATAGATATATTACGGGAAGTCTTTGCAGAGATCCAAAAACAGCATCTTTTTCGCATGGATGCTGTTGTCGTTTTGCCTGATCATCTTCATTGTATTTGGACATTACCTGAAGACGATGCCAATTTATCAATACACTGGAATATGCTTAAAGGCGTATTCTCCAAAAAAATTGAAAAAAGGCGAAAGAATTTCAGTCAGCCGGAAGTGTAGACGGGAAAGAGGTATTTGGCAGCGCCAATTTTGGGAGCATTGTAGACGCTATTAGCTGGATTATAAGGATATTGATGGTATTGAACTCGACAGATGCGCCGCCCGTTGGTTGGCACATCCGGTCCTGCTAATTTTAACCAGCTCCACCTTCGTCATCAATAGGCTGTGGCGCATTGACACCCGCTTCAATTTTATCCAATAAGTCTTTTGCCGCACTTCTAACGGATTCACTATTATCGTTTAAGGCACCGGTAGCCTCTTTTTTAAGTTCGTCCAGCGACACACCCGGTAAGGCGGCTATGGATAACAACGCTGCTTCGCGGATTTTATCGGACTCGTCGCTAGTTAACATTTTTTCTAATACATCTCGTGGTAAGCTTAAGCCGCTATGTTGAAACTGTGTCAACACTTGCAGGCGCACATTCGGGTTGTTACTGTGTAAAGCATTTATGGTTTTTTCGGCGACGGGTTGTATAGGTGCGTCGCTCTGTTCCGTGAAACTGGTTTTTGCTGGTGTCAATTCAGTTAAACGATTAGATTTAGTCTCACTGGCTGAGAGAGAGGCTGGAGACAGGGTATCTGCTTCACCGGCGGGATAAATCCATACTTTGCTTAAGCGGGCAGGGGAGCTATTACTACTGGTAAACTGATAAAATGTGTCTAAACCATTAAATAAGGTATGTAAGCCAGCTTCCAGGTGCGCACCTTTAAGATTGATCAAGATTATTTTATTGGCAGTTTGCGCTGACAGGATAAAATGTATTCCGTTTTGTATTTCTACATCACGTAAAATATCACCTAAAGCACGATGTTCTGTTTCGACCAGTATTTTATCATTTGATGTGATAGTTGATACTTGCATTGCAATCGGGTCATTCTTAGCGGCTGCCTGAATCATGTTATTTTGATCAACACTACTTAGCGTGGTTAACTGTTTGTCAGATTGTAGTTTGGGTGTGGCCGATACACTGTTTAAATTATGCAAGCCCATATAGCCGGCACTAAGCGCAATGGCAGTCAATGCATAATAATACGTATTATGTTTCATAAATTATATTCCCCGGTCCATAAAGTGATAACTCTAATCAACGGGTGTACTGTTGACTGTATAGTTATTGCGGTTAGGCATCGCGCAAATGCCAACATGGATTATGCGGTGCTTCCTTGCACCGTAAATTCCTTGATTTTAAATAGCTGTAAATGAGCCAATGATGCCACCCGATTCTAAAGAGCAGCGTACAATTAGAGGACTCCAATCCCATACATAAATGCTACTGGTATTTAATGTTTGCCAGGTTTTAGGACCCGATAGGGTATAAGTTACAGGACCCAGGTTAGAACCATTGCCGACACCGTTGGTGCTGAGAAATTGGCAGTTGCTGTTGTTACCATAAATGGATACCGATGTACTATGCCAGCCAGTCGCTACTTGTAAAGAACCCACTACCAAAACTGGATAGCCACAAGTATTTGTCACACCGGCATAGCTACTGGTGGTTATGCAATTTGCGGTACTGGGGTAAGCCGCATGTAAAGCGTTACCAGGGCCGTTTGATTGTGCAAAAGCTGGGTTGGCTAAAAGCAGGGATGAAAAAAGTAAGCCTGTAAACGCAATAGCGCGACCTGACAAATTAGGCAGATTTATATTTTTTATGTTTTTCATGATAAAACTCCAAAAACTTTTCATAGTTAAGTAATGGACACTCCCCTTAAGTAGAGCCAATGTGGGGTCGTGTACATGTAAGCAGTAAAAATTAAGAGAAGATGGTTTTTACTGTGGGTAAACTATATTGTTATTGACTAAGGTTATCTGTTAATGTTTTTACGGTCATTATGTAATTAATATCACTGTTATATTTAGCTTAGAGATTAAGCAAAAGGGTGGGTATTTGGCTTGTAAATTCCATCTGTATACAGAATTAATGCTAGTGAGTGTGTTTTAAATAAAACCCAGCAGTTAAGTGGATCATTAGGGGCTTTCTATGACACATATAAGTATTAATTAGTGGTTTAATGCGTCATTGTTTTCTGTGTATTCATGGTGCGGTTCGTAAACTCACCACACCCTACGAGGTGGTCGTTAAATCAATTTAATGGTCCATTCATTTCGGCATAATTAATGGTAAAAAACAGGTATTGATAGCCAGCTAAAGCCAATACAAACTAACGTCATGATAACGCAACAAAAGCTTCACAATTATGCAATACATTAATGACATGATGTAAGGTGAGAGAAAAAGCCAATTAGTCTACCTTATGTTCTGATTGGAAAGTCTTGGGATGATTTAATTAAGCATTGCCGGATTGCCTCTTTAACTATATTTCCTCTGGCTCAATCGCTAAAGGGACAAATATTTAACTACACTTTTCGTTAATTTAGGCAAGACTAAAATGAAGATTATATCGATACTGGCTCTGTCAGTGGCATCATTATCTGTAGCTCAGGCTTCAACCATCACCGCTTGGAATTTCCAAAATAACAGCGTTGCTGTTAATAATAATCCGGCTGCGTCTACAGGTACTGGCACGGCAAGCTCGTTAAACATGGGGACTTATTTAACACCAGCGGCAGGAGTGACTACTGACGATGTTTTAGTGGGTAAGAGCGCTGATACGGGTGCTAATGGATTGGCTGATACTAGCAATGTTTGGCGTGTGCGTGGACAAAACAGCAGCAATCCTGTTACCGCAAATGGTTGGTCAAGTCTGGCTCCTATCGGTACTCAAGGTGCAGAGTTTACGACCAGTACAGTAGGCTACCAAGCGATTAACGTTAGCTTCGACTGGTATACAACCACACAAGGTGAAGCAAACTTGCAGTTGGAATATACCACAGATGGTGGGGCCACTTGGATTAATACCCCTATTAGTATTGGCGCTAACGCTTCGCTGGGTCTGGCTGCGTTAACCAATAGTACATCTGCCAATACCGTTAATGGTGCTTATATTAGCGATAATCTTTTAACTAACGGTGCTAAGGCCGGTCAGGATTGGTTTACTGGTTTAACTGCAACCATTAATGACCCATCTGCAGCAAACAATCCTAATTTTGCTATTGAATTGGTAAACGCTTCAACAGGTAAAGACAATATCAGTACCCAAGGCACTGCCTTAAATAACACGTCTGGCAACTGGCGTTTTGATAATGTTGTTATATCTGGCAGCGCAGTGACGGCTGTGCCTGTACCTGCCAGTGTTTGGCTGTTTGGTTCAGTTGTGGCGGGTTTTATGTGTTTAAATCGTCGCAAGTCTGCATAAAGCGACCTGAATAGGCTGTTTATTCAAAAGGTAGACGCTTTCAGTTTGCTGTAGCAGGAATAAGGTCGTTTTCAATCGATTGAAAATGACCTTATTTTATGAGGTTAAGTATCGGCTCTGTTTGTCTGTTAGTGTCAATCCAGTCAAATTTTGGGTATTTAGAACATCATTCTGGTTTAGACTGCCAGACCTTAAAATCTAAACAGGCTTTGTACATAGAAATAGTCCACATCTCCACCACTAGGGGCGTTTTGGGCGGTTTTGGCAAACTGTCCTTTAAATAAACGGTACCAGCCTGTTTCTAGATTCCAGCTGCTGTTAAAGTCGTAGCGGGCGGTAAAGCCCAGTAAATCGCCAACATAGCTGCCACTTTTTGCGCTGGGATTCAAATTGAGTTGCGCACCGGAGCAGCTGGCGGCTCCCCAGCAATCGCTGGACGATGCAAGCCAAACTAAACGTTGCTGAACTGATAATAGTAAGTCTGAACGCGGCGAAACAGAAAATCGATAGCTTGGGCTGTTGATATTGCTGCGTGAGATTGGGGCAAAAATACCCGAGGGGCCAAAGTCTACCGGTGACACACCGAATAAGGGGTCAAAACGTTCATCGCTGGGGCCATTCTTGTTTTTGCTTCCAGTAGCATAGTCATACTCCATGGAAAAGCGCGGTGTCCAGGCCATGTCCAAGGTATAACCTGCTTCTAGATGTGAGGAATAGGCTTCATGCCGTAGATCGGTTGTAGAGGTTGTGGTGGCTCTAACCGTGCCGTACTGGGCCATACCTTCTGCTTGAAAATCGAAGTTGCCTTTGCTCGGTTTGATGTAGAAACGCAGGCCAGGGGTAAAATAACGGCGTTTTCGGGTTGGGTTGTTAAAACTATCTCCTTCATCCAGATTGTATAAATACAGTTCCGCATTGACTTTTGTGGTTGCCAGATTATAGGCTTCAAGAATGCCACCTGAAAAAAAAGTACGGGTCGCTTCCTGATCAAATTGCTGTACGTGTTGACTAATGCTGTCATTAATGCCGCCTGCGGCACTGGGCCAACGATTCACTGGCAGGGTGAAAAAGCTGTTTAACTGCCATTTGGCGTTATCCAGTACCCGCAATCGAATACCGGTAAAGCTGTTATAGGCGTTCCGATAATAAGGTCTGGCTATTAAGCGGCGACTACCCAAGTCCAGTGTTTGTCTCCCCACTTTAATTTCGGCACCCAGATGACTGGATAACACATTCTTATCAGCCCAGGCCACATAAGCTTGCACGAAATCCAGCGTATCTATCGCATTGTTATTTAGATTGTTCAGGTTGTTACCGGGACCGTAACTGCCGCCAATACCGCGCGAATCCATAAATTCCGTAGCGAATGTAAATTTGCCCAGATGCGCGGCTAGCCAAAGATCAGTTTGTAAGGCAATTTGTTGATCGCCTCCCAATGCGCTGGCTTTGAATTGATTATTCATATCTTCATAACGGGTACGCTGGTCTACGTTTAGTTCCAACCAGTCTGGTAAATCTAAAAAATTGTGCAGATTCCATACTGGTGCTTCGTATTTTTTATTGCCGAGTAAGGCATCATTCATTTGGCTGCCCCAGGTAGTCATAGGCAATCTGCTGTATGCCGGGGGCGGGGTGGGTTGCGGATTTATCGGTGTGTTGCCCTCTGCAAAAGTTGTGCTACTGATACACGAGAATAACCCCATGTAAACGCTAAAAACGACTAATGGGCAGATATTAGTTTTGTTCAATAGTTTATTGGGCATGGTTAAAACCTGTCATAGCTTGGTAATGAAGGTGAATGGTAGATTGATGTTGAGTATAGATATTCTTTCAACTTCCGTTGCCATGCACTCTCTAGGTTTTAAAGTCATTTTTATAGATGCGAGACCTAAATATCGGCACTGCTATTGTGACGGTCAGATGCCTGAAAGCCCTTGTTAATAGCGGGGTTAATAGAGTTTGAGTTGCATAATTAATGCACATGCCGACAGAAAAAATGTTGTAGATCTTTACGAAAAATAATTATTAGAACAAAACTGATTTTTTGATAAGCGTCACAAATACTATATCGCTTAACATCATTCATTTATTTTTACACTATCTTTATGGCAAACATTTATGTTCGTATAAATAGGAGAGGTTTTACTCCGTTATGTAACAGTAAGGAGGCGCTATAACCTTGATGTATCGAAATTGTAGGTTTTAATTCGTTAAAACATGCAATACACATAGCTTCCAACAAGCAATCGTCGTATTCAATATTAGTCGTGATTTGGTCGTAGTTAGGCAGTTTTCATTTTATTTTATTTTAGGAACACAATATGTTTAGTAATGTAAAACTTGTTGTAAAACTGGGTCTCAGCTTTACGTTGCTGTTGATCCTGATGGGTATCAACGTTTATATCGGTATCAACAATATGTCCACCTTGTCCGATAAAACAAAATTCATCATCGATGACCGCTACGCTAAAACCAAAATTTTAAATAATATTGCTAAAAGAACGCTTGATAACGGTCGGTTGTTACGCAATTTGGTGTTGGTTGAAGATCCTGCAAAACTGGATGAATACAAAGCGGCTATCGACAAAAACCGTAACGAAAACAAAGCGGATATGGAGTACCTTGATCCCATCATTAAACATCCTAAGGGCCGCGAATTATTCAACGCTGTTAAAGAACAAAGTGCTTTACTTAATACCAAATACGATTTTTTATTTAAGCAGTATACCGATAAGACTATTAGCCGACGTACGGTAATCGATTATTTATTAAATGAATTTGCACCAATTAATGTTGCCTATGTTAAAACCTTGAACGTTGAGATCGATTTTCAGGATGAATTGATGAACGACACTGCCAATGAATCATTGCAACTTTACAATTCGGGGCGTTCGCTACTGTTGACTGTTACCTTGCTTGCTTTGGGCTTGGGTATAACAATTGCCTGGCTGGTGACACGCAATCTGATGCGTCAGTTAGGTGGGGAGCCCGGCGATGTTGCAGGTTTGGCCAATAATATTGCTGCCGGTGATCTCAGTGCGGAAATTGTTCTCAAGTCCGGCGATACTAGCAGTGTGATGTCTGCAATGAAACATATGAGCGATACCATCAAAACGCTATTGGTGGAAATGGACAATATGGCCGTAGAGCATACCAAAGGGAATATTGATGTGGTGGTTGACTGTCACAAATTCCAAGGCAGTTTTCAAACCATGGCGCAAGGGGTTAACGACATGGTGACAGCGCATATTGATGTGAAAAGAAAAGCTATTGCGTGTGTGGAACAGTTTGGACTCGGTAATCTTGCTGCGGATATTGAACCTCTGCCGGGTAAAAAAGCCTTTATTAACGAGGCAATTAACCAAATTCGTACTAATATACAAGCGGTTTTAACCGATACCAACCTCCTGATAGAAGCAGCAAGCAATGGGTTGCTAGACACGCGTGCTGATGCGGTTAAACATCACGGCGATTTCCGTGTACTTGTACAAAGTATTAATCAAATTCTTGATGGTATTACCCTGCCCATTAACGAAGCTGTAGAGGTGCTGGCATTGGTCGAACAGGGTGATTTGACTCGCACTGTAAAAGGTGATTACAAAGGCCAGTTAGGTGACTTTAAAGACACTGTCAACAACACCATTTCCAAACTTTCGCAAACCATTGAAGAAGTAGTCAGTGCTGCTCAGCAATTGAATAATGCTTCCGAACAGATCAGCGCAACCTCGCAATCTTTGTCGCAAGCGTCTAGTGAGCAGGCAGCCAGTGTTGAAGAAACAAGCGCTAGTATTGAAGAAATGGCAGCCAGTATTAACCTGAATGCCGAAAATGCTAAAGTGACTGATGGCATGGCCGGTAAAGCGTCAAAAGAAGCCAGCGATGGTGGCGAGGCTGTTAAACAAACGGTAGAAGCCATGAAAAGCATCGCTGGCAAAATTGGCATCATCGACGATATTGCCTACCAAACCAATATGCTGGCGCTGAATGCTGCCATCGAAGCGGCGCGTGCTGGTGATCATGGTAAAGGTTTTGCGGTGGTGGCAGCTGAAGTACGTAAACTGGCGGAACGCAGTCAAACGGCCGCCCAGGAAATCGGTATTCTGGCTGAATCCAGCGTCAAAACGGCCGAAACTGCCGGCAAATTATTGGACGAAATTGTTCCCAGTATTGCCAAAACATCAGACTTGGTACAGGAAATCGCTGCCGCGTCCCACGAGCAATCGGCGGGTGCTAGCCAGATTAATACGGCTATGAATCAGATGAATCAGATTACCCAGCAAAACGCCTCGGCCAGCGAAGAACTGGCTGCGACTGCCGAAGAAATGACCGAACAAGTGGAACAATTGCAAAACCTGATGAGTTTTTTCAAAGTAAACGCTAGTACGAATACAGCGATTGGCTATAGCGCAAGCAAAACTTCTACTAAACCGGAAAAGGTAAAACCAAGTGTGCACTTTGTGAGTAATAAAACCAATTCTGAATTCAATTTAAGTAAGTTCGATCACTTTTAGGTGTTGATTACGATCAGCCATTAAAGATTAAAGTAAACAGGGATGCATGACAAACATTAAAGATGTTTATGTCATGCAGTTTGCTAACCGTGATTTACACAATTTGTTTATGCTCAACTATGAATCTGCCCGTATAGGCAGCGCTTTTAACTTCGTCATGTATAGCAATGTGGTGTTGAATAACATGGAATTTTTTAAGTTCATTACGGCTTTTGGCGATCAATTCATATTATCCCTGACTAGGAGCCCATGTTATGAGTTTTGATGATGAAATGCGCGAAGCCTTGGTGACATTCACCATAGAAAGTTTGGAATTGTTGCAAGACATGGAAGAAGGGCTGTTGACTATTGAAACGGCTGAAGAGCCTGCTGAACACATTAACGCCATCTTCCGCACTGCACATACCATTAAAGGCTCGGCAGGTTTATTTGGGCTTGATCACATTGTGGCTTTTACGCATGTGGTTGAAAGTGTACTGGACTCATTAAGAGACGGTAAACTAGACATTTCCAGCGACCTTATCGCGGCTCTGTTGCCTTGTACGGATCATATTGTGTTGCTGATACGCGGTGTCAGTGATGGTCAAATGCAGGCAGACCCGGCCTTAACGGCCAGCGGTCAAGCCTTGCTGGATAAACTTCAGCCTTATCTACAGGGTGATACTCAACATAGCGTAGCCACAACAGCAGAAAAACCTGATCATATTGAATCACTGGGTAGTCCTGCGCAAGTTACTGGTAACTGGCATCTTTCTTTGCGTTTTGGCATAGATTCGTTTCGCGAAGGCATGGACCCTCTGGCATTTATTAGTTACCTAAAAACGCTGGGCGATATTGTCCACCTAACTACCATCTCTCAAGGCATACCAGAAGCCGAGTTAATGGATGCTGAAAGCAGTTATTTGGGCTTTGAAATAGAATTAAAAAGTGAAGCGCATAAAACAGACATAGAAAATGTGTTTGAGTTTGTTAGAGATAGCAGCATTATCCGCATTCTCCCCGCCGATAGTGAAATCGGTGATTACATACAACTGATTAAAGAATTACCTGAAGATGAGAAGTTTCTGGGTGAATTACTCATTAATAGTGGTGCTGTAACGCAGCGTGAACTTGAGGCTGCGCTGCAAAGTCAGAGTAAGCGTGAAGTAAGCACTGCCAATTCCGTTCAAATTAGTCAGCCTATCGGCGAAATTTTGATCGAACAGCAAGCGGTGCAACAACCTATTGTTGCTGCCGCTCTGGAAAAACAAAAACAAATTAAAGATAAGAAAAATACAGAAAACCAAAGTATCCGGGTAGATGCCGATCGTCTGGACAAATTGATTGATCTGATTGGTGAGCTGGTCATCTCCAGTGCTGGCGTTAATTTGCGCTCACAACTCTCAGACGACACTATCCTGAAGGAAATGACGGGTAATGTCATGCGCCTTATTGAAGAAGTTAGGGGAACGACTCTGCAATTGCGTATGGTGCCCATCGGCGCTACCTTTGCCCGTTTTCAGCGTATTGTTCGTGATGTCAGTAAAGAATTGGGTAAAGATATTGAATTGTCCATCAGCGGCGGCGATACTGAAGTGGACAAATCGGTGGTGGAAAAAATCGGTGATCCGTTGATGCATTTGGTACGTAATTCGATGGATCACGGTATCGAACCCGCAGACGTACGTCTGCAAAATGGCAAACCGGCTAAAGGTACGCTGAGGCTTAACGCCTATCACGCGTCGGGTAGCATTGTTATCGAAGTGGGTGACGATGGCGGCGGCTTAAATCGGGAGCGGATACTGCAAAAAGCAGTGGAACGCGGTATGGTATCCGCTAATGCTAATTTATCCGACCAGGAAATCTATGCCTTGATATTCGAACCGGGTTTTTCAACCGCGCAACAGTTATCCAACCTGTCGGGGCGTGGCGTGGGTATGGATGTCGTGAAAAGTAATGTCACCGCCTTACGTGGAAGTATAGAAGTTGACAGCGAATCGGGTAAGGGCGCCACCATGCGCATTTATTTACCGCTTACTTTGGCGATTATCGATGGCTTTATGGTTAGTATCGAACAATCCACCTTTGTTATACCGTTAGATAAAATTCATGAATGCGTGGCTTTACCTACGGATAATGCTCAGCGCGAATTTATGGATTTGCGCGGTCAAGTGCTGCCGTTAATCCGCTTACGCAATGTATTCAACTTGGGTGGTACACCACCTGCTCAGGAAAATGTGGTGGTGGTGGAATATGCAGGCAACAAAATGGGGCTTATTGTTGACCAGTTGTTAGGCGAATTTCAAACCGTCATCAAACCGTTAGGCAGTCTGTTTGCTCATATCAAAGGGGTGGCGGGTTCAACCATACTGGGCACGGGTAAGGTGGCGTTGATTTTGGATGTTCCCTCCTTAATTGAGTGGGTAGATCGCAAAAATTTAGTTTTGCAGCAAAGCGATGTAAGGGAGGAGGCCTGATACATGAGTAAAGTATGACAATATTAAATTTGTGTTGATGGGCAAATTGCACCTTTTCACGTTGGACGTCAGTTCAATCAAGTTGCGATGGGCGTTGACGCAGTCATTCAGTTTTAATTCGCCAATAAATATACCTGATAGTTACGCAATCGATTCAATCAATGTAAAAGGAAAAACACATGTCACTTTATAAAAGACTTTCCATACTGACCTATTCAGTGATTTTGGCGCTTTTAGCGCTATCCGGCTCTGGTTATTACCAAACAGACAAGGTGTTTGAGGCTGCAAGTTACGCATCCGTTAATACGGTACCCACTTTTCAGTCTTTTTTTAAAATTCGTGAGAGCTTTGCCGACTTGCGCGAACTTTCTTTATTTCATGTAATCATTACCGATGATGCTGGCATGAGAGCTCTCGAACCCAAAATCAACGAAACCCGTAAAAAATTGGATGACAGCTTAAAAGACTATACCAGCATAGCCTGTGGCGGTAAAACTTGCATGTCTGATGATAAAGAACAAAAAATGTTTGATGAGGTTATCTTATTATTAGCCAATTACGATGCGCAAAGGCTTAAAGTTTTTGAACTTTCTAAACAAAGTAGAACCAAGGAGGCAGAAACCGCAACCCGAGATTTGTTGATACCGGCAGTACAGAAATTGCAAGTAGCCGTTAATACAGAATTAGATTACAACGCCGAGTTGGCCCAAAAAGGCTATAACGATGGCGTTGCAGTAAAACAAACCTCTACGTATGTATCTATTCTCATCTCTCTCGTTGCCATTTTGTCGATTGGTTGGCTATTATTTAGGTTAAATAGAACTTTAGCGCAGCAACTTGGCGGTGAACCCTCTGATGTAGCAATACTGGCGGGAAAAATTGCTACTGGTGATCTGACTGGTCAGATTATGTTGAAAGCCGGTGATACCGATAGCGTAATGGCCGCCATGAAAAATATGAGTCAGAACCTTGAACAAACCATAACCGAAGTGATTTCAGCCGCAGATCAATTGAGTAATGCCTCTGAGCAGATTAGCGCCACTGCACAATCTTTGTCACAAGCCACTAGTGAACAAGCGGCCAGCGTTGAGGAAACCAGCGCCAGTATCGAGGAAATGTCGGCCAGTATTAACCAGAATGCAGACAATGCCAAAGTGACCGATGGTATGGCTGGTAAAGCGTCCAAATAAGCGACAGAAGGCGGTACAGCTGTTAAGCAAACGGTGGACGCCATGAAACAAATTGCCAATCGAATTGGCATTATTGACGATATTGCGTATCAAACCAATATGTTGGCACTGAATGCTGCCATTGAAGCGGCACGGGCTGGCGATCATGGCAAAGGCTTTGCGGTAGTGGCGGCCGAAGTGCGTAAACTGGCAGAACGCAGCCAAATAGCGGCACAGGAAATTGGTCAATTAGCGGAAAGCAGTGTTAAAACAGCGGAAACGGCTGGACATTTGTTGGATGAAATTGTGCCCAGTATCACTAAAACCTCTGATTTGGTGCAAGAAATTGCGGCAGCCTCGCAAGAGCAATCGGTGGGTGTCAGTCAGATTAATTTAACCATGAATCAGATGAACCAAGTGACTCAACAAAACGCCTCCGCCAGCGAAGAGCTGTCAGCAACAGCGGAAGAGATGGCTAGTCAAGTTGAAGCCCTGCAAGATTTGATGAGTATATTTAAAATTAATCAAAGCGGGGTAGGGGGTAACCGTAATGTTACGAAAGGCTCTCATAATTCTGACAAATTTAAAACGCATGCCAATCGGCAAGTCACTCGCAGTCGAAGTGATAGTGATGTCAACGTCGATAAATTCAACAGCTTCTAGAGGAATAGTCATGTCAGCCCTTACCAAAACCAATGAACAGATGCCTGCTAAAGTAAGCGCAAAGCAAACCGCCAGCGCCGGGCAGTATCTCACTTTTGTACTGGGTGGTGAAGTTTATGCCATTGGCATACTCAATACCAAAGAAATTATAGATTACGGCTACCTCACCGAAGTACCAATGATGCCTTCCTTTGTGCGTGGTGTTATTAATTTGCGCGGTAGCGTGGTACCTGTGATAGACCTGCAAGCACGTTTTGGTAAAGGCAATACGGCAGTAGACAAACGTACCGGTATCATTATTGTGGAAACGCATAGGGACACTGAAGAGGGTGATCAGCAAGATATTGGTATTATTGTTGATGCAGTGAATGAAGTGGTGGATATTAATCAGAGTGATATTGAACCGGCACCTAGCTTTGGCGCGGGTATCCCGTCGGACTTTATTAATGCCATGGCCAAACGCGATGATAGATTTGTAATATTGCTGAATGTTAACCGGGTTTTATCTATCGATGAAATGGCGGCCTTAAGTCATAGCGTCGAATATGCTTAACTGGCTAGTCTACTGGCTAAATAGGGTAGAACTATTTTAATTGTATCTGTTTTACATCTGCCGTATGCCTTACCTGATGAGTCTTGTCGAATCATGAAAGGTATACGGTAAACCATAACGCCCCATCCCTAGAGTTGTTTTCACACAATACTAGACGGTTCAATTCTTCTGTATGCCCTTGTTTGCATTTTAAAAATGCTACAATTTACATATAATATATAGTGTTTTTATGATAGGCATCACAAATACAATATCGTTTATCCTCATTCTTTTTTTTTACGTTATATTTATATTAAGTAATTAAAGTTTACTGCCATTAGCTTTTAAACAGGTTAAAAATGTTGATTGGTATTCTTTATGACGATTAATTAATAAATTTTATCTGATTAATCAAATGTTTAGCTAACCAATCATAGCAACCCATGGTATGTGTAAGCTTCGAAGCTGGGTTTCATTTTATTCAACCCAGCCTACGTCCTACATGCCACTGGCCTCGCTACAGGTAAGGAGGCGCTGATTTTCGTTGTTTGTGTGGGTAGCTTGCAAAAGTCTGTTATTTTTCGAACCCTGGTCCGGGTCAAGGCCTGATGTATGTTAAAAAAATTTTAAGGAGTCAGATATGACTGTTGTCCAACGTATGTTGTTGCTAGTCGGTGCCGCCATTACCGGTTTGTTGTTTTTATCCATAGTCGGGTATGTGCAGATTAATCGGGTGTATACATCAGCTAATTACTCAACTGAAAATATAGTACCTTCGCTAGTGTTGGTTGATGATCTTAGAAAAAATGTACTAAGAATTAGACTGGGAATCAATCGGCATGTACTCAATACCGATCCCAGCAAAATGGGCGAAATAGAGGACATTCTTAAAGGCAACATCGATGGCTCAAGGGACGCCATCAAAAAATACGAATTTAATGGTTGTTTGGGGGTCAGTTGCATTTCCAATGACAAAGACCGGGAATTACTGGAACAGGAAAAAAATCTATTGCGGCTGATGGAAGCCGATGTTCAACCTATAGTGGCCGAATCGCGCCAAAATCATAATGACAAGGCTCGAGAAATGTTGACTAAAAACATTCCACTTGCTGAAAAACTGGCTGCAACGATTAACGATCATATGGACTTAAATGTCGAGTTGGCAAAAAAAGCGGGTGATGATGCGGCTGCGGTTAAAGTTTCTGCCGTTACTCAATCGATAGTGATTACTATTATATCGTTGTTAATTATCTGTGTATTAGCCTGGTTGATCGTGCGCAACTTACTTCGTCAATTGGGCGGTGAACCGGAAGCGGTAGTTAAGCTAGCCAATCAAATTGCAGGTGGCGATCTGACTGGTGTGATTGTGTTGAAAAGCGGTGATACAGATAGTGTGATGGCCGCCATGAAAAACATGAGCCATAATTTGGAAGAAACCATTAGCGAAGTGATTTCAGCGGCCGATCAATTGAGTAATGCTTCCGAACAGATTAGTGCCACTGCGCAATCCTTATCGCAGGCTACCAGTGAACAAGCGGCCAGTGTTGAGGAAACCAGCGCCAGTATCGAGGAAATGTCGGCCAGTATTAACCAGAATGCAGACAATGCCAAAGTGACCGATGGTATGGCTGGCAAAGCCTCCAAAGAAGCGACAGAAGGCGGTACAGCTGTTAAGCAAACGGTGGATGCCATGAAACAAATTGCCAATAGGATTGGCATTATTGACGATATTGCTTATCAAACCAATATGTTGGCACTGAATGCCGCCATCGAAGCAGCGCGGGCTGGTGATCATGGCAAAGGTTTTGCTGTGGTGGCAGCCGAAGTGCGTAAATTGGCAGAACGCAGCCAGGTAGCGGCACATGAAATTGGCCAATTGGCGGAAAGCAGTGTTAAAACAGCGGAAACGGCTGGGCATTTGTTGGATGAAATTGTACCTAGTATTACTAAAACCTCGGATTTGGTACAAGAAATTGCCGCAGCCTCACAAGAGCAATCGGTTGGTGTCAGTCAGATTAATTTAACCATGAATCAGATGAACCAAGTGACTCAGCAAAACGCCTCCGCCAGCGAAGAGCTGTCAGCAACGGCGGAAGAAATGACTAGTCAAGCTGAAGCCCTGCAAGAATTAATGAGTATATTTAAAATTAATCAAAGCGGGATAGTGGGTAGCAGGAATGTTGCGAAAGGCTCACATAATTTTGACAAATCCAAAGCGCATGTCAGTCAACAATTCACTCGCAGTCGAGTTGAGAGTGATGTTAACTTAGATAAATTTAAACACTTCTAGAGAAATAGCCATGACCGCTGTTGCCAAAACCACTGAACATTTGCCTGCTAAAGTTAGCACAAAGCATACCGCCAGCGCCGGCCAGTATCTCACTTTCATTTTAGGCGGAGAGAGCTATGCCATAGGCATACTACATACTAAAGAAATTATAGATTACGGTTACCTCACCGAGGTACCCATGATGCCATCCTTTGTACGTGGTGTGATTAATCTGCGCGGTAGCGCGGTACCTGTGATAGACCTGCAAGCGCGTTTTGGCAAAGGCAATACGCTAATAGATAAACGTACCAGCATTATTATTGTAGAAACCCTTCGGGATACTGAAGAGGGCGAGCCGCAAGATATCGGTATTATTGTCGATGCCGTGAATGAAGTGGTGGAAATTAATCAGAATGATATTGAACCGGCGCCTAGCTTTGGCGCCAGTGTCCCTTCGAACTTTATTAATGCCATGGCCAAACGCGATGATAGCTTTGTAATATTGCTGAATGTTAACCGGGTTTTATCCATTGAAGAAATGGCGGCAGTCAGCCGCGGTGTCGAAAACGCTTAACATTACCTGATTACTCATAAGCTTCTGCAACACCGACACTTTGTAATCAGATAAAAGCCCTGTAGCAAAATCTGAATGCTATGTTTACTTGTGCTGATGCTTATGGGGAATCAGGAAAAATTTTAATTCAAGGTTTTAGCGACCCAAACCTGTTTTACGGCGAACTACCCAGCCAATCATGGGTAAGCCTAATAGCATCATTACCCACTCTGCTGATTCAGGAACAGGTGAAGTCACATCTGTAACGCTCCAATTCTCGGGAGCGGTGTTGTTAAAGTGCAGGTTATCTCTTGGAAAAGCAATTAAGTTGTAGGTATTTTTAGCGGTGCCATCGTTTCCACCGGATAATTCATTGGTCCAGGTACTATAATAATCTTTATCCAAAAACACGAAATTATTGCCAAAACCATTGATGGTGACGACTGCGCCACCTAGTGTCGGTGCCGTGGTTGTTGGTGAGGTACTTTGAAACGAATACGCCAGTAAATTACCGTTTCCATTAAACGCTACCCCATTATCAAACACACTGATGTTAGATAGGTTAGTGATGCTGTTGCCGTCAGTGGTTGTTCCGGTAAAGCTGCCGGTAATTGTCGCACCTGAAATGGTTTCCGAAAAGTGATAGGTATCTGCATTTGCATTGTTTGCCAGAATTAACCCCATGGCTAACATGACTGTTTTGCTAAATTTAAAATCCATGAATAAAACCTCTTTGATTAGTTAATGGGGGGAGCGGTATTAATTGCAAAGAGGAAGTCCGGCTATCTTTTTCCACAAAGCCAGAGATTTTCTTTCCAATGCCTAACAGATACTGTTTAGCGTTTTTCGTAGCTTCTCACCTTGGTTAAATAGCCTGAATCGGTAGGGGTGGGTTGCACCCGTCTAGGAACTGAGAATTTACAAAGGTCTTTGGTTAAGTGCTTTGGACTACGCAGTTTATGGGGCGTACAAAGTACGAACTTACGAACGGTCAAGCCTGATAATTTGGGAGTTGCTTTTTTTCTTATTAGCGTTTTTATCAGAAATATTGGTTTTTTTCAAACGTAATCAAACTAAAGTAGGTGTATGTGTGGTAGGTTATTGATTATTAAATGATTAAATATTTTGATAGTAACCTGGGTTTTTGTATTAAAACGTTAATGTAATCGTACGTAGCGTAATGCTAACGTGATTGAAGCTTGGCGGATTTTGTTGAGTATCTGGATAGTATCAGCCAATGCACAGGCATAGCAAGCGCTAACCAAAAAATCTGATTGGCAAATTGTTATGGGAAAAATGGTGTTATATTAATCTATTTGGGTAATCAAATTTCAGCTTGCCGCATAAAAAGTAAATCATATTAATACCGAGAATGTTTTATGATGAATGGCGTGATTATTTATCAGTAGTAAATTTATGAGATTAATGCAGTTTTTTTCTTAAAAATTCATAGGTGATTACAATGCGTAAAAAGTTGTTTTATATTGGTATTATGGGAGTAGTCGTTTTTATGCGGAATGTTCAGGCCGACACGTTCACTAGCGACATCCCGCAACCGTTTCCGCAGTTCAATCAGCCCGGAAATCCTAGTTATCATAGCGCCGATATCGTTTATCCTGGAACTGCAACCATCAAGGCTGGCGATTTTCAATTTACTCCAACTAGCGTATCGTCTATTCAAGGCAATGAAGTAGATACGCTCAGTACGCATTTTGTTGGGTTTCTGGATGCTTTTGGAAGCAATACCGCATTTAGCCTGGATGGCATTACACAAGTTACTGTAATGGGGAGATCCAGTGCTTCTCCATTGGGTAGTTTTTTGACCCAAATAACGTCAATGGATCTGACCGGGGTAGCCGGCGGTCACACCATCGAACTGAAGCTGGATCCGACAGCCAGTTCGACAGGTATTAGCACTATTTCGCCAAACGGAACGGGTCAGTTCAATATAAGCAGTTTCTTCGATGTAGTTATCGATCTTTCCATTGACGGCGCTCCTTTGACGCCTCCATCAAGTGGAACAAATACTAATTTGGCGACAGCCGTACCGGAGCCTTCGACATTTATTTTGATGGGAATGGGATTTTTAGGCCTAATTCGCAGCCGTAATAATGCTTAATGGCAAATGTAGTCTTAAAAGCCTATGGCTTGTAGCGGGTACAGCAAAAACTGATTTAAAGTTTATCAGCTACTTCTATCTAGTGATAAGGGATCGGTGTTGCTGACGCTTATAGGTAATTAGGCAACAGGATATGAACACCTTCAAGACACTAGCCTTCGATAAAGCTTTTCTGAGTTTATCGAAGGCTGCAGAACGAATAGTGAGAAAAGGAATGGTTTCTAAGGCTATGCAAACGCTGTTTGGATGCCTGGTTTTTGTTTACGGCTAACGACAAAACCTATTAAGCTGGTTGCAAACAAGTAAAATGCATTGGGTAACGGAACGCTAGCCACCGTATAAGTAGCTACTTGCCCAAAATCAGTTTGACCTGTGGCATTGCCAAATTGATCTAGGCCTAAAAATGCGGGTCCACTAACGCCATCTCCACCCGTAAATGTCAGTTGAATTAACTGCCCATTCAAATCGCCGCTAAATTGGTAAGTCAAGTCACTGGGCGTGAGTCCTGAATTAGCATAAGTGCCTGCGAATGCAGATTGAAAAGCTTGTGTGCCGTTGAAGTAATTGACCGATTGTTGGTTAGCAGCTATATCGGCAACTGACCATGGTGAACTCGTCCAACCATATTCAACACTGCTGGTATCAGTCGCGCCTGCAGCAGTAGCGGTGAACTGGATATTGGTTAAATCGTAGCCAGTATTATCCTGAATTTCAAAATAGGTGTTGTTAGTGGTCGCATTATAACCAGCAAAAATATCTAGCGTGTCCGCTTGTGCAGTTGATGCCGAAATCAATAGTATGACTAGTGGCAAACATGGGTTGAGACGATTGACAGTATTTGGTTTCATAACCATTATCCTTAAAAGTATGTTGTATCTAGCTAAATGAAGAAGCAATAAGTTTTCTATCAGAAATAATACGTATGTGCAGTCAAGGAGATAGGCGATGCTATTAACAGATCGGCCTACCTCCATGCTTTGTTCCTATTAATGATTGATTGCGTTTAACACTTATCTGACTTAAAGACCAAAGAACCCAGAATTAGCAGAGTCATTGACTAAAATTCTATGCAAATTGATGCCGTTAGCCACGCTGTTATTGCCTTTAAAGATTCTCAAACCGTGCGCTGCTGGATCCAATTGTGCATTGATAATCTGATCTGCGATTGATAAGCCCAGCGTTTGTCCTTGAAAATTGTCATTACCGAAGTGTACGCCCAAATAAAGTCGGCTTTGACCGTTTTCTAGCTGTATTTGGCTAAAACTGGAAACGTTACGCGTAGTTGAGTCCTGTCCATTAATGGCGGTTGCCAATTGACCTGTGCCGTTATTGGTGCCTATCAGCCAGGGAATACTGGTAAGGGTAACGGGTGAGTTATTGGGGAGTATGCTATCGGAATTGAAAAATGCGCGCAGTATCTCTGCACCTGCTGCTACAGTTGCACTATGTCCGGCTGGGCTGGATGGGTGAGCCGGGGTTACACCGAGTGGTTTCCAGTTGTAACTGGCAACATTACCGTTTGCATCTGCATTGATTGCGGTGATAGGACGCCAGAAATCCAGATCGTATTTTGCTTGCCAAGTGGCAATACGTGAATCAGCAAGTGCGTTGTCCAAGGCTGCAAACAGTTTGGCGTTTTGATTTAGACCTAAATTGTGTGCTGCTGAGGCTAATCTTGCCGCTTCATTAATGTGTAATTCCGCATCCTGTTTGTAATATAGGGCTTGTAACAATTGATCATTGCTGCGGCTGCCTGGATTTGAGGAATCCTCACCATGATTTTGTACAAATGACACTTCCTGAGTATATTCCGCGCTACCCACTTGTAGGGCGGCGGGTACTGCGGCGACTAACTTCTGTTTTTCGAATGTGCTTATGCTAAACGGTGTTACATTTTTCCAGTTAAAGTCTATGGCGGCAGCTGCTTGGATGTTGCCAGTTGCGTCGAAACCGGTTGGCGCACCTGTTATTGGATCTATCACGCCTGCTGCGCCGTTGCTTGGGCGCCATAAACCGACTCCAGGGTTACCCGTAGCATTGGCTACGACGGCATTGGCAGCATTAACTGACAGATTGCTAGAAGGAGTATAGGTGGTTCTTACTTTGGAATAATCTGCTGATCTTGCCGCTAATGCAGCGGCGGCCGCTGCTTGACCGACAGCAATACCGGCATCGCTGGAACTAGCGCCTAAGGCGGTTAGATCACTGGCTAACTGCGTATCTAACCAAGTTAAGGTGGCAGGCCATGTGCCTGTGGTTGGCAGGGAAGCTTTTAGTACGTCATGTGCCGCTTGAGCCGCTGCAACCGAGGCGGAAATGGAGGTTAATCCGCTTAAGGTGCTGGTGTTTGTATAATAGTAACTGTCATTACTGAAATGATTGATTGCATTCACTGCATCGTAAACCGCACGCGCTTCAATAGCTTCAATTCGGGTAGCTACGTTAGAGTTTAGCGCATTACCCGCATTGCCTGTCGTTAGTGAGGTCGCGGCTTTTGTGGCCAGAACGCTATAATAATTCCAATTGGTTACCTCATCCGCAAAAACCGGTGTGGCAGATAGGCAAATGGCGACAGATAAAGTGATTTTGGTGGGGAGAAAAGCGTGCTTTAAATTTTTCATATAAACCTCAATGTCATTAAAAAATTAAACAGTTATAACCATCATTGTATAAACTGCTAATTCGGTAAAAGCATTATCAATGCCAATTTATATGTTATTGAAATGTAATGTTAATTTGTTTTTATGGATAGTGTGGTGATGCTTGGTCATCAACGGTTGTTGATTGGCTGTCTGTCGGGTAACAGTGTTGCCTATAGTGCCGAATTATCAAAGAGAGGGTTGTTTAGGGAGCATTAGGCTTCAAGAAAGTTGTTTGATTGCAACCGGCGCAATACGCTGCGCTATTGACGTCCTATGGAGTGATCGCTTTGACGATTGTGGGTTATGGGCTTACAGTTTGGGCTACCTGTAAACTTTTTTGAAAATCGGGAAATTCTCGAAGTAGGGTGGTAATACCATCAATATCGAAATGACCTATACAGTCCTGTAAATTATTGGCGTAGTCCTGGAGCGGTGTAAAATCATATTCATCGGCAATTTTTAGTAAATTAGCGGCGAAGCGTTTCATGGCCGAAATATTATTACTGTCTTGTATTGTCTTCCAGTTATCTTGTTGCTGATGCAGTTGCTGTAAAACCATGGGTAACACCAGCAGTTCTGCCTCTGTTAAGCTCACATTCTTATTTTGCAAAGGTTCAGGTTCGTTAACTTGGTGCGGAAGAAATTGGCTTAAGCAAGCGACTAACTCCTGACGCAGGATGGGTTTTTTTAAGTAGGCATCAAAATGATCGCTCTGGATACGTTCGAAGTCATCTTGCATGACTGAAGCGGTTAAAGCAATAATGGGAACTTGTTTAAAGGCTTTAATGGCTTTTGCCGCTTGATAACCATCCATCACCGGCATTCTGATGTCCATTAAAATCAAGTGTATATCCTGTAATTCGGCTACTGCGATGGCCTCAAGCCCATTTTCGGCTTCTAGTAAGCTTACTTGACTGCCGATAAAGTTTTCCCTAATCAGACGGCGGTTATTTTCTATGTCGTCTACCACCAGTACTGTGGCTGGTCGAAATAGGATTTCTGCGGGTGTTGAGTGGTTAAAACGGGAGCTGGGCGTTACTTTAATGGCAGCCACATCCACTTGATTCAAGCGTACCGTAAAAGTAGAACCGTGGCCGGGTTGACTTTTAATGGATATACTCCCGCCCATTAGTTCTACCAGACGTCGACTGATCGATAAGCCTAAACCTGTACCGGATTGTTGGTCGGGACTATCCAGTTGCGTAAACTCTGAAAATACCGATTCCTGTTCATTGCCTGGAATACCGATACCGGTGTCCTCGATTTCGATTAATAAATCCAGGTGGCTGCGTATTGGGTTTTCGTTTGCGGTTTTGGCTCTAACACGGATATAACCTTGCTCGGTAAATTTTACGGCATTGCCAATCAGATTGAAGAGTACCTGACGTAAACGGGTAAGATCCAGCATCAGGCTGTCTGGAATATTGGCATCGATTTCCAATATCAAATCCAGGTTTTTCTTACGCAGGGCCATCATAAATATATGGCCCAGTTCGGTAAACATCTCGTGAGGATTAACCGCCGTTTTTTGGATACTCATTTTACCGGCTTCAATTTTGCTTAAATCCAGTATGTCGTTAATCAAGGTTAATAAGGTGTATCCTGCGTTATGGATGGTTTTTACATAAGACTTAAGGTGTGGGTCCTGTATGCGTTCATTCAATAATTCGGTGAAACCCAGGATGGCATTCATGGGGGTACGAATTTCATGGCTCATATTTGCCAGAAAGGCTGATTTAGCATGGTTGGCCCGTTCGGCCTGATTTTTGGCCTCCGCCAAGTCCTGCTCCATTTTGATGCGTGCAGTTAAATTAATGATTACCGCCAACCAGGCATGTTGCTCCTTATAATGGATAGGCATAATCGATAGTAGGCAATCTATGGTTTCATCGGCGGAAATTTTATAACGGACTTGACGTTGTGTGATGCTGCCCTGAGTGTGCAAAATGTCTAATATTTTGCCTTTTTCTAGTGGGTCTGCATAAAATTCGGAGGTATTGCGGCCTATGATGCTGGTGTGATCGGCTATCTCGCGTTTTGCTTGTGGATTATCCAATAATATAAGCCCATTATTGTCGGCAATTAAAACGGTTAGCGGCAAGCCGTCTATAATGGCTTTAAATTGCGCATCCGCTTGTTTACGTTCGGTAATATCCCAATTTACGCCAAACACCTTAATATGGCCACTGCTTTCATCCACTACTCGGGTAGAACCGGCATAAATATAGCGAATCTGACCATCGGCCCGCAGTATGCGAAACTCTAAATGTTGCTGATCAGCCAGATGGGGTAGGTTTTCGATTAAGTGGCGGTCGTCTGGGTGAATTTTACTGATCCATTCCGTGAAAGACACGCGTGCTTGAGGGGGGATCTGATACATTTCGAACATGCGTTCATCAAACACAAAGCTATTGCTGGCACTATAATCCCATTGCCATACGCCTAAGGAGACCAGTTCGGTTGCCAAGGCAAATCGTTCGTTCAGTAGCCTGACTTCACATTCACTCGCCAGACGTTTTTGCACTTCATTCTTTAATTTGCGATTCCAATAAAAAAATATCGCATTCAGTAATATCAGCGCGCCAGCAATTTTTGCCAGCAAGGAATAATCGGTCAGTACGGTGACTGCCTGCTTACCTGTCCAGATATTATGAATTTTTTGTTTTTCCGCAGGCGTTATATCGTTGAGCGCTCTGTTTAGTAGTGGGATTAACGGTAAGTAATTTTCACTCACTGCTAATACAAGGGGGGCGTTAAATTCGGTTTTTCCAACAATGCGAATATTATGAATGCCTAGTTCGGTAATTTGATAACTGACGGGGGCCACGGCCTCTAAAAATGCGTCGATTTTACCGCTGGATACCAGACTTAAGCCTTCTTGTATGCTAGTGACTGCATAAAAGTCGATATTGGGGTATTGGCGGGTAATAGTATTTACATAGTCGTAATCTTTAATCACGCCTATTTTTTTATGCTGTATTTGTGCTAAGTTTTCAATAAACTTTTCGTCGTCGCGCATGACGATTACGACTGGACTGGATAAATAGGTTTGCGTATATTTTAAGGTGGATAACGCCGAAGAATCAAGGGTTTGCGACAATAGATCAATGTGTCCATTTTTAAATTTTTGCAGCGATTCCTGCCAGGTTTTGCTTTTTTCAATCTGGATAGTGATACCCAGTCTTTGTTGAATTAACCTTAAATAATCCGACACCATACCGGCGTATTCGGCTTTATCGGTAAAGGCTTCATAGGGTAGTCGATTGGGATTGCCGGTAAAATGAATAAGCTTATGCGCATCCAGCCAGGCACGTTCGGTTGCGCTTAAATTCAAACCTTGCTGATCGGGGCTGACACCCAACCATTTTCTGCGGATTGTCAGCATTTCATCTGCGGAGATGGATTCCAGGGCTTTGTTTATAATTTCTGGCAATAGCGGCCAATCTTTGCGTATCCCAAAACACAAATCGCCCTTATCAAAGCTTGAAGCGTGATTGATTCTTAAGTTAGTGTAAGCATTTTGCTCAATGATCCAGTTGGCAACGCCCTGGTTACCAATATAGGCATCGGCTTTTGCAAACGATAGGGCTTTTAAAGCCTCTGTAGTGGTATCAACTACTAATAGTTGGATGGCTGGATAGTCTTTGGCGATACGCTCGTGCAAGTAATAGGCATTTTCGACTACAACGATTTTGCCGTTTAAATCGTCAAGTCGGGAAATATCGGCGACATCTTTGCGCGTATAGACTACGCTGGGTGGTGAGACAAAAGGCATGGAAAAATTCAGAAACTGTTCACGATCAGGGGTTTTAACCACACTGCTGACCATATCAATTTCGTGATTTTTGACTTTGGCTAAGGTGGTTGACCACGGATAGCGGCTTGTTATTTCAAAATGTATGCCTAGACGTTGTTCTAATAAATGGATGACATCTGCGCTTAAACCTTGAAACTTTCCGGTTTGATCTACAAATTCATAGGGTGGCCATTCTGCTTCGCTACCCAGTTTGATCAGCGGATGTTTGCTTAGCCAGGTTTGCTGTTCGGAGCTTAAGTTTAAGTTTTGTTTCTCAACTGGGGCTTCAAAACCGATCCAGCGGTTATAAATGGTCTGTTTTTCTTGTGCTGAAATGGAGTTTAAGGCTTTTTGCAGTATAGCTGCCAATTCTGGCTGATCATTGCGGCTGATCATATGTATGGGGTGGCTGTCCAGCTCTCTAGCCGATTTGAAGGGAATAATAGTGTTTACCCCTTCTTTTTTGAGTGCATAACTAATGCTGGCATAGGTGTCGTATAACATATCGGCGCGGTTTTCCAATACGGCATCAATGGCTGCGGTAAAGGTATCGACATTGACAATGATTACTTTTGGAAACGCTAGTCTTAGATGTTCTGCATAAACATAGTTCTTGGGTATGGCCACTCTTTTGCCATCAAGATCGTCCAGGGACTTGATATCGAGATCACTGCGGATAAAAAAATAGTCTAAGGCTTGGAAATAGGCGCTAGTAAAATTGACATAGCTTGCGCGTTCTTTGCTATAGAAGGCTGCGGGTAAAATATCGATTTGCCGATTGCGGATTTTGTCTAGTAAATCGTTCCAGATACCGAGTTTAATCTCAAATTTTAAGCCGGTTTTTTCGGCAATCAAGCTTAAATAATCGTAAGCTACGCCATTATATTGGCCTTCGGCGTTAACAAAATCGAACGGTGCCCAGTCATGTTCTGCACCTACGATCAGTTTAGGATGTTGTTTGATCCATTTTTTTTCTTTGGCGGTTAAGGTCTGGTTAATGGCTTTGGCTTTGCCAGTAATTAATGCCTGTGGCTGGTTATCAATTGCAGGCTGTTCAAACGAAGTAATGGCTGCTGCGCTTGCGGGTATGATGATTAAAAATAGCAGTAAAATATAGATGGAAGCAGCAGTACTTAGGAATTTAGCCAACCTGCCCAAGAACATCACTATTTATTCTATTGCAGCTATGGCGATAAATTCATCAATATGCTGTATAAAAATATCGACTAACTCAGGATCGAAATGGCTGCCGCTTAGCGATTTAATGTAGTCAACGGCTTCGGTAATGGACCAGGCATTTTTATAGCGTCTAGAGTGGGTTAGGGCATCAAAGACATCGGCCAAGGCGACAATGCGGCCGTAAATGTGAATATCGGCACCTTTTAAGCCGCGCGGATAACCGGAACCATCCCATTTCTCATGATGTTCATGGGCAATAATGGCGGCCGCTTTCATCAGTTTGCGTGGTGAACGGCTGAGTAGCTGATAAGCCAAGCCACTGTGTTGCTTCATGACCTCAAATTCGGCATCGGTGTAACGTCCGGGTTTGTGCAAAATTTCTGCCGGAATCATAATTTTGCCGATATCGTGCATGGGGGCCGCATTAAAAATGGTGTCTATATCTTCGTCATTTAAACTGGGATAGAGTTTAGCCAGTAAGCGGGATAACTCGGCCATGCGTTTAATGTGTTTGCCGGTTTCATCTGAAGTGGATTCCATCACTTCTGTTAAGATGTAAATCATTTCCTTTTGATTTTGTTCCAGTTCAGTTAATAAACGCAGGCGCTCGACCTGAGATTTTATTTCGAGCTTAACATTCTGTGTTTTAAGGATTTTTTTGGCGCCGTAGAGTTCAAGATGGGTGCGTACTCTGGCCAGTAACTCGCTGGCATGAAAAGGTTTGCTGATGTAATCGACACCTTTGCATTCAAAACCTTTGGTGATGGAATCTACATCCGTTTTAGCCGATAAAAAAATGACCGGCACGTCCTGACAGTTGGGTAATGATTTTATCTCCTTGCATATCTGGAAACCATCTTTGCCAGGCATCATAATATCCAGCAAGATTAAATCGAAAACGACATTATTTTCATTAATCAGCGTAATTGCTTTTTCGCCGCTATCCGCAAACGAAAATTCATAATCATCTTCTTGTAAAATATTCATGGCTAATTGAATATTTTCAGCAACATCATCAACAATTAAAATATGCGGAGTTTCGCTTATTATGGACTCTATCATCAGCAATATATTGTTTTTTTAATGGTTGATGTTAATTGTCATGATATGGCCAATCATGCTAATGCTGTGTTTAGTTTAGCACCAACTTATATTATTGCTCAATTATAGAAGCACATATACCCTGTGGTTAATGGTTTGCTGGTCGACCCGCTTACTCTGGTATAAGTAAAAATTGCTTATACGTCTACCCAGAACCTTAGCAAGTTGTGATAACAGCCTGATAGCCTTAGTAACGCCGGATTTTCCAGGCTATTAGACTGTTGTTGATGCAAGGCTATGATGGATTGATCCATATCGTATAATAACCTGCGCTGGGCATCGTCACGCACCATGCTTTGTATCCAGAAGAAACAGGCATTGCGGGTGCCATGCGTCACTGGCGTCACTTGATGCAGACTACTGGCCGGGTAAAGCACCAGATCTCCCGCAGGCAGTTTAATATGATGCGTGCCATAGGTGTCTTCGATGACTAATTCACCACCCTGATAATCTGCTGGGTCTGACAAAAATAAGGTTACCGACAAATCGGTGCGCATGCGATCTGTGCTTCCACGTATGGCATTGTCCACGTGATAACCAAACTGCATACCTGTTGCATAGCTATTGAATAGAGGCGGAAATATACGGCGCGGCAAGGCCGCACTGGTAAATTGCGGACAACGTTCCAGCGCACGTAAAATTAAATCCCCCATTTCAACTGCCAATGGCGAGTTTTCTGCCAGCTGGCGATTGTTTTTGACTGCACTAGACTGATAACCCGCTGTTACCCGGCCATCTACCCAGTCGGCTTGCTTAAACAGTTGTTGTATGTTTAGTAATTCTTCTTGGCTTAAAACATTCTCAATATGGAGTAACATAATAATCTGTTTGCATTTAAGTGTTTAAAACTGCGTCAGTGGTGTATGGCACTGACTTAAGTAATAACGTCTTGCTTAAGCTCAGCAGCGCGATTTAGCCAATACTGGGCTTTGTCTGGCTCTGGGGCTCCTGATAAACCCTGCAATAAAGCCAGTGCATAGTGCTGAAAATCTTGCGCTGCGCCGTTTTCGCAGCAATATTCCAGCACGGTTAATGCGTTGGCTTGCAGATGAGGATGCGGGCTTTGTACTAATTGCCTGGCAATGGTTCTGCGTACATTTTGTGTACCTTGTTTGGCGGCAAGTAAAAACCATTCTGCCGCTTCATGAATACGACCTGCATCTACCAATAAGCTGGCCCAATTGTATTGACCACGAAAATAACCGCTTTCTGCGGATTTGTGATACCAGTGGTAAGCGGTTTTCAGCTGGCGTTCCACGCCCCAGCCTTCTTCGTAGCAACGTGCGAGTAAATTCATGGCGCGGCCGTGTCCTTGGTTAGCGGCTTTCTGATACCAATAAAAGGCGAGTAGCGGATCGCGCTGTGTGCCCAGACCATCCAGAAAGCAATGGCCCAGATTGTATTGCGCCCAATCATGATCTAGCTGTGCCGCTTGGGCGTAGTGCTGAAAGGCCAAAGTGTGGTTTAGGGTGACACCCCAACCGTTTTCGTAACAGCGAGCTAGCATATTGATGGCATCTGCATCCTGGCTGGCAGCCGCTCGTTGAAACCAGCTAAAGGCTTCGGCAGGATTTTTATTGACACCATAGCCTTCCAGGCACATACGTCCTAAACGGATTTGTGCGGCAGTAATACCCTTAATTGCCGCCATACGTACCCAAATGGCTGCTTGTTTGGCATCGCCAGTTAATAAGCGTTCCAGCTCGACACTGCTTAGTTGCGTAAGTTTATCTAAATAGAGATCGGGTAAATGTAAAGCTGGGCTGGTTTTTTCATCACTTTTAATCATCTTTAAAAGCTGACATTCAGTGTCAGATATCCGGTACGCCCAGGCCCAGGAACGGCATGACTTTCTGATGAACTGGAATAATAGGCGCTCTGCAAATAATATTTATTGGTGACGTTATCAAGATTCAGTTGCACGTTAAAATGTTTATCAATCTGGTAAGAAGTCATCATATTCCATAGCGCGTAGCCTGCCATGCGTGCGGAGTTATCCGGAGAAGCGTATCGCGGTCCATAGACATACACACCGCTGCCTACTTTCCAGCTATCGGTTGGCGTATAAGTCGTCCATAAATTATAGGTGTCGCTGGCGACATTCGGCACTTTGTTGCCCACTTCGCTTAAGCCCGTATCTGTATTTATGCCGTTGACGATTAAGGCATTGAGATGGGTGTAACCAGTATTGATTTCCCAGTTTTGGGTGATTCGGCCATTTAGGGTTAATTCTAATCCTCTGACGCGTTCGCCGAAAGTGACCGCTTGTAAGGTTGGATCGTTCGGGTCTGCCACTCTTAAATTGTCAGCTTGGAGTTGAAATAAAGCACCGTTCAATGACAGTTTGCCGTTTAACAAACTTAGCTTGCCGCCCAGTTCCAGATTAGTGGTTTTTTGCGGTGTTAACGACGTAGTGGAGGGGGCTAGGGTTAAATACTGTATGGCTGGGTTATAAGATGTGCCGTAAGAGAAATAATAGCTTTGCGTGTCGAATGGCTTAAAAACCAATGCCGCGCGCGGACTTAGCAAGGAATTGTTTTCGGTAAAAGAATTTCCGGATTGACTGTCATAAAATTTGGAGATAAACCGATCAAAATTCAACCCCGCCATTACATCCCATTGCTCGGTTACATGTAAGGTATCGACTGTGTATAAATTAATATCATCACCACGTGATCCGGGCTGCGCAGCAATTTGTGACTGGATGGACAACACCTGTTGCGGATTAGGGTTCAATAAGGATGTGGGTGTTATTTGGTCAATTTGATTGGCATAGCGTGTGGTGCTCATGCTTTCGCGGCTTAAGCCCAGTCCTGTGACCAGATCGTGTTTAAATTGGCCGGTATTAAATTGCGTCGTTAAATTCATGCGGTCGGCAAATAGCGTGGTGTATCCGGCGCTACTGGGTTGATCGCGATATACCAGAATTTGATCGAGTGCGGTGCCTATAGACGGCGGGTTGTCGCCTAATGTTGGCGATGTGACTTGGTAGTTAAAGTCATAGCTGCCATAGCGAAAGGTATTGGTGAATTTTGTTTTTGAATTGAATGCATGTTCAAAACTGGCTGTTAGTACATTGGTGTCTGTTTGTGTGCGATCATAATTTGCTAATCCGTAAAATTTATTACGTGCTACCGGGGCAACCGATCCCCAGAGAATTGGAATGCCATAGTCTGGAATATTGTTCTCTTCCTGATGCAAATAACTGAGGGTTAATCGTGTCGGTCCATCCATGCCGAAACTGATAGAGGGGGCAAATCCATAACGCCGGTTTAGAGCGATGTCGCGATCTGCAATATTGGAACGTTCGGCCATGAGTGCAAGCCGAACCGCAGTACCGGGATTGATGACTTCATTAAAATCACCCGTTATACGTGCTAAAGCATTGGTGCCGCCTTTTACGGCAAAGGAACGCAGTGTGGTTTGTGTTGGCATCTTGCTTTCCTGATTAACCACGCCCGCTGTCGAACCATAACCAAACATGACCGATGAGGAACCTTTGATGACATCCACTGATTCCAGATTGAAACTGTCGCGGGTGTAGTTACCAGGGTCGCGTAAGCCATCCATGAAAAATCCGTTTTGCACCACCAGACCACGAAGATTGACATTATCGCCATGAGCGCCGCCTTCGCCAGAGTTCATGGTAATGCCTGCTACGTTTTTTAGGGCATCTTGTAAGCGGGTAATCGATTGGTTTTGTAGTTGCTCTTTGTCAATGACATCTATGGCTTGCGGGGTATCTTGAATAGGTGCTGAATATAGATCCAGATTGAGTTTACGCAGATTGTTATTGTCGTTAGTAGTTGAACTTGCTTCAACATTGACTTCTGGCAAAACGCTGTCATTATCCGCTTTAGCGACTTGCGACCAGGTGCTGGAAGCCGCAATGCCAAATACCGTTGCCCCTATGAACTGACTAGGTGTATTGACTAAATGAGTTTTACGACTTTTGTTATGCGGGTAACTTCGAATAGGCATCGTTAATTCTCCAAGATAGTGGTAGTGCTTTGCTATAGGATCATTTATTGGTTGATGTACTGTAAAGTAATCTCAAATAATAAAAACTATACAAAAGATAATCATTATCATTAGCATTGTAAAGCGTGTGTAAAAGAAAACCTGTAGGGCAGGGCATGCAGCTGGTTTTACCCCACAACACAACTAGAGTATTGGGAAACCCGAAATGTCTGAATAGGTGGTAATCGGCGCTGCTGTATTGCGACACTGTTGCTTTAGGCTGAAGTTGCTTGAAACAATTAGAGCGTATGCTTGCTGTTAGTGTAAAATTGACTAACACTGTATCAGTTGGTGATTCAGCCTTTCGTGACTATATAGAAAACAGCCACCCCATCAATTCGTGTTTATGCAAAGATAAAGATCGATAGCCGGATGTAGAATCAATAACCATTAGTCTTGCTCAATGCGCAGTCTCTAGGATAAGCATAGAATTAATAATGAGGACATTAAATGCGAATAACCTTGTACGTAATTGGACTGCTGTTTAGTTTTATTGCCTTATTTTGTTTTTTGTTGTTGTTTGGCACCCCTAAAGATTGGTTAATTGGCTTAATTGTTGGCTGTAGTTTTTTATTTGGCGGTGCAGTGCTATTAACTGCAGCAATCAAAAACTATCTGGGTGGCTGGTACTTTCTATCCGCAATACTGTTGCTGTCGATAGCCCTGTTTTTCTTGGGTGGGGTTTACCATTTTATTGCCACCGGAGTCTCAGGTTCATTTATTCCACTGCTGTGGGCTGGATTAGTGTGTCTGGTGTTAGGTTTAATACTGTTACGATTAGGACACAAGCTTCATAAAAAGCGTTGGGCTGTGTTGGTTAGCGAGGCGTTAGCCGCCGCCAATGCCTTGGCAATAAAAACAGAAGTAGAGAGCTTAAGAACTGGCAACGATAGTTTAGCCCCATTTCCAAGCAAAGTGCCAGTCGCAGCACTTTATCCTCCTATGACTACTTGGAGAACATTTCTGTTAATGGTGTTTAGCGGGTCATTGTATTCGATTTTTTTAACCTATAGAACCAGTAAAGATTTGTACACTTTGGGTGAGAATTCATTTCGTCCCAAACGCGATGCGGCGTTAATATTAATGCCCTTATATGGGCTGTTGGTGTTTATGCGCATGGCCAAAACCATTGCCAGCTTAACCAAAAAGCAAGGGATGGTGAATAAAGTATCTGCCTCTATGCTAACTGTCTTATTGATATTGGCGGGTATATTATCGGTGAGTATGCCGACCTTTTTATATCCACTGACAATTTCTGTGGTAGTGATACCTTGGTTGATATTACACCAGCAAATGAATCGCCTTCGGCAGGGGCAATCTACAGATTGGTTGCAACCTGTAAACCAATACACTTGGCGACAACGGTGTGTGTTTATCTTAGGTGTACCCCTGATGGGCTTGGCTATCTATGGCAGCAAAGCAGATTTTCAATATTTTAAAGCTGACAATCTAGCCGTCGGTGCTGCGCTTGTCGGGCAATCATTACCCTATCAGTTGCATATACCAGATCGAAATTGGCGAGTCGTGCCAGTAGGTACCATGTATAACGATACCGACATGGAATTGATGAATAAGCCTAGCAATGAATGGGTTGTGATCCGTGTTCAACCGAATCAACATCAAACATTAGATAGTTTAGTCGATAACCGTAAGGCGATTATTGCTGCCAATTGGAAAGATTTTAAGGTGGTTGAAACGCGTACTCTCGATTCTGGTGCGCACTTAACGCCAGTTTCTATTGCACATTACTCCCATTCACAAACGTCTAACTTTTTTAATCAATCATTTTTTGTCGCCACTATCGTTACAACAAAAACCATTTACGAGGTGATAGGACAAGGTTCTAAGCATCCGGCAAGTACAGTGCAAGAGCTGGTAAATAGTTTTCAATTAACTGCTACGGAAGGTAATCAATGAAAATATCGGCTTGTTTATGGTTATCTTTACTGCTGTTGGCTTGTACTGTGACAGTGGCTGATACTTCGAACCGGGTGTTTAAACTAGCCGGCAATATGCCGAATCAAGTGCTGTGGTCTCCTGTTAACCCAAGCTACCAGTATCGGGATCTGTTACCGCAACCCGATAAAATTGCTACCTTTAAAAAACTGGGTTATGGCAGCGTAACCTTGGGCGAAACACACCAAATTTGGTTGCGAGATGATAAAACCGTTGAAGAAACTGTCAGTGTATCTCGGTTTTACATGGACTCTAACGGCATCGAAACCGTTGGTAATAGCGGATTTTGGATTGACAGCACAAGTCAGCGCGTGGAAATTAAAGAAGCGTATGTTTTGCAACCTGACGGCAGTTTGGTGAGTGTTGATGCGGGAAACATTCAGATTAACGGCGATAATTCAACGAGTATTTTCAATGATTATAGTTATGTAACCATCCCTTTTTCTCAATTAATACCAGGTAGTATTTCTATTCTGAC
Source organism: Methylomonas sp. AM2-LC (assembly GCF_039904985.1). Classification (NCBI taxonomy): domain Bacteria; kingdom Pseudomonadati; phylum Pseudomonadota; class Gammaproteobacteria; order Methylococcales; family Methylococcaceae; genus Methylomonas; species Methylomonas sp. AM2-LC. Next base: position 2,612,526 of record NZ_CP157005.1, read on the forward strand.
TTACAAAATCGTTACCTATTACGATAAATTACCTTTGCCTTGGTTTCGCGCGTTAAATCCGGCCAATTTTGGTCATATAGAGCGTTTTCAAGCCCAGATAAATTGGGCGAAGGAAAAGCAGAAACCGGCGTGGAAAACCGATTATGCAAAGTTGGTGTGCAAGGAGGGCGCATTAAGCCTGACTTGCAACACGCTTGAACCCAGTTTACCTGTGCCAACGGAAAGAGGTATGCCTGCCTATAATGATGTTTTACCCGTGTTGGTATTAGCCGAGGCAACCGATTGGAACGCTATTTCCAACAAAATGCAAACGTATACTGAACCGGCTTTATCCAACACTACAGTCATTAAAGACTTAGCCGATCAGTTGCTTAAAGAAGCGAGTAGTGCGGAAGACAAGTTACAGCGTTTAGCTACGTATGTGGCACGAGAAATACGCTATGTGGGTATTGAACATGGTTATAACGGTGTGGTACCCAGACCCACTCTCAAGACATTGGAACGTCGTTTTGGTGATTGCAAAGATAAAACCATGTTATTTGTGGATTTGGCCAGGCAAGCGGGGCTGGATGCTTATCCGGTATTGACTTCGACAAATCGGCACGCATTGTCGAAATTATTGCTTCCCTCCTTAAATTACTTTAACCATATGATAGCCTGCGTTAAGCTGAGTGCTTACAAAGATGCTTGCATAGACTTAACAGACTCCCAAACTTCTCCTGCCTATTTACCCAACACGTTACAGGGTGCGGTAAGTTTGTCGGTTGGTCGCGGAGCGGATGCGCCCTCTACCCTAGATTCTGAACCTTATACTTGGGTGGTGGATATTAAAGCGAATCATCAACTGACTGACGACGGTTCTATTATTGAAACACTTGAACGGCATTATGATTCGCATTGGGCTGCCGGGTTACGGCATAGCTTGGTGTCTAAGTCTCAAGACGATCAGGATCGCTCATTGTTAGAGTATTACCGTTCTGTGATGGGTGACAAAGTAACGCCCACCGTTAAATTACAAGGGTTGGAGGACCCTAATTCACTGTTGGTACTTAGCACCAATACAGAGTTTCGCAACGCTTATAACGCTAAGCAATTGATTAATTTTAGCGAAATAGATCATTGGTTAAGAAACCTGATCAATAATACCAAAACCACTAACGTTATTTACCCCTATAGCTTTCAAGGTATTAATTATAAAAGTCAAATAAGCTATAAACTTGAAAATCAAAAACGTATTAATAACATTGGTCCTAAGCTGGATTACACGGCAGAGTGGGGCAGTCTGCACCGCTATTATCGTAATGACGAGACCAGCATCACCGCGTTTACAGAATTAAAAATGCCCCGTCTGCAAATACCTGTCGAGAAAATTGCTGAATTTAACCGCTTTCTTGATTTATTAAACCAGGAAACGCGTATCGTGTTTAGTGTGCAGAAATAGAAATGCTATTAAGTGACAGTCTTACGCCAGCTGCAAAATAGGTTACTGATAGATCCGAAACATTGTATGATTTAGTTTTACGACAGCTTTGGAGTCTAGGTGGATAAGCAGCAATTGAGTATGACCATGCGTTCATTACATTGGTTAGTCGCATTAGGTATGATTTTTTTAACGGTAGTTGGCTTTTACATGTCAACTTATGAAGTATGGGATTTATATGATATACACAAAGAGGTGGGTGTTATTGCATTGCTTATCATCCTGCCCCGTATAGTATTAAGGCTGAAAAAAGGTTGGCCAACACCGGTTCGAGAGTACCCTGTATTAGAGCATAAGCTGGCTGTTGTTGTGCATTGGGTTTTGTTAATTTCGACTATTTTGATGCCAATTTCTGGTTTTATAATGTCTAGCGCCGGTGGTCATGGTGTAGATGTGCTTGGCTTTGTTCTGTTTCCATCTAACTTTAGCAGTGCCAATCCTTCTGAGGCGATTCCGTTAAACGCTACGCTTGCAGAGTTTGCGGAAGAAACGCATGGACTGCTGGGTTATGTGCTTGCAGCAACTATTATACTGCACGTGGTTGGTACACTTAAGCATCACTATTTTGACAAAGACCGTACTTTGCTGAGAATGTTAGGTAAATAGGGGGTTGTTAAGGGTATGAAACCACTATTGCGGCCAAGTTAAGCGCTAGGTAGGATGTGCTGCCCCCCGTTGGTTGGCACATCCGGTCCTATTTTGTCTAGGTGTCGCCATTCGAGATTGTTGGGGTGCTTTCCTCACCCCAACGACCCTAAAGCCTGGCCTCTCCACCCCAACCGCTGTTGGGTGCCGTCTGGGCTTTGTGGTAGATCTTGTCATCAACGCCGACGTAGAACACTTCCAGGCGACCGTCTTGGTTCCGCCCGACGACGATCTGCTTGGCGTTGCCGCCGAAGTAGCTCTCGCCATTCCAGGAGCCGTTGGGCTTGATCTGCCAGTTGTGGAACAAGGCTGTATTCGTACCGACGTAAAACACTTCCAGGCGACCATCCTGGTTTGATGCCACGGCGATCTGCTTGGCCAAGCCGCCGAGAGCCACCTCTCCACCCCAACCGTTGTTGGGTGCCGTCTGGGCTTTGTGGTAGATCTTGTCATCAACGCCGACGTAGAACACTTCCAGGCGACCGTCATGGTTCCGCCCGACGACGATCTGCTTGGCGTTGCCGCCGAAGTAGCTCTCGCCATTCCAGGAGCCGTTGGGCTTGATCTGCCAGTTGTGGAACAGGGCTGTACTCGTACCGACGTAAAACACTTCCAGGCGACCATCCTGGTTCGACGCCACGGCGATCTGCTTGGCCAAGCCGCCGAGGGCCACCTCTCCACCCCAACCGCTGTTGGGTGCCGTCTGGGCTTTGTGGTAGATCTTGTCATCGACACCGACGTAGAACACTTCCAGGCGACCGTCTTGGTTCCGGCCGACGACGATCTGCTTGGCGTTGCCGCCGAAGTAGCTCTCGCCATTCCATGAGCCGTTGGGCTTGATCTGCCAGTTGTGGAACAGGGCTGTACTCGTACCGATGTAAAACACTTCCAGGCGACCATCCTGGTTCGACGCCACGGCGATCTGCTTGGCCGAGCCTGTCAGCGGTCTTTCGGCACACCAACTTCCGTTCGGTTGCGTTTGGGTCCTTTGGTAGATCCTGTCGTTTCTGCCGATTAAGAAGACCTCAAGCCGGCTATCCTGGTTCAAGCCAACTTCGACCTCCTTAAAGTACGGTGGTGGAATCGTTCCTCTGTAGGTGTGGATGTCCCAACCAAAGTTGATGACAGGGCTCTTGAACTCGCTGTAGGCGAGATGGAAGAAGCCCTGTTCTCCCCAGTCGGTGTCCCAGCTGTTCTTGCAGTGGAAAGCCTGCAGGCCGTCGTCATAGCCGACGAGCAATACGGCGTGGAAGCCGCCGGATGTCGCTGTCGTGTTCTTGTAGACGCCGCTCTTGTAATAAAAGAAGTCGTCGGGCGCGTTCATGGTCGTGACCACGGGTCCGTTGTCAATCAGCAGAGCCTTGACCTCGTCGATGGTGGTTGGGTAGTAGCAGGACCAATCGACGACCTTGTAGGTCTCGTCCTTCCAGCCCGGTTTGGCCGACGCGAGGCTACCCGTGAACCAGCTCTCGGGCGGCAGCCCGGTATTTTGAATGAAGGCAGCGATGCCGTGGAGGTTACCGCTGCAGCCATCGGGGCTTGAGATGATGGAATGCTCGGAGAGGTCGATGGTCGTATTCGCTTCACCGGCGCAGATCACACTAGACTCCATCGCGGCGGTCGAGGCGTAGACTGTGCATGTGCCGCCATCCTGCATCTTCACCGAGGTGACGTAGTTCTTGCCGTCCAGATTCGACCAGTCGAACACGATCGGCAGCGGTGGCGGCGGCGGCAGTGGCTTGCCGGGCGGGATCGGCCCTATCGGTCGTGGCGACACGAGTCTCGCACGGACCTCTGGGGACAGTCGTGAAACGGAGGTTTCGCCCGCGATCCAGGTAGCGCCCGCCTTAAGGATTGCCGCCTGGACTCTGACCAACTCGCCGGAAATGTTGGTCGTATTCATGTTCTTCTCCTAAATTTCTTGTCATTAATGTTGTTATACACCATAAAAAATTTGTTCTTGAACAAACCAAATCTTATGGTTGTTGAACAAAGGGATCCGAGAGCATCCCCAAATTCTTGGTTAATTGGATCACACTTAATACAAAAAAAATATTCGTATAACTACCTAAGTTTATTCGGAAATGAGATATTAAATGGTTCGAATCGGAAGGCGGGCAATGATTAGACAGTCTGAACTCAAATGTCTGATGTTTAAAATATGTGCCTTAACATTGGCGATGCATACAGCTGGCTTAAAATAGCCAAACAGTAGACAAAAAGATGAAAACTTAAAATTTTATAGTACCTATGCCGTCTAATTTACACCCCACAAAAGGTTAATTTAACATAAGCCCACTTATCCAAGGCATCTTCAGTAAACGCAATTTAGAAATGTCCTGAATTGGCAAACACTTGACTGGCCGGATTGCATCAATATTGCTGTTTTGCTAATGACCAATCAATGGGTAAAAAATGTGCAAGAATGGCCGTATTCAAGTTATTACCGTTATGTCGTAGCAGGGATTTATCCAAGAAATTGAGGTAACATAATCCCGCCTGATATTTGGGTATTGAACTCGATTGATGCGCCGCCCGTTGGTTGGCACATCCTACGCGCTAGCTATTTGTCAAATGGTGCCAAGATGTGTAACTTTAAACCCTTCTGGATATTTGAGTCCATAACCTAACATCCGATCAAAACCAATATGCACAAACCAAATAAGAGCCAAGGCTAATGACATGGTGCTTTCTGTACCCATGGCAACAAGAGCTAAAGTGCTAGGCAACAACGTTGAGTGGGTAATGTTGTAGACCTTTGCGCCAAATTGGGCATTAACTAGATACCCAAGGATTGCTAAGTCTGGTACTAATATAGTTGACCAAAATAGAGGCCATCCCCCGAATGAATGTTGCCAATAGATTGTTAGTGCCATGAGAAAGACAGCAAAGCCTTCTAGCTTTAACAAGGCTATGGGTGTTTTGAATAGCGTAAACATCATCAACTTCTCTCTATTTAGATTAAAAAATTTGGGTAAGGACTAGTACTAGGGAGCTACTTTAATTAACTTCATACTCTCCTTCAGACTGATTGGTGATTTTCGAATTTAATCATGAATTAAAATGCATTACAATTGCATATTTAATCAACCAAGCTATGCAAATATGATGGATGTTAAAAAACTTGATTGGTCATTACTACGCAGCTTCTTGGCTGTTATAGATTGCGGCAGCCTTCTTGGGGCGGCCAAAAAACTTGGCACCTATCAACCCACGCTTTCCCGCCAGATTACTGAGCTTGAGTCTCAACTGGGTGTGCCGCTATTCGAACGCACTGGTCGTGGTCTTAATCCTACGGTTACTGCACTAAAAATTGTTGAGGCAGCAAGAGAGATGGCGGTGGCTGCTGATAAAATTCAATCCGGTTTGCTTAAGGAACAAGGAAACAAGCTGGGGTCTGTCCGCATATCATGTAGCGAAATTGTTGGCTCTTTTCTAATGCCTATTTGCATCAAAAAATTGCGTATGGTTCATCCAGGCATTCAAATTGATCTTGTCGTTACAAATGAAGTAAGTAATCTATTGAGACGCGAAGCTGACATAGCATTACGCATGAGACAACCCACACAAACATCTTTGATTACGAAACATATTGGTGATATCGCATTTGGTGTGTTTGCGGCACCAAGCTATCTTGAGCGGTGTGGTATTCCCAATCAAGTCGATGATTTGCTTAAACACGATTTGCTCGGCTTTGATAAGGATGAGTCATTGATTCGGGGATTACAAGTAGCAGGTATATCAATTTCACGGAGCGATTTTTCTGTGCGTACGGATGATCAAGTCGCTTATATAAATTTGTTAGTAGAGGGTTGCGGTATTGGTTTTATCCCTAAGTATGTTGCGCATATGCTTAATGTTACATCAGTATTACCACATTTACCCCTCCCAACGCTTCCTGTTTGGCTTGTGGTTCATCGAGAAATAAACGGAAACCCGCTGATACGCACGGTTTTCGATTTTCTCTCGGATTCAATACCAATTGAGAGAGAAACATGGGAATAGGGCAGGGTTGAATGACAATGAAACCTAGCAAATGCTGTGAAATAACCAAATCTATAGTTATTTAATTTATGATTTGCATTTCAATTCTTATCTGTAACGGCTCGCATTTGAAAACAGTCGGGCTCGCATTTAGCGCCGTTTTGGGCTCAAAATAATTGCAAATGAAATAGCCGTCGGGCTCAGATTATCTGCAAATGAGCTTGCATTTATCCGTGTCGGCTCGCAATCCATTTTCGTGGGCTCATTTTATTTGCAAATGAATTCCCTGAAACCGGGGCATTCAGAATTAACTATCTTTCCCTTTTTGGGGTTATTTAACCAAAAGAACGGTTTGTTTCACGACACCTCTGGAGTCCTTGGTATTAGCGGCTTCCAGCCGAAATATCGATTTCAAATTCGCCAATTAGTTTTTTTATAACCTATTGAATATTAACAATATGTTCCGTATTATATAATTCATACTTGCCAATGAAGTTAATATGCTGCCAGTGAATGACTGAAAAACGCTGTATTTCTATGGAATACTTGCGATTTTTTGATTTAAATCAAAAATTACGCTTTAACAATAATGCCCACTATTGTTCCCTGTAGGCAGGATGTTCAATGCGGTTATACAGGGTTGGGCAATAATAGCCATTTTAAAATTGCTAATAAAATTTTTAATAACTTCTTGAATGTTAAGGTAACTCTTTCCATTGCAAAATTCATATTTGGTGATTAAATCTAAGCTGTGCAATATCTGCTAAATTACATTTAGCCCTTTTCACCCAAGACTTTCCTTACTGCATACTTGTTACGTTGACTTGCACACCCCGTATTAACCTACGTTGTAATTGAATACATAACCAAGCCGCCGTAATTCCCAACAGCCAGCGACCGCCCATTTCGCAAAACACCATCCAATCTACAAACCACGGGATAGGGCGTGGATTTTGACCTGTTAAAGCCATATCCTGAAAAGACATTTCCAGTATCCCCAGCAGATGGGCCGGTAAGATCGCTATGATGACTAGCACCGCCGTCAACAAACCCAACACAATCAGCAATAAACGCTGCGGCCAGCGCTGAACCGGCCAAACCAGCAGAATTGATCCCTCAATGACCAGCGGAACCAGGGAGTGCAGCAAGTGGATTGATGATTTTAAATCGGTTCCCGGTGGAATGACGAGCTTTGCGTTGATATAAACCGGGCGAAGCACCCAGGCGGATAATTCAATCGAATAGTCCAATTGGGATTGCGCCGACTTGACCACTTTTAAGTTGAGGGACAGTTCCTGCGACATCATCATCATGACTGCCCTAATCACAGGGAATAGCCCTTTTACCAGCCATTCCCCGAAATACAAAACCAAGCCGGACAAGATCAGCCAAGCCAGCAAGCCTTTCAGAGCCAGGAAAATTAAATCACGCCGGTTCATGGACCTTATTAACAGAACCGAGCGCCCACAAGATGAAATAGGCGCAACTGGTAATGACCATGAATGTCGGAGCCAGATAGGCATGAATGAACTGAAACCAGCCAGGGTGATAAGCAATGACGAAATATAACCCGCTGATGCGCAGCAGATTAATGATATAGATTAAGCTTATGCCCAACGCTACTCCAATCAGTTTCCAGCCCAGTTTTGACGGAAAGGCCAGAATGGCCGAAATCACCAAAAACAATACTCCGGCACCATCACAGCCGCGCACGATCTCCAGATCGGCTTTGGCTGAAATCAAATGATTTTGCAGCGGTAAAATCTGTTCCAGCGGGACGATCATATTGATTAAATCGGCACAAACCGTCACCATACCGTGGTAATAAATCACATTGATGAAGGTATCGATCGAAATTTTAAAATAAGCGTAGTCAAGCAGCACGTAACAGCCGACAAATAGAATAAATCTTAGCCATCCGTACTGATTTTTCATCGGATATATAATTAGCATTCGCGTTGTTTCGATCACAAACGAGAGAGTGAGCGACTACCTTAGATGACTGTCCTTTTCTTTTTGAATTACAAACGAAATAAGCAGAAGTAAAGCTCCCATTATCATGATCCCAAACTCAGAAAGTGCTGGAACGGTAGTACTCGTATAAGGTGGTGGTGGCGAAACGTATGCTACACCAACTGAAACAGGGCTAGCACTGCCCTTCAATGTTCCATTCCCTAAAAGACCGTTAGCCGAAACATTCCCCCAATCATAGACCGTCCCATTCTGACCTACTGCATAAAAAACAAAACCACCAAGGCCAATTTGTATCGATTGAATATTGCTTAATCCGTTAATTTGTGAAGCTACCGGACTAGGACTATTTTGGAAAAGCCAAGCTGTTCCATCATTTTTTAAAGCCAAGGAATAGTCTCCGCCACCTTGAGATGAACCACCAGCAGCGATAGCTGTGATATTGTTAAGTCCAGCAACTTTTATAAAACTTAATCCATTAGTACCGCCTGCTACCCATACCGATCCATCATTTTTTAGGATCACTGTGTGATTAGAACCACTTGCAATTGCCTTAACTCCAGATAAGCCAAATATTTGCGTGGGAGTCGATATACCGCAAAACATCACTCCACAGGTTGCTCCATTTCCGAATTGACCAGAGTAATTGTTCCCCCATGCCCAGACCGTACCATTATTCATCACTGCATAACTGGAAATTTCACTAGAGTTTGAATTGCTTGCAGCAATATCGACAATACCTGTAAGTCCAATTGCTTGCACCGGAGAGGATTGAGTATAAGTAAATTGACCTATGCCAAGCTCACCTACCTGATTATCACCCCATCCCCATACTGTACCATCCGATTTTAAGGCAAGAGCATGAGAACCACTGGTAGAAATTTTTTGAACATTAGAAATTCCAAATTGAACTAATCCAGAAGTAGCCGAGCCATTAGCTAGGCTCCAGACTGTTCCGTCATTTTTGACAAAGTAGCCACTATTTGTCAGTACTACCCCAGTTAAGCCGGGAATCGATACAGGTAAAAGGTAGGGACCGCCCCATGTTTGAACTGTCCCGTCTGCTTGCACAGAATAACTGTAATATTCATAAGTCCCATAACCAAAGTTTCCTCCATTAGCCATTGGAGTTATAGCATATAAGTTTGGTGCAATAAAACAGCATAAAAGCAATAGAGCATACTTTTTCATGATTAGAAACCATATAGGTTAAATAACAAAACAACTCCAAATAGATAGGCTACGTGGCCTATCGTCATGGGTTTTTGTTGAATATTTTGTTGGTGTGCATATGCTTAGCTTATGTGGCCCACGCACCCTATTTTTCATCAAATAATCTGTAATCTTAATCATACTTTCTGTAGATGTCATTTCGATGACAAATCCGAATACTCATGATATATGCTAGATGCACAGTGATATATGGTATGCTGTGTTCCAGCTGAGGAGAGCAACGTGTCATAAACTATTTTTCAATAGATGAATTTAATGCGTTGGTAAAAAAGTCTTCCCACCGTTCCAACACTTTTCTGTCTTTGAATAATTTTGAATTTCTTTCGAGGATTTTACTAGAGATAGTTTTTCTTAAAGTGTTATCAGAGGCTAAGTGAACAGCCAACTCAGTATAGTCGATTGGATTGTGTGCAATGCATTCCTCTATTTCCATTTTTCGATACATGCTAGATGTATGCCTTCCCCGTTGAAATTTGCCTGGAAGGGTAACGACTGGAGTACCGACAGTAAAAGCCTCAAGACTCGTATTCATTCCGTTAAAATGAATGGTATCGAGCACCACATCTGAAAGGATCAATAAATTGAGGTAATCGTTGTAATTCTGGCGAGGCAAAAACAATATGCGATCTGCGGCTTTGCCGATGGAGAGCTGAAATCGTTGTTTCAGTAATTTAGTCCAATACGGTATGTGCGCTTCCAAGCAAACGATGACGCCTTGCGAATCTCTGTTCAATATGTTTGCCAGAATAAGGTCAAAATCTGGATGAAATTTAAACAAAGTTTGCGGGCAAAAATAAAGGTGAGTTTGATCTTTAAGCCCAAAATAAGAACGTTTATTGACTTTGAAATTTATATTCGGAGCGTAGTAATAAGTGGGCGTCCCTACATTATGTAATCTGATTAATTTTTCGCTGTAATGAGAGTCTGCTTCTAGTGTTTCAAAAAAGTCGGTTGAAACAAAATAGTCAATATTATCAATTCCAGTTGTATCGGGATGTCCAAACGATACGCACTGTACCGGCGCTAAGCGGGAAAAAGCTAGATAATAAGTAAAGGGCTCCATACCTATATCTTGATAGAAAAGAATATCAAGCTTCAAATCGGCAATCACTTTTCTGGCGTCTTCAAGTGAATTAGGCAGAATGTGATAATGATCTGACGAATCCTGTATTAATTTAGAAACTGGATCGTTGATTACTGGTGGTACAAATAATGAGTGAACTTCAAACCGGTTTCTGGAAAGCTCTGCAATCAGCCCTCGGCTGGTTTTACCGATACTATGCAAATGGAAAAAGTTTGAAATAAATCCGACCCGAATTCGACTTTGTGTTTGACGTATTGTTAAACAGTGAGGTGCTGTCCAAACCAATGACGGGCAGGCCGACACCATCAGTTGAGCCACTTTGTTGTTTAGCTCAAGGTTGTCGAAGCCCTGAAATGCAAGATAGAAATTTGTTTTCCCTAATTCTTTCAACGGATCTTTTATCCGCACGCCAGTTTTTATGAGTTCATCTATTTTTGATGAAAATTCATTCCGCCAATCGACCAGAGCTTGTACAGAGGGAGCGATAATCGGTATTTGCAAAGCCGCTTTTATTTTAAGCGCGTCGGTAGGATAACTATGCAACAGCTTTTCAAATACTTGTTGTGCCTCGCTCATTCGACTTTGATTCGCTAAAACGCCTGCCAAACTGTATAGGGCTATTTGATGTGTTGGCTCTAACGCTAAGACTTTTTCGTAACATTCGATTGCGTCATCATTTTCATTTTGCTCAGCAAGTATGGAACCGAGATTTATCAAAGACTCTGGATTCAATGGGTTAAGACTCACCCAGCTTCTGAATATTTTGGCCGCTTCTTTGTATTTCCCCTGATTTCGCAAAGCCATACCTAAATGAAAATATAGGATCGGAAACTTAGGGTTTAAGCGTATAGCTAAGCGGTAGTTTTCTATGGACTTGTCCAGCTGGTGTAACGCTTTAAAACAATTGCCCAAGTTGTAAAAATAAGAAAAGTCTTTTTTTAGCGCTATGGCCTGATTAAAATAAAGTATTGCATCTTGATATTGCCCTTCCTGCGCTTCAATGTTACCGAGTAAATTATAACAGTCCGATATTTTAGGATTGGTCGATAATATTTTATGACAGAGTATCTTGGAGTCTGCGAGATTGCCTTGTTGAAAATATCCGATAGCAATGTTTAGAGCTTCTTGGATGGTTATCGTTTTATAAGTTTGCTGCTGAGGTGAAGGGTTCTGGGTATTCATATAGATTTACGAAAATTTATTACGCATCATTTTTTTTCAAAGTGGCTAGAATACGATAAACGGTAGCCTCTCCAATACTTAAATGTTTGGCAATGTTTCTTTTGGTTTTTCCGTTTTCAGCGAGGGTAACAACTTCTTGACGGAGTTCATTCGCCAAAGGTTTTCTGCCTTTGTACTTACCAGCTACCTTAGCTTTCGCAACACCTTCCCGCTGCCGCTCAAGCATCATTTCCCGTTCGAATTGAGCAACACCACCCAAAACAGTTAACATCAATTTTCCGGTCGGGGTTTGTGTGTCCATACCTAGATTAAGAATCCGCAAACCGACGGTTTTTTGTTCCAGTGTTTTGATGATGGTCATAAGATCGGAAACTGATCGAGCTAGTCGATCAAGCTTAGTGGCAACTAATACATCGCCTTCTCGTGCAAATTCTAAAGCAGCCTCAAGCTGGATCCGAATTGAAATGGATGACACTTGCTCCCGAAATATTTTTTCGCACTGGGCAATTTCGAGTTCCCGTAGTTGTGCTTCAAGACCAGCAATTTGATCGACGGTCGAAGTTCTGGCGTAGCCGATAATCATTTTCGCTCAAAAGAATTTAAGATGTTGTGATAGAGTGTCAATCATAAAGCAAAAATATGTCTAATGATAGATATTTATGGCATTTTCGAATCTATCACTAGACCATGGCCTAATGGTAGGCTAAATCTATCTTAATTTTACTCAGCTATATTTGCATAGTTAACCAACACCCAGAAAGGCGGTGGTGCAGAAAAAACCGTGCCATAACTTTATCCTCATCCAATATAGATTCAGCATGGCTCGACTATCGATTTTAACCCCAGACGAAATCAACGCTCTTTATGAAATACCCCCGCTTGATGATGAAGAGCGGTCTTTTTTGTTCTCCCTCGATATCAACGATGTAGCCGTTCTCGAAAGCTTTGATGACAACACTGCCCGAAAAGTGGATTACATCCTACAGCTTGGTTATTACAGGGCCGTCAATTACTTTTTCTTTTTCAGTTTCCAAAAAGTTAAAGCTGACGTAACGTTCATTATGCAGTTATATTTTCCTGAGGAACCTTTCGGTATCGACAAGCAGTCACTACCGGAACCGCTGCGAGGTCATGAATAAATTTGGCCTGAAAGAAGTCGATACTAATTTTCAGAGCCAATTATTAAAAGAAGCAAAGGCGCTAGTCAAACGACACGCTTTATCGATATTTGTGTTGGATTGCCGAAAAATGGGGTGCTCTGTCCATTTTTTGATTTATTCAACAAAGCCCGTTTGATTCGTTTAACTGACTTTGTTATTAAAGTAAGCGTGTGTTTAATAAGTTATGTTTTATGGCATAGTGGATTACTTCTGCATTGGTTGATAGTTGCATTTTTTTGAGTATCCGAGCGCGGTAAGTGCTAATGGTTTTCTGACTTAGCGAATATTCAATACCGATGTCTACTAGACGATTTCCTTTGGCGATGGCAAGAAAAACCAGATATTCGCGGTCGGTAAGTGATTGATGGGGTAGTCTAGTACTAGAGGTCAATTCGTTTGCCAGTAGTTCGCCTAAAGCACTACTGACATATTTGCCGCCGTTGGCTAATTTTTGAATGGCATCCACTAGTTTTTCGGCTGCGCATTCTTTACTTAAATAGCCTTGTGCGCCTGCTCTGAGTATCCTAATGGCATATTGATCTTCTGGATATGCGCTTAATACCAAGATTGGCTTATTTGGATGATATTCTTTAGCCATTTTAATCAAATCCAAAACATTTTTGCCAGGCATAGAGATATCCAGTATTAAAATATCCCAAAGATTAGTGCGTATTCCACTGATTGCTTCATCACCATCCGCCGCTTCAAAGGCGATTTCCATATCAGAAACCTCGTTAAGTATGAGCTTGAGGCCATTTCGAAACATGGCGTGATCATCCACCAGCATTACTTTAATCATACTTATCTAACTCCTTATGTCTTGAAACGGCATAGGTAATACTACTGTTTTTCTAGTCACTAGGCTACTAATAATCCTGAGTTTAGCAGCTAAGTATTGTGCATGTGAATGCCTGCTCAGGATGAGGTAGCCAGAGTCTGTTTGTTGTGTAATACGAGTGCTTTCTTCCGCTCTGATCAATGCCAGATGATTAGACAATTCGCGCTGTTTATGTTGACTGTTTTGCAATGCAGTTTCGGCCTGTTTTCGGGAGGTAATGTGCAACAAAATTACCAACAGTAATAGCCCTTTATCGTCAATAAACGCTATTGCCGAAACTTTATTATCGGCTAGCGTGCCATCTAGGTGGAGGAGCTTTACTTTGATTGCGTACACTTGAAAAGCGTTTGTCCACCCCAGATCAAATTTGGTAATCACCAAAGTAATGTCTGTTCGAGTGAGGCTGTCAAGGTATTGCTTGGGGGTGGCAATGTCTATGCTTTCAATTTCGGGACAGTCGACAAACGGGATTAGCCGAGTGATAGTCTGCTGGTAGACGTCATTATCAATTTGAAGAATTTTAAAATCACTCATTTAGTTTGTAACTATTCCAGACGGGGTTATAAATATTATTTTGAATGGAATAGTTGAATCTTAACCTCAGAAGGCCATTTTGCCAAGCTCAGAAATTTCCGTAATTCAACATACTTTGCTGCTGTTGGATAACTAAAAGATAGCATCACCTTATAAACTCACTAACGAGTATGTTTAATAAAATCGAATTCTTAATTTAATATTTCGTTTAATTTTTGATCAAGAATACTCATCAATGTAGGGAATTTAATTGTTATTAAATCCTTACCCTACAAAAAATGAAGAGAATAACTGATTTAATTGATACCAGTACTGGTCTATCTTAAGCCGTGTACTGGAGGAATTATTCATAGGATAAATCAAGCAAGATAAGGCGAAGCAATGACCGTGGGTTATCTGGAAGCAAAAATTGGCCACTATTTATTACAGGTACCGATGCGAAGTGACATAGACACTAAACTTGCCTTTTGCAAATTTCTGAAGCCTATGAGTGATGACATAAACAGATGGGAACGTTGAAAAACCACCCTTCGATACAACACAGGAGACCCCTGTCAATGCTCAAAAGCCGGGTTTTTCGAAGTTCCCAGATGCACAAGGCTATATACCATCCGACAGAACATTGGGCGCTGTTCAAGCACAAGTTTTCGCTGATTTTAAAGCGTTTGAACCATGTGGGCCCGATATTTAAGACCACAAACAATACATTTGTGCATATTTGCTGGCTATATGGAATCGCTCTCCAATATTTTAATAATTCCGTAAAAGTCCAAGTCATTATCCGAATTTAAATCACTTTTCAGATACTCACGTTTTGTCACAGGAGAGAGAGTTATATGAGCATTTTCAATATGTTTGCCAATCGCAGCAATCAACAATTTGATGCTGAACTTAACCGAGTTACCCAAGCTATTATCGCTGGGCGTATAAATGAGCGTTTCAATACCACGGGTAGTAGCCATGAAGCACAACACATTGGCGAGTCGATCAATCAAATTCTGGATGCGATCGTTCAGCCTCTGAAAGTAACGGCAGAATGTGTCGAAAGTATTTCCATAGGTGCTGTGCCTGCCAAAATTGTTGATCATTACACGGGTGACTTTACTGTCATTAAGAATAATCTTAATTTGATTATTGACACTATCACGCAGCAGGCAGCGGTGACCCAAGCGTTAGCTGACGGTGATTTCTCGGTAAAAGTGAATGTACGATCGGAAAACGATGCAGTGGCTAAAAGTCTGGTGAGTGTTATTGAGGTGCAACAGAGCTTGAATAGGGAATTACAACGGCTCACCGTCGCCTCAAGAGATGGCCAGCTTAGCGAACGGGGTAAACCGGAGCTTTTCAAAGGCGGATATGGGGAAATAGTGAGTGGTGTAAACCAGATGTTAGACGCCATTTTACTACCTATTGGTGAAGGGAATCGGATTTTAGCGCAAATTTCCAACGGTAAAATCGACGAGTTAATCGCCCAGACTTACCAGGGTGACCACGAAAAGATGAAATTAGCGGTCAACAATGTCGCTACAACACTTCAGGGCTTACAAAATGAACTCCAGCGCCTCACAGTCGCCTCAAGAGAAGGGCAGCTTGCCGAACGGGGTAAACCGGAGCTATTCAAGGGTGGATATGGGGAAATAGTTAGGGGGGTAAACCAGATGCTGGATGCTATTCTATTGCCAATTGGTGAAGGCAATCGGATTCTGGCACAAATTTCCGTAGGCAAAATTGATGAATTAATCGCTGAGACTTATCAGGGCGATCACGAAAAAATGAAATTAGCGGTCAACAATGTCGCTACTTCACTACAAGGGCTACAACATGAATTACAGCGTCTAACCTTAGCTTCTACAGAGGGCCAGCTCTCTGAACGGGGTACGCCCGAGAAGTTCAATGGCGCCTATGGGGAAATCGTCAGTGGTGTTAACCATATGTTAGATGCCATTCTGTTACCTATCGGCGAAGGCAACCGTATTTTGAGTCTAATTAGCGGCGGAGACTTGCGCCAGCGGGTAGAAATCGCCTGTAAAGGCGATCACGATAAAATGAAACAGGCAGTTAATGGTGTGCATAGCTGGCTATCCGACTTGATTGTGTATGTTACCAAGATTGCGAGTGGTGATATGAATGCGGAAATGGCGAAAGCATCCAGTGATGACCAGATACACGAATGGCTATTACTGCTCAAGCGTAATATTCAGGCTTTAGTAACGGATGCTAACTTGCTGTCAGTGGATGCGATTGGAGGTCGTTTAGAAACACGTTTAGATATCAGTAAACATCAAGGCGATTTTCGTAAAGTTGTGCAAGGCTTGAACGATACCATGGATGGCGTGGTACTGCCGCTGCATGAAGCCATAGAAGTTTTGACGCTTGTCGAACAGGGCAACCTAACCCAAATAATCAAAGGTGACTACAATGGTCAGCTAGACGACTTTAAAAATACTGTTAACAATACCATCGCTAAGTTATCGCAAACCATCGCCGAAGTTATCAGTTCCGCTGACCAATTAAGTAATGCCTCTGAACAAATCAGCGCTACTTCGCAGTCCTTGTCTCAAGCTTCCACCGAACAAGCCGCTAGCGTCGAGGAAACAACGGCCAGTGTTGAACAAATGGCAGCCAGTATCAACCAGAATGCCGAGAACGCCAAAATCACCGACGGTATGGCGGGAAAAACTAACAAAGAGGCTATCGAAGGCGGTGCAGCAGTAAAACAGACCGTGGATGCTATGAAGCTCATTGCCAATAAAATCGGCATCATCGACGACATTGCCTATCAAACCAATATGTTGGCCTTGAACGCCGCTATCGAAGCGGCGCGGGCTGGTGAGCACGGTAAAGGTTTCGCGGTGGTGGCGGCTGAAGTCCGCAAGCTGGCTGAGCGCAGCCAAATTGCGGCACAGGAAATCGGTACACTAGCCGAAACCAGTGTCAAGACAGCTGAAACCGCAGGTACACTACTGGATAACATTGTACCGAGCATTGCTAAAACCTCTGATTTAGTGCAGGAAATTGCCGCCGCCTCACTGGAACAATCGTCAGGAGTCAGCCAGATCAATATCGCAATGAACCAGATGAATCAGATTACCCAGCAAAATGCCTCTACCAGTGAAGAATTGGCAGCAACTGCTGAAGAAATGACTGGACAGGTTGAACAACTGCAAAAATTGATGAGTTTTTTCAACATTACCGATCACAATGATGCATCGTTACGGCATTCCGCAACAAAAAGCCCCCATAAGGCGGTTAAATCTAAACCAATCTTGCAGGTTAATCGGACTAACGCCAAATCCGAATTTGAATTAAAGAATTTCGAACGCTTCTAGGAGTGGATGATGGCAACAACGATCACAACACTGACCAAGAAATCGGCAACTGTGCTGACTGACGATCAAGCTGTCAGTACTGGCCAATATCTCACCTTTTTGTTGAGCGGTGAGGTTTATGCGCTGGGCATATTAAATACCAAGGAAATTATTGATTACGATTACCTGACCGAAGTGCCGATGATGCCCGCTTTTGTGCGCGGCGTCATCAACTTACGCGGAAGTGTAGTGCCGATAATTGATCTATTGGCGCGTTTCGGCAAGGGAATGACTCCGATTGCTAAACGCACGGGGATTGTTATCGTCGAAATCCCAAACGATAGCGAAGACGACAGTCAACAATACATTGGTATTATAGTTGATGTAGTGAATGAAGTTGTTGATATCAGTCCACAAGAGATTGAACCCGCACCGAATTTTGGCACTGGCATTCGCCCTGATTTCATCAATGGTATGGCAAAGCGAAATGACCGATTTATTATTTTGCTTAACATCGACAGGGTGTTGTCGGTTAATGAGATGGCAAGCTTAAGTAAAACTGTTGTGGATGGTTTTGTATGAGATGGCGATGATAAATGTGGAGAATATGCTCAGTTCTCGGGTCACGCCAGTATTGGAAAATCACGAGTTTATGTGGATCAAGGACTATCTCTATAAACATGCGGGCATTGTGTTAACCGACAACAAACATGCGCTAGTTTCTGGACGCTTGGATAATCGTGTACGTAGCCTTGGATTATCCAGTTATAGCGAATATTTTCGATTACTCGGTAAGCCAGGATGCGAGTTAGAAACTCTGATGGCCATCGATTTGTTGACTACCAATGAGACCTATTTCTTTAGAGAACCTAAACATTTCGACTTTCTCAAAAACCAGATTTTCCCCCAGCATCCGGCTGGTCAGCATTTGCGGATTTGGAGTGCCGCCAGTTCTAGCGGTGAAGAAGCCTATACGCTGGCCATGATAGTGGCTGAGTATGCAAAAACCAGTCAATGGGAAATCGTCGGCACCGATATTTCCACTCGAATACTGGAAAAAGCACGTAATGGTTTATATCCTATGAGCGCTTCGGAAAAAATCCCTATGCAGTTGTTAAAAAAATATTGTTTGAAAGGTAAAAATGAACGTGATGGCTTTTTCATAATTGATTCAGTTCTACGCAGTCGAGTTAAATTTATCTATGCCAATTTGATTGAACAATTACCTGATATAGGTAGTTTTGACATTATTTTTTTACGCAATGTCATGATTTATTTTGATAGTCGGACAAAACAACGCTTGCTTGAACGTATTCAGTGCTATTTGCGAGCTGGCGGTTATTTTATTATTAGCCATTCTGAAAATCTTAATGGCATGCAAAGTGATTTGAACATGATTTCTCCATCGATATACCGGAAAATTGGCTATGAATAGCGAATTAACGACCCCCGATTTTTGCGTGGATGTTTTTTTGAACCCCGGCGAATTTTATTTTGGTGCTAAGGATACGCGGATCAGAACCATGCTGGGTTCTTGCGTGGCGATTACCCTATGGCATTCGTGTTTGAAGATTGGTGGCATGTGTCACTACATGTTACCCGTGCGGGACAGTCGAAATAGGAACACAGAGCTGGATGGTCGTTATGCTGATGATGCGATGACTTTATTCATGCGTGAGCTTAACAAAACAGCTAGCCTACCGATCAATTATGAAGTCAAAATGTTTGGTGGTGGCGATCAATTTCCCGGATATGCTAATGGCGAATTGATCAGTATACCGGCTAATAATATCCAGATTGGCCACAAATTATTAAAACAGTATGGATTTTCCATTACAGCCGAGCATATTGGTGGTACCGGTCATCGGAATGTGATTTTTGATGTTTGGAGCGGTGAAGTTTGGATCAAGCATGTTGCCATATGTTAGCGCTTGAATCAAAGGTGGCGCTGTTCAATTATGAATAAATTGAACAGCGCTGCTTAACGTATCATTGATCAAAGCGATCCAAGTTCATTACCTTAGTCCATGCGTTAATAAAGTCTTTTACAAATTTCTCGTTGGCGTTATCGTAGGCATACACTTCTGCAACCGCACGCAACTCTGAGTTGGAGCCGAAAATTAGATCTACCGGTGTAGCCGTCCATTTAACCTGGTCGTTTACGCGATCATGTCCCTCGTAAAGTCCTTCGGGTGTTGCCTTGCTCCATTTGGTAGACATATCCAGTAGATTAACAAAAAAGTCGTTAGTCAATTGGCCGGGGCGGTTGGTCAATACACCGTTTTTGCTATGTGCGCTATTTGCATCCAGCACTCGCAAACCACCCACCAGAACCGTCATTTCGGGTACGCTTAAGGTTAAATTGTTGGCGCGCTCAATCAACAATTCAGTGGGGGAGCGGGTGTTATCTTTAGCAAAGTAATTGCGGAAGCCATCGGCCTTAGGTTCTAAAACTTGGAAAGAGTTAACATCGGTTTGCTCTTGTGTGGCATCCATTCTACCCGGTGTAAAGGGTACCTGTACGCTGTAACCGGCTTGCTTGGCGGCGGCTTCTACGGCTGCAGTACCGCTTAACACGATTACGTCGGCCAGCGATACTTTCTTGCCGCCTTTAAGCGACTGGTTAAAATCTTTTTGGATGCTTTCCAGGCGATTTAGCACAGTAGTAAGTTCAGCTGGATCATTGGCCTCCCAATCTTTCTGCGGGGCCAGACGTAAACGCGCACCGTTAGCGCCACCACGTAAATCGGTACCTCTAAAGGTTGCGGCTGCAGCCCAAGAAGTCTTAACCAATTCTGGCACCGTTAAACCAGAAGCCAGAATGCTTGCTTTTAGTTTGCTAATATCCTTGGCATCGATCAACTTATGATCTACTTTGGGGATAGGGTCTTGCCAGATGAAATCTTCGGCAGGTACCTCGGCACCTACATAGCGCGCTTTAGGTCCCATATCGCGGTGGGTTAATTTGAACCAGGCTTTAGCAAATGCAAGTTCGAAGTCTTTAGGGTTATCCAGAAAACGCTTCGAAATTTTTTGATAATCCGGATCCATTTTCAAAGCAATATCCGTGGTAAACATAATAGGCACATGACGTTGAGTGGAGTCGTGCGCATCGGGTACAAAGTTTGCGCCTTGACCATTTTTTGGAATCCATTGTGTCGCGCCAGCCGGACTTTTACTGGTTTCCCAATCAAAGGTATACAGCCAAGTCAGGTAATCATGTGTCCAGCGTGTTGGATTGGTTGACCATGCACCCTCTAAGCCACTGGAAACCGTATCGACGCCATTACCCTTGCCACATTTGTTCTCCCAGCCCAAGCCTTGTTGTTCTATGCCGGCTGCAGCGGGTTCTTTGCCTACGCATTCGGCTGGCTTATGTGCGCCGTGTGCTTTGCCGAATGTATGACCACCCGCAATTAGTGCCACTGTTTCTTCGTCATTCATGGCCATACGGCCAAAAGCGACACGAATATCTTTAGCAGCCAGCAGCGGATCTGGGTTGCCGCCTGGTCCTTCTGGATTAACGTAAATTAAGCCCATTTGCACAGCAGCCAATGGTTTATTTAAGTCTCCTTTACCATCGTGACGTTCGTCGGCCAAGAATTTCTTTTCGCCACCCCAATTAACGTTCTCCGCTTCCCAATCATCGGCACGACCACCCGAAAAACCGAGTGTTTTGAAGCCCATATCCTCCAAGGCTACATTGCCTGCCAGTACCATCAGGTCGGCCCATGACAGTTTGTTGCCGTATTTTTGTTTTACTGGCCACAACAAGCGCCGGGCTTTGTCCAGGTTTACGTTATCCGGCCAGCTGTTCAAAGGTTCAAAGCGTTGCTGACCACCGGAAGCGCCACCGCGACCATCGAATATGCGGTAAACACCAGCACTATGCCAGGCCATGCGAATAAAAAATGGTCCGTAATTACCATAGTCGGCTGGCCACCAAGGCTGGGATGTTTTCAGCACTGTTGCAATGTCATTTTTTACAACTTTCAGATCCAGGGTTTTAAATTGTGCAGCATAGTTAAATGTTTTACCCAGCGGGTTGGATTCAACCGAGTTCTGGCGTAAGGGTTTTAAATCTAACTGTTCCGGCCACCAGAAACTGTTTACAGTCGGTTGTGTATCGGCTAAAACCGTGCTGGTCGTTAATACAGAAAATACGGCGACTGCAATTGCAGTGACCTTGAATGATGGTTTAATCTTCATAAAGCACCTCTACTACTGGTTTAGGGGAAATCAATACCCGGTAAGGGTTGTTATCAATTATTATTTAGCTTATTTATAGTCAAACTGGTGCATGTTTAAGAGTGCAGGGCTGTAGTTTATGAATTAGCGTAGTGTTTATGTTTGCAAATGCAACTTTGTATCCGTAAGGATTTGCATAATGCATGGGTAACTGTGCTTATCATATAGCGACTCCTGCCATTTTAGGCATGCGACTTGGTTTTTACATTGGTTTAGCAAACCTGAACAGTATCCTTGTTATTCGGGTTGGTTATAGTCTAGTAGCGCACAGACTCAATGTATAATCGATTGTTTTGATAAATACGATAGATAAAAGCTATCGTTGAGAAGCTGGCCTAGACTATTTTAGGGTAGTCAATTACGCTAAGTAAGCGCTTAGCAATTAATCAGTATGTGTTTTTTACGTCGGATCGGCTAGTCCGTTTATATTTAATTATCTGAAGCTTACCATGAAAAATCAGATCGAAAAGTCCAAGGAGTTTGTGGAGTTACATCAAAGCGGGAATTGTTTTGTGATGCCAAATCCTTGGGATATTGGCTCGGCTAGGTTACTTGCACAGCTTGGCTTTAAAGCCATAGCCTCAACTGGAGCAGGATTTGCTTTTTCTCGAGGCAGCAGCGACTTGAGCATTAATGTACGTGATATGCTTCCACACCTTGCTGAATTGTCAATGGCAACTGATCTGCCGCTAAGTGCAGATTTGCAAAATGGATTTGGTGACAGTGCAGATGATGTTGCGCAAACCATATTGGCGGTGGCAAAAACGGGTATCGTTGGTGGTTCCATAGAAGATGCTAGCGGAAATGCAGATAATCCTATCTATGACATTGAATTAGCCGCTGAACGCATTTTAAGTGCCGCAGCGGCAGCCAAAACGCTGGGTTTTAAGTTTATGTTAACAGCGCGTGCGGAGAATTATCTCTATGGTAAACCCGATATTGGTGACACCATTCGGCGTTTACAAGCGTATCAAGAAGCGGGTGCCGATGTTTTGTTTGCACCGGGTATTCAATCGAAACATGACATTCAAGCCATCTTGCAAAACATTGATAAACCGCTCAATGTTATCATGGGTTTTAATGGTATTCAGCTAAGCGTGTCGGAGTTACAAGAACTAGGTGTGACACGTATTAGTTTAGGCGGCTCACTGGCAAGAGCGGCCTACGGCGCTTTTCTGCGTGCTGCCACAGAAGTACAATCGGCTGGCACTTTTAATTATGCGACTGAAGCAGTGTCTGCTAAAGAATTGAATGGCATATTCGCATCTTACTAAAAGTTTAAATAAAGAAATCAATCGAGTCTGACCCTTTGATATGCTTTTAAAACAAAGCCTTAATCTCCGGCAGACAAGATCCACAGTTTGTACCAGCTTTTAGGCAGCGCCCCACCTCTTGAACGGTTTTTAAACTCTGGCTGGCAATGGCGTTACGTATTGTGGTTTCGCCCACGTTAAAACAGGCACAGATGATGGCGCCACAATCCGGTTTGCCTTGCGGAGGTTTACCGCTGAGTAATGCACTACGTTCTGAGGTATCCAGTTGGTTTTTGGCAAATAAGCTGCCTAGCCAGGCGCGTTCTGGCAGGGTGTTGGTACCATCAATAAAAATAACCGTATCTAATTCGTTCTCATGCAGATAGGCGGCTCTATATTGTTGTAAGCCAGAGTCTGCATATTCCATTACATCGTTTGCGGTTTGATGACTATTTGGCAGATGCTGGCTTATCCAATCCGGCCAGGATTGCGATAAAGCCGCGCTTGCCAACTCGTATCGGTAATAATGATCTGCTTTATTTTTAATCCAGTACTCAATATTATCCAGCTTTAATGCGTGTCTGGATAATATAAAAGCGTACCAATCGGGTGTGTAGGGGCTAATGCGTACCGGGGTATGTTTGCTTTCTGCTTGTTTGGAAATGGGATCGACAACTGGATTAACCAGGCTGCCCATGCGACCCTGACTGGCATATTGAGCTGTCCAGTGCATGGGTACAAATAGCTGGCCGGATTGCTGTTGGTCGGTGATGGTTACCCGTGCCAGCATACTTCCCCAAGCCGTTTCGATTTTTGCCAGACTGTTAGCTATTAAGCCATACTGTTGGGCGTCTAGCGGATGTATTTCGACACAGGGCTCTGGTTTATGTTGATTCAGTTTGGCTGACAGCGCTGTGCGCGTCATAGTGTGCCATTGATCACGCAAACGCCCGGTGTTTAAAATCAGTGGGTAGTGTTTATTGGGTTGATTTACGGGTAATCGGGGTGTAATGGCAATAAATTGCGCTTTACCCGATGCGGTAAAATACTGCCCATCCGCAAACAAACGCGCACGTCCTTCTGGATAGTGTTGATTAACTGGCCATTGTGTGGGTTGCAGTTGCTCATAACTTACTGGCGTAATATCCGCATACGCGGAAATATCAAAATCACGTTCACCGTGTTGCTGATTATTCTCAAAACCGGATAAGGCCGCATGTTCTCTAAAAATATCGGCAGCACTTTGATAGGAGAACGCCTTTGCAAAGCCAAGTCGTTTGGCAACTTCACTGATTATCCACCAATCGGGTTTTGCTTCACCTGCGGCGGGGAATAAGGCTCTTTGTCTGGAAATGCGGCGTTCAGAATTGGTTACCGTGCCGTCTTTTTCGCTCCAACCCACGGCGGGTAATAATACATGGGCGTAAGCGGTGGTGTCGGTTTTCTCTATACAATCAGACACTACCACAAACGGGCATTTTGCAAGGGCTTGTTTTACCTTATCGGCATTCGGCATGCTCACAACCGGATTGGTACCCATAATCCACACAGCTTTTACCTTGCCATCATGTATGGCGTCGAATAGCTCCACTGCCGCATAGCCCGGTTTTTGGGCAATGTTGTCAGTACCCCAAAAACGCGCCACTCGTTCTATATCGGCTGCATTGGAAAAATCCATATGTGCTGCCAATTGATGCGATAAGCCTCCCACTTCCCGTCCGCCCATGGCGTTGGGTTGTCCGGTTAAAGAAAACGGCCCCATGCCGGGTTTACCTATTCTGCCCGTGGCTAAATGGCAATTGATGATGCTGTTAACTTTATCGGTACCTGAGGAGGATTGATTTACGCCTTGACTGTACAAGCTCATGACTTTTTCGGTTTCGCTAAACCAGCGGTAAAACAAGTCGATATCGGCTTTGGGTAAGCGGCAAACGCTAGCGATTTTTTTAAGGGTGAGCGTGGCTTGTGATAATGCCGCGGAAAATCCCTCTGTATGGGTTTCAATATAAGGCTGGTCTAGCGCGTTATGTGCAGCTAAGTACTGTAATAAACCATTGAATAAAGTGGTGTCGCTACCGATAGCAAGGGGTAGATGTAAATCGGCGATATCGCAACTGTTGGTTCTGCGTGGATCTATCACTACCACTTTGAGTGCCGGATTTGCTGCCTTGGCGGCTTTGATGCGTTGAAAACTAACCGGATGACACCAAGCTGCATTAGAACCTATTAACAGTATCAGGTTGGCGGATTCAAAATCTGCGTAACAACCGGGTACTGTATCTGCACCAAAGGCGCGTTTGTGGCCAGCTACCGAAGACGACATACATAAGCGGCTATTGGTATCCATATTGCCACTGCCGATAAAGCCTTTCATCAGTTTGTTGGCAACATAATAATCTTCGGTTAGTAATTGTCCTGAGCCGTATATTGCCACTGCGTCTGGGCCGTGTGTATCGATAATGTCTCTGAATGTGCTTGCAACTAGATCGAGTGCCGTCGGCCAGTGACTGTCTTGTCCGGCAATTTTGGGTTGTAACAAGCGGCCGTCTAAAATAACGGTATCGGCCAATGCCGAGCCTTTTGAACACAAACGTCCAAAATTGGCCGGATGCGACTTATCACCCTGAATAATCACCTGGCGCAGGTCGGTGTTTACTTCAGCATCTATACCGCATCCGACGCCACAATAAGGACACGTGGTTTTAACAAGAGTAGCCATGTGTATTAAACAGGGGAGGGGGCTGCGGCATTGCCCGATAACGGCCCGCCAAAAATCAATGCTTGCCGCTGATCAGCAATATTGGTTTTTTGTTCAATTAATTCTTGATACCAGCTACCTAATGCGGTGTCGCCATATAACACAGCGCCCTGTAATTGGTTGTGCTTAACGATGAGTTTTTTGTAGATGCCTTGTTTTACATCATTATAATGAATCTGTTCGCACTGCTCATCACCCAAGAAATTACCCACCGAAAAAAGCTGGATGCCTGTTACTTTTAGTTTGGTGGCGGTAGGCAAGGTGACATATTCTGCCATACCGTGTGCGCTTAGATGATTGGCACAGACTTTGGCTTGTTCAAATAAGGGTGCCACTAAACCAAACGTGGCGCCACGATGTTGTATACATTCGCCGACGGCATACACACAGGGATCATAGGTTTGTAGGGTATCGTTCACCACAATGCCACGCTCACAATACAAGCCCGCACGTTTGGCCAAGCTAATATCGGGCTGCACACCAATGGCCATAATCAATAAATCACAGGGCAACTGGCTGCCATCGCTAAAGTACACTGTTTGGATATGCTGTTCTGCATTGCCGACTAAATGGCTTATTTGTGCAGACATTTTGAATTTAACGCCCCGGTTTTCCAAGTTGCTTTGCAGCATTTGTCCAGCCTGTCTATCCAATTGCCGATTAAGCAATATCTCGTTATTATGAATAACGGTAACATCCATACCTCTTTGCAATAAACCATTAGCGGCTTCCAAACCTAATAAGCCACCACCCAACACCACGGCTTGTTGGTGAGTTTCGCAGTATGACAGCATGGTATTAACATCTAAAATGTCGCGAAAACCAATGACACCCGTTAAGTTGATGCCGGGAATATCTGGAACCACTGGTTTGGAACCCGTGGCTATCAGTAAACGATCATATTCTGCGACGGTGCCATCGCGTGCGACTACTTTGCGCAGACCACGCTCAATGCTGACTACTGCTTTATCGTGGCCTGCATGCAATTGCAAACCGTTGTCGTCATACCATTGTTTGTTATTAATAATAATGTCTGCCATGTTTTTCTCACCGCTTAATACGGCAGATAACAGTATGCGATTATAGTTGCCGTAGGGTTCTGCGCCGAATACGGTGATACTGTATTTGTCGGGTGCCGACTGTAATAATTCTTCGACCGTTTTCATACCGGCCATGCCGTTGCCAATGACGACGAGTTTCTGTTTCATAATTCGAAGGCTCCCGTTGCCGTTAGTACGGCATGTCCACCAATGCGAACCGTTAACGATTCTTCGTGTTTATTATCCATTTCCAGATTAATAACACTGCGACGGCTATGTTCATCGCCTCTATCGACACTAAATACATGTGTACCTTTGCGTGTATGTTCAAAAGAACATAAATAGGCACAAAAAGCGGGCATAGCACTGCCTACTGGCGGGTCTTCATGCAGTGCGATACGTGGGCCTAACAAGCGTACGTTGAAATCGGCGTCCGCATAAGGCGATTTTGGCGCAAAAATGATAATTTCCTGAGCGGCGGTTTGCGGTGCAATTGATTGGCTCCAAGCGGCGTAGTTGAAGCGGGCGGCTCTGACGGCTTCATAATTCCATACCGACACTATCAGATAGGGAAACCCGCATGATACCAAACGCGGTGCGTATTTCTTGTGATCCAGTGCTGATAGCTTAATGCCCAGAAATTGTGCCAATTCTTCATCACTGGGTGCAAATCTATCCACTAGGGGTTTAACCGTGCGTGAAAATTGCACAAAATTGGGTTTGTGATCTGCGCCGGAGATATAAACATCGATAGCGCCAGCATTTTGTTCAAACACCATGGCTGATAGCGGGGTGGATAGATCGACTTCGCCACATAATCCTAATATATAGCCAGCAGCGATGATTGGATGTCCGCCAAAATCTACTTCTATTAACGGCGTAAAAATACGCATGCGCCTATGCTGTATACCCTGGCTGCTTTTAAAAATAAACACGGTTTCTGATAAGTTTATTTCACGGGCAATTAAGGCCATGTGTTTGGCATCGAGACCATCGGCGTGCGGAAATACTGCAATCTGCGCACCATTAAAAATTTGTTGCGTAAATACATCGGCAATATAGTAATTATATTTCATCAATTATTCTGCCTCTATTTTGACCGCAACACGGTTATTTTCGATAAGTACCGCATAAGTGTCTATTTTTATGTCTGCATGTTCAAAGCAATGGCCAGTAATTAAGCTGTAATGCTGTTTATACAGTGGCGATGCCAGCATGGGTTCGCCAGCGATATCGCCTATCATGCCGCGTGATAACACATTGGCTTTACCTATGGGATCGAAATTGGCGACCGCAAAAATTTGCTGGGTTTTAGTTACATAAAACAAGGCAAGCTGTTGTCCTGCCACTAGCGCACACACGCCAGAGTCGGGTTGCAAATCATCGACACTGCACACATCTATCCAGGTGCTCATACGGGCACCTCAACCAGTTCGAAATGCTGACGTTCTGATGCGTTGGCCGGGCGTACTTGGCCGCGTTCTTCGACAAATACAATATGGTTGTCTGCCATGTCGCTATTGATAAAATGGCGGAAGCGTTTTAGTTTGTTGTCATCTGCCAGTGTGGTTTTCCATTCGCATTGGTAGGTGTCGATAACATGCTGCATTTGCTGTTCGAATTCGCTGCACAGTTGTAATCTATCGTCGATAACCACTGCTTTAAGATAATCCAGGCCACCTTCAATGTTTTCCATCCATACTGAGGTGCGTTGCATGCGCTCTGCGGTACGAATATAGAAAATCAACACCCGATCAATATATTGAATTAAGGTAGCCTTATCCAGATTGGTGGCAAACAAATCTGCATGGCGCGGTTTCATACCACCGTTACCACACACATACAGGTTCCAGCCGCCTTCTGTTGCAATAATGCCTATATCTTTACTTTGCGCTTCTGCACATTCCCGCGTACAGCCGGATACCGCAAATTTAATTTTGTGCGGCGCACGTAATCCTTTGTAGCGATTTTCCAGTTCTATGGCCAAACCAACACTGTCGTCGACCCCGTAGCGACACCAACTGCTACCTACACAAGATTTTACCGTGCGTAAGGATTTACCGTAGGCATGACCCGATTCGAAGCCTGCCGCAATCAGTTCGGCCCATATGAGTGGTAATTGTTCTACCCGCGCTCCAAATAGGTCTACACGTTGACCGCCGGTAATTTTTGTATACAGCCCATATTTTTTGGCGACTTGTCCCAATACAATTAAACCATCTGGCGTAATTTCGCCGCCTGTAACACGTGGTACTATAGAGTAAGTTCCATCTTTCTGAATATTTGCCAGAAAGGTGTCGTTAGTATCCTGTAAACCAATATGCGGTTTTTCTAGAATATACTCATTCCACTGCGAGGCCAATATAGAGCCGACGGCCTGTTTACAGATTTCGCAGCCCAGACCGCGACCATGGTTATCGATTAAATCAGTAAAGGTTTTGATTTTTTCAATACGTATCAGGTTATATAGGTCTTGACGGGTATAGTGGAAATGTTCACAAATATCGGTATTGACTGCAACGCCGGATTTTTTTAGTTCGCAATCCAGTACCGATTTTAATAAGGCGGCACATCCGCCGCAACCGGTACCTGCTTTAGTTTCGGCTTTTAAGTTAGGTAGAGTGGTGCAACCTGCCGCAATGGCTTGACATACATCACCCTTGCTAACAGCGTAACAGGAGCAAATTTGCGCAGCATCTGGTAAGGCATCGGGTCCTAACCCCACCGACTGATCGGAGCGCGGCGGTAAAATCAATGAATCTGGATTTTCTGGCAGTTCGATACCATTTAAACAATATTGCAGCAGGGTGCTATAACCATTGGCATCGCCAACCAATACCGCACCCAGTAGTTTTTTATTATTGGCATCGACCACTAAACGTTTGTAGATCTCTGCGCGTCCATCTTGATAGGTATACACCAATGAGCCTGGCGTTTTAGCATGGGCGTCACCAATACTGGCTACATCCACACCCAATAATTTTAGTTTGGTGCTCATGTCTGCACCGGTGAATGCGGCTGTTTTCTCTGTTAAATGCGCCACTACTGTGCGTGCCATACTGTAGCCGGGTGCTACCAAACCAAATATTTGCCCGTTCCAAAGCGCACATTCACCGATGGCATAGATAGCTTCGTCAGAAGTTTGGCAAACATTATTAATCACAATACCGCCGCGCTGACCGACATCCAGGCCGCTGGCACGTGCCAGATCGTCCCGTGGCCGAATACCCGCAGAAAATAAGATAATATCAGTTTCCAGTATCTCACCATCGGCAAAGGTCATGCGGTGATAACATTGCTTGCCTACGTCGATTAAGGTGGTGTTTTTATTCAGATGCACGCTAACGCCCAATGCTTCTATTTTGCGTTTTAATAGCGCTCCACCGCCTTCATCCAGTTGTACTGCCATTAAACGCGGAGCAAATTCGACTACATGGGTTTCCAGACCTAAATCCTGTAACGCTTTTGCCGCTTCTAATCCCAACAGGCCGCCACCAATGACAGTACCCACGCGTGAGTTTAGTGCAGCTGCTTGCATGGCTTCTAAATCTTCAATGGTACGATAGACCAAACATTGTGGTCTTTCATGACCGGGTACCGGTGGCACGAATGGATAGGAGCCGGTTGCTAAGATTAATTTGTCGTAGTTAACCCTGACGCCTTGGGCAGACACTACCTGTTTTAACTGTCTATCTATGCTTACCGCTCTGTCGCCCAGCAGTATGCGTATATCATTTGTTTCAAAAAATCCGTCGGGCACCAGAGACAAATCAGCCGCGCTTTTACCGCTAAAAAATTCTGACAAATGCACACGATCATAAGCTGCTCTGGGTTCTTCGCAAAATACCACGATCTGAAACTGACCGGGTGTAGCATTTTCCAGCAGTTGTGCCAGAAAGTGTTGACCGACCATGCCGTTACCAATAACCACCAAGGTTTGTTTGTAACTCATACTTTGACCTCTACAATGTATATATTTCGTGTCGCCATTTAGGCGATAGCAAAACTCTCGCGAATTAGAGTGATCATTTTTTCCAGGCAAAAAAAAAGGCATCCCAATGGTAATGAATAATTCATTCCATTAGGACGCCTTTGTCCAAGGTAACAATGATCAAATTAATCTCAGCGGGAGATTGCTTATGGTTAAGCAAGCTGTGTGCCAGTTTTAAATATGATTTGAGTCAATGGTTTATCGGATGTTGGGTGTTTGGGTTTAGAGTATTTGCACCGAAATGGTTCATTTTTGAGGGTATTTGCACCAAAAGGTGGATTTTAGGGGGTGGTTTAAGTCAACATAAAGTGTAAAAGTCAGGATTAGATTTGATGATTTAGAGAACTACCTTGCGTAGCCGCGATTAGCAATGCGTAATCCCGGGAATATATTGCAGACCAAACTTACCGCTAAACCTAACAGAAGTAAATTGCCAATTAATATAATATTCCCGTTTTGGAAAACTTTAAAATATTCCAAGGCTAACAATTCCTGCGATAACGCGTTGCTTATAGAGGCTACGCGGGCTCCTTAAAACAAAGCTAGGAACGTGTGGCAAACGGTAGTATCTCCATCAAATTCGACATTTCTCTAATGTACCAGTTCCAGACGAGAGTGTTTGAGAAGTCAACATCTACTGGATTAACGCAAAGTGTCCGCGCGCCGGACTTAGATGCCCAACTGTCATTTAGGGAGTTACCTACAAAAAGAATGTCGATTGGTTCGCAGGCTAAGTCGTTCAGAGGAAAAGCCTAAAGACGAAGCATTAGCGGAGTTCGCTGGAGCGTTTAGTTAAGCTTGGATGTTTAACAAGTACAATAGCTTCAACAGGCTGTTCATCAAACAAGTCGCGTTGAATGGACTTTAGTGATTCAATTTTTTTAAATAATCCGATTTTTTCATCTGCTCTTTTGAGCGATGTTACACTCATAAAATTGATTAGAGTTTCGAGGTCTTGAATATTTTTAATTTTAATAAATTCTTTGGTTTTGTTTACGTAAACTAAACCAACTTTGTTTTTTTCAACAAGTTCAATTACATTACTCAGGGTTCCTGTACTGCTGGCGTCCCAAATCATAAAACCATAGTCGCAGTCCGCAGCCATAGCTTTATCTTTTGCGGTAAAATATTGTCGAGTACCGGGTTTGTAGTTGGAGCTAATTTTCTTAGTGACCCAATTCCCAAGATTGTTTCTTGGCGTATCTCCAGAGCAATATACGACAACAGAACGCAACCCGTTGCATTTAAAGAACTCTTGAATAGAGCTATCAACCCCATCAGCATCACCAATAATTACCTCAAGTTTCGATGAAATAATATTTTTTAGTCGCTCAATGACTTTAGTGTCGAGCTTTTTAATCTTGATTGAGCCGGATACAAAAACATTTGTCATGGGTTTTTCCTGGTTATTGTAGCGACAAAAATTTTCTTGATTTTTGTGTATTGCCTTAACATAGCTGTAGCTGCTTCGAGTGATGACCCAGTGTCATAAAGATCATCTACAATCAGTGCATTATATGAGCCTTCCACTAAAACGTCATTAATCTTAAAGGCTTTACAGAGCGCTTTAACGCGATCTTCCTTTGATGGCATATTTTTAACTTGATCCGTAGATGCAGTTTTTACTAGAACATTGTCAATGTAGGGAATGTTCATTAATGCCGCAACTTGATTTGCAACTTCATTTACAGGCTGGAAAGCTCTTAGCTTGGATGCCGGCATGGGCAAGATAAATGATGCACTTTGGAAAAAATGCCCCAGAGAATCGACAATCTGTTGCCCAAGTGCGTCAACTTGGTTACGATCAGAACGGAATTTTAACTGATATAAAGCCTCGCCAATCTCTGTTCTTGTCGTATCAAACATAGGGTGCCCGTAATTGTTGTAACCGATAAAAACACTACCGAGAGAGTGCTTGTCAAGAGAATAACCAGTATCCCAGTTGCCAAATATTTTTTGTACGTTTACTTTCAAAAGTCACCTAAATATGAGGGTTTTCTTTTCAATTTGAGTAAGTAGACTAGCGTTGGTGTTGCATTCCTTCGTGGGTTCAGGGCCCTAGGCTGGGTTGAACAACGTGAAACCCAGAAAATTCTTTGAAATTACCGGGTTTCTTTGCATTGAAGTTTTCCTTTGGATTACAACGCTTATCAGCTTCGAAGCAGGGTTTTATTATCATTCAACTAAGCCTTCTTCTGCAAGCCAAACATTGGCTTATTTCCAGTTTTTGGTTGTAGGTAAAATCGTACCAACTGGCGCTACTTGGCCGCACTTTGTCAGTCTTTGCCCCATCTAATCTGAGCAAGCAAACTTAAATGTTGGCTATTATTTGAATTTTTACAACTACTCTCGGCTACGTTGGCTTAATAACACTGATTTGTGTCTCCATCTATTTCTCATCAGCTATGCCTACGTGTAAAACCTAAAACTACGTTATATCACGTATTTTTGAATTAATTATTGTGTTATATAACATAGTTTAATTAACTTCTAATTATACGATAAGTATATCTATTTGAATTATATTCTGTTTATATTCTGGGCATATACTTTGCTTTTGTTGTTGTTTTTATAATAATAAATGAGGCATTGTAGTGGACTTTAAACGCAAACTTTTATACTTGGCGGTTTCTACAGCTTTATTGCCTAGCACAATGGTTCTGGCTGCTGATACTGTTGCGGGTACAGGTAATTCTGAGCCAACAGTGAGTTCAGAGAGTGATGCGGTTAATACTTTAGATACCGTAAAAGTTTCTGCAGTGAGTGTGGGGCGAGGCAGTAATGTTGAAAAAATGGATATTAGTACCACTGTTATTTCCAGACAGCAAATTCAGGAAAGTGCGGAGCTGACTCTCGATCAAATTTTGAATCGGCAAATGGGCATTTTTACGTCCAATACCTTGCCTGGTCAAACTGACCCTACCGGTGCCACGGTGCAAATGCGTGGTTTTGGTGCCAGCGGCGAAAAAGTATTGGTTACTGTGGACGGTGTGCCCATCAATGACGGATTTTTCAGAACTATAGACTGGAACCAAGTTCCAAAGGATACCATTGAAAAAATCGAAATTATCCGTGGTGGCGGTGGGGCGGCCATGTGGGGTAATCTTGCTGAAGGTGGGGTTATCAATATTATCACTCGCGAGCCAATAAAAGATGAAAAACGCGCTGGCGCAGCCTACGGTTCTTTTAATACTGTAGCTGGTGATTTGGCGGGTACTTTGTATCACAGCAGCGATG
Organism: Methylomonas sp. AM2-LC; assembly: GCF_039904985.1. Taxonomy (NCBI): domain Bacteria; kingdom Pseudomonadati; phylum Pseudomonadota; class Gammaproteobacteria; order Methylococcales; family Methylococcaceae; genus Methylomonas; species Methylomonas sp. AM2-LC. Next base: position 2,646,472 of record NZ_CP157005.1, read on the forward strand.
TGAAAGTAGGGGCTAACTTTAATGCCATTTCGTCTGATGGCTATAATATGACGCCTAACGCTTATCATGTGACACCTAATATCAGCGCGACGGTTAATAGCACCAATAACGGTTTAATATCTGCCTATTTTACACCTAACGATTATTCCAAATATTTTGTAAAGTTTCTGGCTTCTGAGCAGTTGATGGATAAAGGGGCGGGTGGTTTTGCGCTGGGTAATAACCAATGGTACAAATACGATTTTCGCAGCGGTGGTGAAATTAAATATTCCAAAACCGGTAGTATGAACTTCAATGCCTATTACAATCACTCGGAACAGGACCGAATGAATGGTGCTTTGATACAGCCAAATGGTTCAGGCTTAACCATCAGTGGTGTAGCCAATGATCCTAATCAATCTTATTTGACACTACTGGCAAATTCTAAAGCCTATGCCCAGCAAATTGAATCTCAGCAATACCAAACCTATGGTGCTGCGGCTTTTATTCAGGAACAGTTTCATGGCAATTGGGGCGATGCTAAAGATGTTAAAGTAGGTTTTGATGCGCGCGGTATTAATATTGATGATACTATGCAAGTTAATGCAGCTGTATCATCATCAACCTCTTCAACGTTAAATCCCGGATCGTTTTTGGCTAATGGCAGCACTTACAAGTATGCCAACATTAACACGAGTGCCAGCAATGCCTTTGAAGGTATTTTTGCACAAGCCACATTCAGCCCAAAAGATATACCACTGGATGTAACCGTTGGTTTGCGGGACGATTTTTGGCAAGCGTTTGACGCTTATGGTACTACCAGTTTGTATAAAACCAACGGTACTTTTAACAAACCTACGTTCGCTAACAAAACACCTAGCCAGGGATTTTATCAGTTTAATCCGCGCTTAGGTTTAAAGTATATGTTTGATTCTGGCGTGGATTTACGCGGTGCCATTTACAGAAATTTTGCCGCCCCTGGTATGAATAATCTGTATAGAACTTATTATGGTTCTAATGCTGCTTACGAGGCAAACGCTTCCTTGAATCCAGAAACCAACTTTGGTCAAGAGATTGGGATCGATTTTACTAATGATACGGTCAAAACCAAGTTTACTGCTTACCATAATGAACTGAGTAATTTTATTAACAGTGTCACCTTGTGTAACACGGGTGCTACCTGTACAGCTGGTGGTGCTAATAGCTATGTTAACCAATTTAATTTAAGTTCTAATACTACCTCAATCGGTTGGAATCAAAACATCGGCACGGCTACTATGGAAGGCGGTGAGTTTTCGGTGGATTGGCAAGCAACCCCCACCTTTGATATTAATGCTGGCGTAAATAGAACATGGGCGTATATGAACTCATTTACTGGTCAATTTGCTGCGCTAAATGCTGCTTCTGCGGCGGGTAACCATGGTGTTGCTGCGTATTATTTGAATAGACAAATTCCTAATGTGCAGCCCTGGACTCTGAATTTGGGTGGTAAATGGGATTTCTATCCAGACTTCTCTGTCTCTTGGACAATTAAAAGCTGGCCAGCCTATTGGACCAATACACAGGCAATACCTGGTAGTAACCAGCAAAATACTGCGGCCACTACTGCGGACATGCACTTTAATTACAAAGCCAATAAACGTCTTGATTTGTATATCAATGCGCAAAACTTGTCTAATGCTTCTTATATCACCACCAACTCAAATGGCACTTCTTCCATACCAACCATGGGTATGCCACGAAATATCATGGGTGGTTTTAAGTTTAGCTGGTAAGTAAAGTCCATGCAGAGTGCAGGTGCGGTTGCTGATAGGGGTAACTCGGAACACTGTTGCTTTATCAAGATAGGCTATTATTTCAACGCTACTGTTATGTCAGTAGCGTTTCACTCTTTAGCGGGCAAACTGAAAACGACACCATTTAGTGCGACCAACTGCTGTTCTTAGGATTATGAATTATAAAAACTTATTGCTTGTATTATTTACCTTAACACTATGTGCTTGTGCAACGGATTACAGTACCCCGTTGGCTACCCAGGCCAGCCATCAACAGCACCATGGTGCTGAAAGCCCTCAATGCTCGGCCAGTAAAACACCCAGTATTCAGTGTTCAAAGACTGTGACTTCTGCTTTTGATCATCAAGGCAGATTGTGGGTAACGTGGGTTGATCATAATCATATCTATCTGCAATCATCACTTGATCAGGGTGATCATTTTTCCGCACCGCAGTTGGTTAATCGTGTAGAGGAAGCTGTGATTGCTCACGGGGAATATCGTCCAAAAATCAAGTTCAATGCTCAGGATACTATTTTTATTACCTGGACAGTGGCATTGGAAAAGAAAAACACCGGACATATACGTTTTAGTCGATCTAGTGATGGCGGAAATACCTTTAGTGAGCCAGTTACCATTAACGATAATCTGGACGTTATTGGGCATCGTTTCGACAGTTTACTTATCGGTAAAAACGGTGAATTATGGATAGCTTGGCTGGATGCACGCGATAAAGAACAAGCAAAACTTGTTAACCAACCGTTTGAAGGATCGAGTTTGTATTTTGCTTACTCTGAGGATGGTGGTATTACTTTTCATGCAAACCAGATGGCAATCAATCATACCTGTGAATGTTGTCGGTTAGGGTTGGAGTTGGATAACAATAATTTGCCTGTTGTTCTCTGGCGGCATGTGTTTGCTGGAAATATTCGCGATCATGCTTTGCTACGCTTTCAGGATAGCCTTAAACCTGGGACCTTACATCGAGTAAGTAATGAAAACTGGCAAATTGACGCCTGTCCACACCACGGACCCGCCTTGGCAATAGACAGTAGCGGCAACTATCATGTGGCCTGGTTTAGTGGTGCCAGCGGACGGCAGGGCTTGTTTTATGCTAACTCTTCGGATGGTGGATTACATTTTTCCAACCCTTATCCTTTTGCTAGTCAGGGGGCAGGGCATCCTGCTGTGATATCTCAAGGACAGACAGTGGCATTACTTTGGTCGCAATTTGATGGTGAACAGAATCAATTAATCTTACAGCTGTCGCATGATTCCGGTGTTAGTTGGAATTCTCCGCAAACAATTGCTAGAACGGCGCTAAGTGCTGATGATGGCTTTTTATTAACGGATGGACAGCAATTATATGTGTCTTGGCAAACGGGGGATGGCTATCAATTCATGCAAATTGAATAACAGTAGGCATGCGTTTATATCACTTTTATACTGAATTACCCTGTTTTTATATTTGTATTCGTGATGAGTTATGAATTTTTAAAGTTACCGTGTCATTTCATTGTTGCTAATCGCAGCTACGCGGGCTGAAGTAGCTGGAGAAGGGCTCACTGCTATAAGGAGTTATTCAATCATTTTCCAATAAATTTTGAAACGGCTGGCGATTTTTCCAGCGATACGCACCAAAGTCACGTTTGTCAGTAGAAACGATGCGACCATGCCCCAAATGCTCTGCAAGTACAACTAATGAAGCATCTGCAAAATCCATGGGCAAATCAGCATATTGCGACATCAACTCTTCACAGCGAAACAGATGAGATGCTGTAATATCAAAAAGTCGAAAGGCACTGCGGTGATGACTACGTAAAAAAGCTGTTGCGAAGCGCTCACCCCTGCGCTTTTGTAACAGGTAACAAACTTCTGTAATAACGGGGATTGTGGTTATAAGCGGCTCTTGAAGCGTTTTAGCTACTTGAAGTGCAAGGTCATGAAAATTATCACTATCATCTAAAATTGCAACCCAAAAACCAGTGTCCGCAATAATCACTCATTGCCCCATAGATGCTGTTTATAATTAACAGAAAGATTTCCGTCGCCATGTAGACAGCCAATTAATCCTTCATCAGCAAAAATACTTAGCATTTTTTGCCCTTCAGTTTCAGGGGCTTCAACTCTTTCATCAATTGCTTTTGTCACAATGTCAGCCACGATTTCAGAAAGTGGTTTTTGTAGGCGTTGTTGTAACTCTAGTAGACGTTCGGCATAAACATCGTCTAATTCAGCTTCAATGTGCATTGCAGATTCCCCAAAAGTTATTTGTAAATTTTACGCTATTTTTTGCGAATCGTGATTATTCTTGAGCCACTCAGTTTACCGATAGTAATTTCTACGGAGTTGTCTTTCAGCCAGTCTAGGTAACACAATATTTATGCGCCACTAGCTCGGTTATTAGTTAATGGTATTACTGGGCGTTGATTACGCAATGTACCAAAATATAATTATATAATTGATAGACATACATATTATTTCTGCTACGTTTAATGGTAAGGTTGGACTGCAATTTATTCCCTCGATTACGCGTTGAGACTGTTAAAGTATTCAATTTTTAAAATATTTACCAGTATATCTAGTGGTAAAAAATCACAAAAACAACTATATATAGGATATTTTGACAAAAATTATGAATACTTTCACCGTCTCCGTTGCTAATCGCGGCTACGAGGGCTGATTAGTTGATAGGTTGCCAATGAACATAGCAAAATTATATTTTGGACTTGCATCATCAATCGTTATTTTCATAGTCAGTCTGCCTTGGCTTATGCGCTATTTTGTACCTGGTACAGAAATGTTAATTTTGATTGTTGGTTCACTTTTGTTAGCTTTCGCCACAGTCGCAATCTTATCCATGCTGAGTCAAAGCGCTAGACAATTTATAAAATCAAACAAAGCTAAATACCTTATTTATTTATCAGTATTTATCTCTGTTTTATATAGTGCTTTTGCTGTGTTACTTATTATTTACCCATTAGATATATGATCCTTGTGATTAGGGTGGGTTTAATCAAACATACGAATGTTTCGTAAACTATCCTATTGTAAAACAAAGCTATATAGAAATTCAGACTTAACATGTTGTCTTGCGGCTAAAACCACCCTTAAACCTTTTGTCTATTCATTATACAAAGAGCAATGCGATTAAAAAATTCGACATAATCTAACATTGCAAATTATTCCATGAATGTGTAATATTTAATTTCTGTCAATTACATTGAACATTAACTGGTATAAACAATGAAGGATCAGCAGCAGCGCATTAACCCTTATAAAATAGCTTTTTATATTCTGGCTATTGTTATCCTTACATTATCTGGACTGCTGGTATTGAACCACGGCTCACTAATTTATCCTCCACCTATCAGTGTTGTACCCGCTAATATCACGCCAGCCATAACACCAAAACCGCTATTGTCTCAACAAGATATTGATACGGAAGTGAGTAAACTAATCGGTACATCGCCTGATTATCCAACACGCTTCGAGCAAGCTATGCGCGTAAGGGCTAATATAAACAAAGGTGAATTTCCTGCTGCAAATACGATAATTTCAGACTTTCTGCATCAGGGATTGAAAAACAACTGGCGCTTTCAACCTACCAAGTATTTTTTTGATTTAATTACCGAAGATTCTAATGAAAAATATCTGGAAAGCTTAAACAACTGGGTTAAAAAACAGCCTAACAACGCTATTCCTTATTTGCTACGCACAAAATATCATTACAATACTGGTTGGGATATACGCGGGAATGGTTATGCCAATAAAGTACCGGATCAACGTATGAACCAGTTTATACAGCATTTGGAATTAGCTATGCAGGATTTAAACAAGGCTATGCAGCTAGATGACAATCCCTATTATGCCAAACTGTTAATCGATATTCTGGGTGCTTTTGGCGATGATGACAGTCAGGCAACAGCTTTTCAGAAAATTCTGGCAAAATATCCACAACATTTAGGTTTGTTTCAAGCCCGTTTGAATAATTTGCCACCAAAATGGGGCGGATCTGTTGAGCAAATGTATGCATTTGTTGATAAATACGCAAAGCCTGCCCCTATAGATTCGCCTTTAAAAATTCTGTATTTAAATCTTTATACTGGACTTTTAGATGTGGCATCCAGTCATTGTTATGCAAAAAAAGCCAAACCTGTTGAGGACTGCGTTCAGTCGTCCATTGCTGAACTTGCTACTGCCGAATTGCAACAAAACGTTCAGGATGCTTTGCAAATGCAGCATTATGCGGATCATTATCAGTTTATTCTGTCGGTGTATGATGCCTTAGATCAAATAACGCATTGCCGATGCTATGAAAAAACAAATGGCACTTTATTGCAATGGGCTGCCAATGGCATAGGCAATAATAATGAACTGCTGGCGCCAGAGCCTGCGAAAAACAATTTCATGCTGGACAGTTTAATTGCCAAAATATGGGTTAATAAGCAACATTATGGCGAAGCGGAAAAATTGTATCAGCGTGCAATTGCCAATGTGCCAAATTTTCAGTTTTCCAGTCAGGAGTTAAAAGACCTTTCTATGGCAAATCTTTATGATGATTTGGCGTTTCTATATGCTGATATGCAACAATATCAAAAAACAATCATTTATCAAAAAGCAGCAGAACGCCTTGACGGAATTTATCGTCCAAACCGCAGTTACCTGCAATGCTTAGCTTATTATAATCTTAAGCAATTTGATAATGCCTTACAGGCATGCTCACAACAGATAGATATCGGTGATGATGTGAATTCTCGGTATTTACGTGGCCGCAGCTATCAGGACATGGGTAATCTTCAGTTGGCAATTGATGATTTCCATGCAGTAGCTGAACAATCACGGACGGACGGCTATCAGAACGATGCGGCTATTAAAATCGGGCACATTTATACGGTAAACGGTGACTTTCAGAAATCGCTGGATACACTTAATCACTATACTTACCTGTTTGATGACGACTTACAGAACGACCACGTTCTTGCCATCAGTTACAACAATCGGTGCTACGCCTACATGAAACTGGATAAACTTAATGAAGCATTAGCCGATTGCAATAAGTCCTTAACTTACGAACAACTACCTGATGCCCTGCAAAAACAGCATGATATTCAACAACGACTGAATGGCAAGTGACGAGGGCTTACTGCTCACCACGAACGGACGCATAATTACTTTTTACCAGACGCTTTTTACTATCCAGTGACGGCCGTTTATATAAACCATCAGTGATATTAGAGGTAATAATATGGAGGATGAAAATCTACGTGGAATAAAGGGTTGGTTGATATTTGTTGCAGTTGGTATTGTTTTAACACCATTGCTAATGATTAGGCAAATTTATCTGGATTACCAGGAATTACTCAACAATGGTTTATGGACTGCCCTGACAACTCCAGGTTTCGATACGTATATGCCTGCTTGGAAAACCTTGGTATGGTGTGAACGGTTAACCAACGGTGGAATGGTGCTGATTTGGTTTTATATCGGATTTCTATTTTTTTATGGAAAAAAATCTTTTCCAATCTGGTAAATCAGTATTTTGGTTTTTCAGGTGCTGTTTTTATTTGCTGATTCTTTAGCCTTGAAGTCCATGTTTCCAGATCAAACTATTTTTGTATCCGAAACTACTGATCAGATTATTCATTCCTTTCTAGTAGCATTAATTTGGGTACCCTATATTCGGGTGTCAAAACGTGTGAAAACTACTTTTGTTAATTAAACTAAAGGTTACTCAAATGGTATTGTTCTATATCCCACACTTACTGACTTCGCGTAGCGATGCCCGTTTCCGGCGAAACATACACATTAGCGGGATCGATATCTTTTGACATGGGGTTTTCGGCTAAGGGCGCTTGAGAATCGGTGCGCGTATTCGCAAGCGTAGCGATACCGGTTTCTGGCGAAATAGAAATATCCTTCGGGTTTACGCCTTCCGGGATCGGATTCTCAGATGGAAATTGCTGAGTATTGGCTTGCGCATGCGTGAGAGTGGCGATACCCGTTTCTGTTGATACTTGCATGTCCTTCGGGTTCACGCCTTCCGGCAGTGGAGTAGTGGCAAGCGGCGGCTGCCTGGAATTGCTATTCGTTCGCATAAGAGTCGCTATGCCCGTCTCCGGTGAAATATAAACATCAGCTGGGTTTACGCCTTCCGGCAGCAGGTTCTTGGTCGGCGGTTGTTGAATATTGGTTCGTAAATGGGTGACTGTGGCAAAACCAGTTTCCTGGGAAATTTCGATATCTTCCTGGCTTGCATCCCGCTGCGCCTTATCGGTTTCCGATAAACTACGGGGTTGTTTATCTTCTGTTGGCTTGTCGTTATTTCCACTCAGCACTGTAGATTTAGGCTGCGTTGCATTTGGATCTTGAAAAACGCCACTGTAAAACCCAAACAGCAATGTCACCAGCAAGCACGTAGACAGTTTGATAACAAGTTTACTTTTTTGCATCGATTCTTCTCAGAGGTTTGAGCGGCTTAAGTCTAATTCTAGTTTAGAGGGTGAAAAACGCCTGGGGCAGGCCTAGTTTTCCTGATAGCCTGAGTCTGGCAAAAAAAACTGGGCAATGCGAAGGCATTTTTCAGCGGATTTCCACCAAATCAATTAATTGGCATCAATCAGGTAACCATGCACTGTCGCGCTGGAATCGAAGCCTACTATGCTGCCTGGCACCAGGATCTTAATCTTGGGCGTGGTGCCAGGTTCGTAGTAAACCCGCGCTTCCCGGTCAAGATTCCAAAACGTTGAGCCTGATATATTGATACCGGCTGAAAAATCCGGTTTTATCACCGCCACGATGCCGGTGTTTGTAGATAAATCCTCGCCGAAGGCAACCAAATTGGGTGCGCCGCCGGTAGTGGCGATTAGGAGCGTGACGTGTTCAACCACAAGGCGTTTTCCAGCCGGTACGGCGTTGAAGCTGACGAGGCAAGCGTTTGTATTACCCGAAAAAGTGTTGCAGTTGCCGATAATTGAATTAAATTGCACCGTTTGCTGATAAGGCAGTCTGCCAGGCTGTTCAACGTTTTTTACCAGAGCAGCAGCGGCAGCGGCCTCCTGTGCCGGCAGCAACGTTGCGGCAGACAGAATAGCGGCGACCAGCGCCAGGGATTTTATTTGCAGTTGCATGGAGTTTCTCCTGTGTTAAAAGTTCGTTTTTTGTGGTGAATATTTCTTGATTGTCCTGCATGCCTATTTATGTAGAAAGGGCGAAGGATGTGCCAACCAACGAGCCGCGCATCATTCGATTTCGATACTCTAAATATCAGGCGGGATTATGTTACCCCAGTTTATTTGCATAAACCCCTTCGTCTACAACTATTACTAACTGAAATTCTTTCCCAGTTTTCAATTTTTTTGGAGAATGCGCCTTTAAGCCTATTCCAGCGTGTTGAAAAACTGGTATCGTCGTCAGGTAATGTCAATATACAACGAAGATGATCGATCAATAATTGGTTTACCTTGCGTTCGGCAAGATTAACGGTAAAAAATCATGTGGCACCCGGAATGTAATGTCTACGCTATTTGGTCATGATGATAGATTAACTTTCAAGTGATGCGCTCATCTGGTATGGATAGTAATAAATTGAACGTCAAGTTTCAAGCATTTACGTGCCATAGATCAGAAATACCAGCCTGTCGGATTTTGTTAAGGGATGTCAGATGCCTGCCTTTCAACTCAAGACTGCAAGATGCAACGTCCTATCTGATCTGAGCGAGCAAACTTAAATGACAAATTTGGTTTGGATTTTTATGTCTAAAGCTATGTATTTAGTAACTATTTGCCGCATGTTTTCCAGTAGGCGACAAGTTTGGTTTTAAGTGCAGGGCGCATCAATCTCGTCAGATGTGCTTCACATCGTTCAGCACATCCTATATGCCATTGATTCTTAATTATAAATACGACGTTATTTGTGTTTTTTTATTATTCAGTGAGGCAATTCGAAATATCACCACTAATGTTTGTTCCAAAATAACGTTGAGAACACGTGTTAATATTTGCTAGTGTAAGCAGATTTTCGTACCTGTGGTTAATGGTATGTAAAATGCTTAAATTATTTCAATATTGTTAACTTGTACTGCCGCCATGCCTATTTCTCCTTTCAAACTGTTCTCTATGCAAGGCAAAACCAAAATATTGCATATGAGCTGGATGGCTTTTTTTGTCAGTTTTGTGGTTTGGTTTAATCATGCGCCTTTAATGATGCTGATTAAACAGGAAATGGGGCTTACCCAGCAGCAAGTTGAAATTATTTTGCTATTAAATGTGGCGCTTACTATTCCCGCCCGTGTGATTATTGGCATGGTAGTAGACCGATTTGGTGCAAAAATTAGTTACAGTATATTGCTGGCGGCCTCCAGCATCCCTTGCTTTATGTTTGCTCTGGCTGATAATTTTGTGGAGCTTGCCTGGTCGCGTTTTTTACTGGGATTTATTGGTGCTGGTTTTGTTGTAGGTGTGCGCATTATTGGCGATTGGTTCCCTGCCAACCAGATTGGTACTGCGGAAGGTATTTATGCGGGTTGGGGTAATTTTGGTTCTGCCATAGCAACCCTATTATTGCCTGGTTTGGCTTATTATTTGGGGGCGGAGCAGGGCTGGCGTTTAGCGGTTGCTAGCACTGGAGTATTGGCCATTATCTATGCGGTTATTTATTACCTAAATGTTGAGAATCTTCCGCCCGAATTAGCTGGGTTAAAAACTAAACGTGCAGCGACGATGGAGGTAAGCAGTATCAGTGATTTATTTCTGTATATGTTAAGCCTGATACCCTTATATGCCAGCATGTCTTTATTGACTTGGAAACTTTCCAGTCCAGAAAGCCCTTTAATTTCTCTTAGTTGGGCCACCTTAAGCCATGTGTGCATTTGGTTGGTGTTTTTTATGCATGCTTATCAATTGGTTAATACCAATGCGCAGCGTTTAACACAGCCGATTGCCAGTATTCATCATTATCGCTATAGGCAAGTGTTTATTTTGGCGATTGCCTATTTAATTACCTTTGGCTCCAAACTGGCTGTGTTGTCTATGTTGCCGATGTTTTTTTATACGACCTTTAGTGTTTCTCAGCATTTGTCCTTGTTCGATGCGGGATTATTGGCTTCCAGCTTTGTCATTACCAATATTATTGCCCGTCCTGTGGGAGGATTACTGAGTGATACTTGGGGGCGTAAACTGGCCTTAACGGTGTTTTCCGTCGGATTAACGCTTGGTTATCTGCTGATGTCCATGATTTCTGCGGATTGGTCGTTATTGTTAACGGTATTGGTAACCTTGCTGTGTTCTGTCTTTATGCAAGCTGCTGAGGGAGCCATTTTTGCTTTTGTGCCGTTAGTTAGACGTGCCATTACTGGCGAAGTAGCCGGTATAGTGGGTGCTTATGGCAATGCGGGGGCAATAGTGTATTTGATATTATTGACTTTCTTGACACCCAGTCAGTTTTTTTTGTTGTTAGGCGGTTGTTGCATTGTGTTACTAGGCCTGATTTTCTATTTGGAAGAACCGCGTAGTTTTATTACACAAATCATGCCGGATGGTACGGTACTTAAAATCGAGATTAATTAGAGATGGCTGCCCTTAAAGTGCTGGTCATTGATGAATTTGATTCGGGTGGCCTAATAGAAAAAAGTTTGCAAGCGTATGGTTTTGAAATTGCCACTTTAAAGTTGCAAGCTTTACATTTGCTGGATGTGGTTAAAACGCTGCAACCGAATGTGGTGGTATTAAATTTATACAGCCCCAATGCTAATGTATTAAACATGATGCGCGAGCTTAATCAACAGTATGCGGTGCCGGTGGTGGTATTTGCCGAAGATCAGCAAACCGATACCATTAATCAGGTGATTAAGGCGGGTGTCAGTGCTTATATCGTCGATGGTCTGGAACCCAAACGTTTAAAAGCCATTATCGATATTGCTATTGCACGTTTTAATGAGCATAAGGAACTGAAAGACGAGCTTAAAAAGACTAAAACGCAGTTGGAAGATCGTAAGTTGATTGATCGAGCGAAAGCAATTTTGATTAAATCGCAAGCGTATACTGAGGAACAGGCTTATCAATCTTTACGTAAATTGGCTATGGATAGAGGGATTTCGCTTGGAGAAATGGCTAAAAATGTGATTGCTATGGCTGAGTTGTTTAAGTGAGTGGTATTTTTTGAGGTGTTGCTGTTTTTAGGGTCGGTGTGGAGTCGGGGTATTGGTTTTAACGTGGCTCACATTCGGCATATCATTTTTGTGTTTGGGTGATTTTTAATGCTTGGGCTTCGAATCCCTGATTCCATTTCATTGCATCCAGGCTACATTTTGCACCAAGAATTCACCCTTACGCACCAAAATTGTGCTGTTTATTACATTAATGCCAATTAAACAGGACGTGGTTTAATTTTATTTTATTATTTTTTTGGTTTTAAAAATTTCAAGTGATTGAATTGATGTAATAAATAAAACTAAGGGTTTGCTTTAAAAAATAATGGCATCTAATTTGCTTTAAGTAAAGCAATACCCCAGCGTTGGGGTTAACAATTTGGCTCAATGTTGAGCAAACCAGACAAAGGCGTCTTTCGAGTATGGCTAATACCCTACGCGAAGGCGCCTTTTTTTTTGGCCTAAATTTTTTCAATCAACGGGTTTTATTTATGAAATTTCAGAAGACATGCCTAGCAAGACATTTACTGACCACGGCAATTTTGATAGGACTTGGCTTTTCTAGCCAGGTTTCTGCTGCCGGAAAACTGGAGAAAGAAGATTTAAAATTCGGGTTTATCAAGCTCACTGATATGGCGCCTTTGGCTGTAGCTGCCGAAAAACGCTTTTTCGAAGACGAAGGCTTATTTGTGCAACTGGAAGCACAAGCCAATTGGAAAGTGGTTATGGATCGGGTTATCAATGGTGAGCTTGACGGATCACATATGTTAGCTTCAGCGCCGTTGGCGTCCAGTTATGGTTTTGGTACTAAAGCCGATTTAGTGACTGCGTTTAGCATGGGGTTCAATGGCAGCGCAATTACGGTGGGGAATGATATCTGGGCACAAATGAAGCCTAATGTTGCTATGGAAGGTGGTAAGCCTGTGCATCCAATTAAAGCAGATGCTTTAAAACCTGTGGTGGAAAAATATAAAAGTGCCGGTAAACCTTTCAATATGGCCATGACATTTCCAGCCGGTACCCATAATCTAAAATTACGTTACTGGTTAGCCGCAGGTGGTATTAATCCGGGTTTTTATGCGCCACCACAAGATATATCCGGCCAGATAAATGCAGATGCATTATTGTCTGTAACACCTCCACCGCAAATGCCAGCAACCTTGGAAGCAGGCACTATCTTTGGTTACTGCGTGGGTGAACCTTGGAATCAACAAGCCGTGTTTAAAGGAATCGGGGTGCCGGTGATCACTGATGATGAATTATGGAAAGACACACCCGAAAAAGTGTTTGCCGTTACCCAAGCTTGGGCCGACAAATATCCCAATACCCATAAAGCGGTGGTGAAGGCATTGATTAGAGCGTCCATTTGGCTAGATGCTGAAAATAATAAAAATCGTAAAGAAGCGATAGAAATGTTATCGCAAAAACAATATGTGGGTGCTGATTTTGATGTTCTAGCTAACAGTATGACCGGAACCTTTGAATACGAAAAAGGTGATAAACGTAACTTGCCTGACTTTAATACTTTTTTCCGTAAAGGCGCCAGCTTTCCCTCTTATAGCAGTGCTATCTGGTATCTGACACAAATGCGCCGCTGGGGTGAAATTAACGAATACAAACCCGATGCCTGGTACATGGAAACAGCCAAAAAAGTTTATAGACCGGATATTTATTTGGCTGCTGCACAAGAACTGGTGGCAGAGGGCAAAGCCAAAGCCGAAGACTTTCCAGCGGATACCGGTATCAAACCTTCACAAAATTATTTTATCGACAAAATTCCATTTGATGCTGAAAAACCCAACGATTATCTCAGTAAGTTTACGATTGGTTTAAAAGGCAAACAAACCGTATCGGGTGGCAAAGTTGTTGATTAATTAAAAATTAAATTATACCACGCGGTTCGAGGGTGCTTACCTAGACCGATATGTACAGTGTAAGGGTAAGTTTTTATAGGATGTGCCGACGCCAGAGGGCGCATCAATCGCGACAGATGCGCTTCATTCTGTTCAACGCATCCTATAACCCTGCTTAACGCTGGTAACACCTAAACCTAGCTGCACTGATGCGGCGATATTTAACGATAGCTTTAACCACTTACAGGTAATAGCCATGATCAAAAAACTGATTAAATTTTTTAACATTACCGGTCTCATCTGGTTTGTACCGCTACTTAAAATTGCCGCTGGCGAAAATCCAAAACAGCAACTGCGCCAATTATGGTTAATTATGGGATTGCCCATTATTGCTTTTATGTTGTTTTTGGGTTTTTGGAGTGTTTCGGCTTCAGGTGTTAATACCAGTTTGGGTGCCATACCGGGCCCTGTAGCGGTTTGGACTGAAGTGAGTGGGCTGATTACTGAACACAGTGCCGAAATGCAGAAGCGCAGCGAGTTTTACCAACGCCAGGAACTGCGTAATAAAGAAAAATTGGCCGAAGATCCTAAAGCAGAAATAAAGTTTAGACCCTATACCGGCAAACCCACTTACTTAGATCAGATTTTTACTAGTTTGCGTACCGTATTTGCTGGTTTTATGATTGCCACCTTAATCGCCGTACCACTGGGCATACTGTGCGGTATGAATCCTTTATTGAATACCGCCATTAATCCTTTAATCCAGATTTTTAAACCTGTATCACCTTTAGCTTGGTTGCCTATCGTCACCCTAGTTGTTAGTGCTGTGTACGTAACAGGTGATGATGCTTGGTTTGCTAAATCCTTTGTCACTTCCGCTATTACCGTTACTTTATGTTCACTATGGCCTACTTTAATTAATACGGCAGTTGGGGTGTCTTCTATTGATCGGGATTTGGTCAATGTCGGTAAAGTGCTGCGTTTAGATTGGAGTACGCAGATTAAGAGCATCATTCTGCCCTCAGCCTTACCTTATATCTTTACCGGCATGCGTTTATCGCTGGGGGTGGGTTGGATGGTATTGATCGCCGCAGAAATGTTGGCGCAAAATCCGGGCTTAGGCAAGTTTATCTGGGATGAATTCCAAAACGGCAGCGCCAATTCACTTAGCCGCATTATGGTGGCAGTATTCACTATCGGCTTCATCGGTTTTATTTTGGATCGCATTATGCAGTCCTTACAAAATGTATTTTCGTTTCAAAAAATTTAGGAGCGAATCATGCAACAAGCAACCGCTAAAATATTTCAACTGTCTATGTCTGATACTTTGCATACCACACCCGCCAACGATGCCTATAAACCATTGTTGGAATTAAAAAATGTAAATAAATCGTATGGGGAGGGTAATGCCCGTGTAAACATACTAAAAGACATTAATCTTGAGATTCGTGCTGGGGAATTTATTGCGATTGTGGGCTTTTCCGGTAGTGGAAAAACCACGCTAATTTCTTTGATAGCTGGATTAATCCAAGCTGATAGTGGCGAAGTGTTAAAAAATGGCTTAGCCATACTACAGCCAGGACCAGATCGCGGTGTGGTATTTCAAAATTATTCGTTAATGCCGTGGTTGACTGTGTTTGATAATGTGGCGCTGGCTGTGGATGCCATATTTAAAGATTGGACACCCAGTCAACGCCGCGCGCATACCGAAAAATATGTGCGTATGGTCAATTTGGGTGCAGCCATGGATAAAAAGCCGGCGGAATTATCCGGTGGTATGCGGCAACGGGTGAATGTGGCACGTGCTTTAGCTGCAAATCCAGATATATTATTGTTGGATGAACCGTTGAGTGCCTTGGATGCCTTAACCAGAGGCAATTTACAGGACGAGATACTGCAAATTTGGGAGCAGGAAAAAAAGACCGTTATTCTTATTACCAATGATGTTGATGAAGCCATTTATATGGCTGATCGGGTTATACCGCTTAAGCCTGGCCCCAATGCCAGTTTTGGCCCGGCTTTTAACATTGATCTTGAGCGACCACGCGATAGAACAGCTTTAAATCATAATCCGGAATTTAAACGTTTACGGGCAGAAATTACCCGTTATTTAATGGCTATTGGTATGGAAAAAAACCAAACCGAAGCCGTAGATAAAATTATCCTGCCAGCGGTGCGACCCAATACCAGCAACGACTGGAAGTTGGATAGCTCGGCACTAAAACCCAGCCAAACACAATTAGGTAAAGCTCGTTATCTGGAATTTGCCAATTTGTCTAAAGTATATCCCACGCCTGACGGTAATAGCACTGTGACGGTGGTTGATGGTTTTGATCTGAAAATTAAAAAAGGCGAATTCATTTCTATTATTGGTCACTCCGGTTGTGGTAAGTCAACTGTGTTATCCATGACTGCTGGATTGAACGAAATTTCTGATGGCAGCATTATTCTGGATAATCGCGAGATTGACGGAGCCGGACCTGATCGTGGTGTGGTGTTTCAAGCGCCCAGTTTGTTTCCGTGGCTGACTGCTTTTCAAAATGTGATGCTGGGTGTGGATAAAGTCTATCCACATGCCCAACTAGAAGAACGTGAAGATATCGTTGAATATTATCTGACTCGTGTGGGTTTAGCCGATGCTATGTATAAAAAAGCAGCGGATATGTCCAATGGTATGCGACAACGAGTGGGTATTGCCCGTGCTTTTGCTTTATCACCAAAATTACTGTTACTGGATGAACCCTTTGGCATGTTGGATTCGCTAACGCGCTGGGAATTACAGGAAGTATTGATGGAAGTTTGGGAGCGTACCCATGTTACGGCTATTGTTGTGACGCATGATGTGGACGAAGCCATACTACTGGCCGACCGCGTGGTAATGATGACCAATGGTCCGCGCGCCAAAATTGGCAAAATTCAAGACATTGATTTACCCAGACCACGTACCCGCAAAGCTTTGCTGGAACATCCTGATTATTACCAATACCGGGAAAGTTTATTGAGCTTTCTTAGCGCCTGTGACCACACGCATTAATTTCTGATTGTCAGCTAAAACTACCGTCCTGGAGACTTTATGAAAAAACAAAAAATGAAGCAATGGCTTTTGCCAACGGCGTTAATATCAATGAGTATGGCTAATACGGCTGCCTTTGCTGATTACACCCAAGATGTTGAAGATGCATTGAATTTCTATCATTATGGTAATAATGGTGCTGTAAAAGCGGATATTAATTATCGCTATGAAAATGTCAATCAGGATAAAGGTCCCACTTTTGGTCCGCATAAACAATTTGTGGAAACAGCGAACGCCAACACAGCGCGTTTACGTTTAGGTTTGTTATCGCCAACCTTATATGATTTTCAGGCGTATGCAGAATATCAAGGTTTATATGCATTGGAAAATGATTATAACCAAGGGGTTTTATCACCCAACACACAATACTCTAAGGTACAGGACCCGCAACGCAGTGAGTTGGATCAATTATGGTTAAGCTATAAAGGCATAGATGATACGTTAGTCAAATTTGGTCGGCAACGCATAAAGTACGATGATGATCGCTTTATTGGTAACGTGGGTTGGCGGCAGTTGGAACAAACCTATGATTCGGTGACTTTGCTACACAACTATCAGGCTTTGTTTGGCTTAACCATTAACGCGGCTTATTTAGGCCATATGCAAGATCCACTGGGACAAAATGCCAAACTAAGCGCTCCTTTGTTGAATCTTAACTACAAGATTAACGACTGGGGTAATGTTATTGGTTACGGTTATTGGCTGGATTTTCAAGATAAGGTTAATTACGCTAAGTCTTCTCAAACCTATGGTCTACGCTTCGACGGTAAATCGCCGAAATTTTATGATACCGTTAATTTCTTGTACACCGCAGAATGGGGTATACAATCGAATTACGCCAGTAATCCCAATTCCTATACGGCGGATAGGGTAAATTTAATGGGGGGTTTAACGGCATTTGATTTTACCTTACAAGGGGCAATGGAACAGCTAGATGGCTATGGTGTTAATAAAACTTTTAATACACCATTAGGTACCAATCATGCTTTTCAAGGCTGGGCGGATGTCATCAAAAATCCGTTATCCTTACCGGGTAATACGGGTGCAACTGCACTTGCTGCCGCTGCGTTGGGTAAAGGCATACGTGACGTTTTTGCTACTGCCAGTTATAAAATGATGAATGATAGCCTCATTTTAACTGGTGTTTATCATGATTTTTTCGATGATACCGGTGGGGTAAAATTTGGCTCTGAATGGGATTTTTCGGTGCTGAAAAAATTTGGTAAACATTATTCCTTGCTGGCTAAATATGCAGATTTTTATACAGCCAACAGTGCGTTTACGGATACGCAAAAGATTTGGTTGCAAGGTAATATCACTTTCTGAAGTATTTATTCATTGTTCAGATAAATTAAACTCGCCAGGATGTTTGCATGGGCGTATTTTGTACGCCCAAACTGCATAATCATTGTCATTTCTTTACTATTTAGATTGGTTTTTTTTAAAAATGAATGGATTATAGGGTGTTCTGGACTGTGTGAAGTGCATCGGTCGCGATCGATGCGCCTCCTGACGTCGGCACATCCTATCTAGGTTTACTTTTCGGCGTATCGTTCCCATAGAATAGCCAGTATTTTTTGTTTAGTAACGGTGTGTTAACCAATTACAAATTAAACAGATAGTAGTAGCCGCTGTGGATGGTGTAGAATTTTCATTAACCTCTATGCCAACTACCATTGCCTAGCATGACTCGATGCTTTTTCTTAACCCCAAAACCCTATTTGCACTGCCTTTTTCCCGATTAGTATTTTTACTATGCTATTGCTCATCGGTAATGGCTGAGTGGCATGGTGAGGTGAGTTTTCGCAGTGATTATGTCTATCACGGCTATAGTAAAAGCCGTGGCAACCCAGTGGCGCAGGCCGATTTAAATTATGTGTCGGATAGTGGCTGGTATGCGGGCAGTGGGCTTTCTCAAGTCAGTTTTGATGACCATGTCAATCCCAGCTATTCGGCTTTGGAAGTTAAGCCTTATGCGGGTGTCAATTTGCCTATAGATGACGATTGGCACACTAATTTAGCTACAACGGGTTATGTGTATAACAGCAAGGTATTTTCAGAAGATGCCGATTACGTAGATTTCTCTGCGAGTTTGCATTATCAGGACTGGATAAGTGGCAAAGTTATTCTGGCACCTGACGCTTATCAACGTCATGCCACTGTGCCTAGCTACGATTTGAATTTACGTCATGATCTGGCAGACGATTTTCAGTTATCTGCAGGCCTTGGCTATTCTCAGGCTAAGGCATTGTTTAGGCAGGATTACTTTTACTGGAATGTGGGTGCTTCCTGGTATTTAACTCGTTATCTAGTGGTCGATATGCGTTATGTGGATGTGCAATTGCATAATTATCCAGCTGACGGTGCTTATCCAGACTATTTTTATCCACGCCCAGTCGAAAATAAATATCTGTTCTCTGTTTCATTAGGATTTTAAAAAAATATTCTATCCGTTGAACTTTGTCGCGACTTTTTGGAATAGACTTTTGAAAGTTAACTTAAATGATAGGGATTATAGATTGAACTATGCTGCGCTTAGTCCAAACCCAACCACCCGCAACTAAAGCCATTTTAAGCAATGCTGATATGGATGAATCGGCGTTATTGACCGCTATTGCTGAACAAAATACGGCTGCGTTTGAAATGTTTTATAAAATCTATTATCCACGCTTGTATCGGTTTATTTTGCGTATGACGCAGTTTCCTGATGTGGTTGAGGAATTAATCCAAGAAACATTACTGGTGATCTGGGATAAACCACATAGTTTTAATCACACCAGTAAAATATCAACCTGGGTGTTCGGCATTGCCTATAACAAGTCGCTAAAAATGATGTCTATCAGTAAGCAGCGCAGTTTTGATATTGATATTGACGAACTGAACGATAGTTTGGGTGATCCGCTCGCCAATCCTGCCCACTATCTGGAAAACGCAGACTGGTTAAGCAGCGCAATGACAACTTTATCCGCAGAACAGCGTGCAGTCATTGAATTAACTTTTTATCATGGCTTTGCCTATCAGGAAATTGCCAAAATATTGAACTGCCCGGAAAACACGGTTAAGACCCGAATGTTTCATGCGCGAAAAAAACTGCAATTATTTGTAGATACAGAAGAGAATTAATACCATGCATCCACTCGATTCCCAGTCAGCAGCACAACACCAGCACATTAAACTGCTATTGCCCTGGTATATTAATCAAAGCTTAGACTTGCAGGAACAACAGCAAGTGGAGATGCATTTGCAACAGTGTTTGTTATGCAGTTGTGAGTTGGCAGAATTGCAAAGTCTTGCCTTTTTAATCAAAAAATCTGCTGAAAATCAATTAACACCGACAGCTTCATTTGCTGATTTACAGGCTAAAATACAGAATAGAAAACATGCTCAGCAAGCGGCTTATCAAACCAATGCGGTTAAACGGGGTAAGTTGATGCGCTGGGCTACAGGTTTTTTAAATCCTACTCTGCGTAGGTCAGGTAATGCGCACTATTGGGCTGTTGCAGCGTCCATCGTTGTGGCTTTGCTACCGGCTATCTATTTTGCATGGCAATTGCCAGCCATCAATACTTTCCACACACTGGCCAGTAATGAAGCTGTTTTGGCTACACCCAACCGCTTACATGTTGTGTTTACCCAGTCTATCAGTGATACAGATATTGATGCCTTGCTGTTGCCTATTCATGCGCATCGACTAGATGGTCCTAATAGTGTTGGCATGTACACGCTATTAGTTGATAATAAAGATGACAGTCAAACACTGGATAAAGCCGTGAGCTATTTGCGTAATCAATCGATAGTCATGCTGGCTGAGCCAACTTCACAGCCCTAAACAGATATGAAAAAAATGCAGATAATACTATGGGTGTTTATGCTATCGGTGTTGGTGGCGTGTGCTGAAAATAGTGTTATTTACCCACTCGATCCCCAGACTAGTGTAGAAAACCGTCGGCTACTGGTTACTTTTTCTGATCAAAGTATTAACCGAACTATCAATGGCAATGCGCAAGATAATTATAAATCTCCAGCGCAATATCTTAATTCCAGCTGGAGCCATCGGCAGGCATCAGCGCTGGCGGAACGTCATCATTTAAAACTTATTACGCAATGGCCGATGACAGAATTGGGCCTGAGCTGTGTGGTTTATGAAGTGGCCGATCAAGAACAGTTGCAAAGTGCAATCAATAATTTGCAACACGATACACAGGTTGTTTCTGTGCAACGTATGAACAGCTTTAAAGTATTAGCAGAACAGCCACTATCCATTAACAACAACGATCCTTATCTGACTTTACAAGCGGGTTATCGCGCCATGGGCATTGCCGATTTGCATGCAATAGCCACGGGTCGTGGCGTACGCATTGCCTTAATAGACAGTGGTGTTGATATCGATCATCCTGATCTGCAAGGGCAAATTAAAGTTGCGCAAAATCTGGCACCCGAAACTAGCGATCACGATATGGCCGATGTGCATGGCACAGCGGTGGCAGGTATTTTATCTGCACGACCCGATAACGGTATTGGTATTGCCGGTATAGCGCCAGAGGCCGAAGTGTATGCGTTGCGCGCCTGTTGGCCTGATCGCCCTGGCTCGTTGGCAGCAAGTTGCAATAGTTTTACCCTGGCACTGGCCTTAAACCAGGCTATACGGCTAGATAGCCGTATTATTAACATGAGCCTGACTGGTCCAGATGATCCCTTGTTAAGGCAATTGCTGGAAAAAGCACTTTTTAAAGGCATTGTGGTTATTGCTGCAATTCCAGCAAAGGAGCAAGCCGGTGGTTTTCCGGCCAATATGCCCGGCGTAATCGCAGTAGGGAAGGGGGATGAAATAAGCAGTGCCAAGATAATTGCACCGGGTCAGGACGTGTTAACCACTGTTCCACACCAAGCCTATGATTTTATGACAGGCAGTTCTTTTGCTACCCCGCATGTAGCCGGTATTACGGCGTTATTATTACAGTTGCATCCTGATTGGCAATTGGCGGATATTAAACCCTTGTTGTCAGCGGGTATAAATCGTATTAGTCAGCAGTTGCTAAGCACTACATCTACTACAATTG
The DNA here is from genome assembly GCF_039904985.1 of Methylomonas sp. AM2-LC. Lineage (NCBI taxonomy): Bacteria > Pseudomonadati > Pseudomonadota > Gammaproteobacteria > Methylococcales > Methylococcaceae > Methylomonas > Methylomonas sp. AM2-LC. Next base: position 2,668,358 of record NZ_CP157005.1, read on the forward strand.
CCAAACATGATTAGCTATTTTAAATTCTATATTGCACAAGCTAAATATTAATAGAGCCTATTTACCTGTCGAACGCAATTTTAACAGAGCACGAATCACCAAGAATACAGCGCCGAGAAATCCCACTGTGGTCATAGAAAAGCTAAGTATGGCTTGTATTGGAAAATGGGGTTCCACGGGAATAGCAACAATGGGTTTTGCTTTAAGTCCTCTAATCAAGAAAGAGAGAGGATTGAAAAAGGCGCCGAAACAGCAGGCGGCTACCAGCCATAGCGGTGGCTCTATAGCATATTGTTGAAACAGCAGGAAAAAGATGAACAGAAATTGCGCCATCATCAGAAAATCGATATGGGCGCGAATGATGTCAGCACGTTCCGTTAAATAGCTGGCAAAGGTGCCATCTGGGAAAAACAAAGTGATACCCAACACCCAGGCGATAATAAGGGCGATGAGTAAACACAGCCCGGCAAAGCTGAGCAATATCAGGTTAGGTGTGGGGATTTGAGTTACTGGCTTCATAGCTATCCTCTGTTATTTTTTGGTTTTATGCTAGTTGATGTTATTTAGGCTGCTAAGCTTGCAAGCCTTAGTCTTGCCATTACTCTGCTGTTTCGGCTAGACTGCCCAAAACCTATCTGGCTTGTGACGAAAAGAGTGTAACCAATGACGCAACCATCGCGCTTGTATGAACGTGCTACTGATAATGGCGAATTTAATGCGCTGTGGGATATTCGCGATGGCCGTACTCTTTTTACGGGGCCGTTGTATTACAACGCCAGTCACCAGCACGGCGCACCTGTGTTTTTGGCTGGACTCTATGGTAAATTTCGGTTGCGGCTGTACGGTGGAGACTGGTTGTGGTGTCGCACGGCCATCATACCGGCAGGGGTGCCGCATGAACTGGATGTCGGCGGTGAACCGATTACTGTGCTATATATCGAACCGACTGTGGCTACAGTTGATGTCTTTAAACCGCTGATTAACGATAGCCAAGCGCTGAATGGTGCGTTGGTGGGTAACGGTGGCGAAATACATTTTATGCGTGATTTGTATGAGGATCGAAACAAGCCAGACTGGACATCTGAAGCATTACATAATCTGCTGGAATATGCTAAACGACGCTCGCAAGTACAGGCTGTTGATCCGCGTCTAACGCAGATAATTGATTATTTGTTCGAACACGGCGACGACTTAACTTCTGTAGAGATATTAGCGTCCCAGGTAGAATTATCGTCGTCACGCTTCCAGCATATGTTTAGCCAGCAAATTGGCGTGCCATTTCGACGTTACCGGGGGTGGAACCGCATGCGCCAAGCCATACGTGAAATCATCCGTGGTCACAATTTTACCACTGCGGCACACGCTACTGGCTTTACCGATTCTGCACACTTCAGTCATGAATTTCGCAAGATATTCGGCGCACCGCCTACTATAACTCTACGCAAGTTGGCACGGTTGCAGGTTTAATTGAACGATAGGGGGGTGTATCATTTAAGTGTAAAATTCCAAATGAATTCTGAAATTTAAATTTTCTTACTCTGATTGGACATTAACCGGCAAAGTTCGGCCATAAGCGGACGACCACGACTGGCTGCTTTGGGGCGATGAATTTGGCAGAATGAAGTTCGGCAAGCGCATTCAATTCTTCAACTGACATATGCAACATGCAAGCCATTGATTTCATAGGGGCAGCGGCCTGTTCCAAAACTTACCCTTTGTGAGAAAACGATTTGTCCTTATTAGTCTTTAGAAAAGCCTTATCCTTTGATTTATGATGCATAACTCCACGCTCTAATTTTTCAAGGTAAATGATGAAATTGCCAAATCTTACGATGTTATTTATAGCCATGTTGCCGCTGTATGGTTGCGACGATCATAGTTCTGAAGCTAAGACCGAAGAAACAGCCGTAAAGGTTGAATATCTTGTACAGGATGAGGGGGAAGAAAATCTTACAAAAAAATGGAAGGAATGGTCTGAACAAGGGAATTCCGGAGCCTCATTAGAACTTGCTCGCAGTTATAAGTATGGCTTTGGCCTACCCAAGGATTCAGCCAAAGCCATGAAATGGTATCAAAAGGCCGCTGAACAAGGGAATGCCGAAGCACAATTGAGCCTCGGCATAATGTATGGCGAAGGCGACGAAGGCATACCCAAGGATTCGGCTAAAGCCTTTGAATGGTATCAGAAATCGGCTAATCAAGGGAATGCCAACGCACAATTAAACCTCGGTTATATGTATGGCAATGGCGAAGGCGTACCCAAGGATTCGGCTAAAGCCGTCGAGTGGTATCAAAAGGCCGCTGAACAAGGGGTTGCCAAAGCGCAATTTAACCTTGGCTTAAGGTATGGCAATGGCGAAGGCGTACCCAAGAATTCAGCTAAAGCCGTCGAGTGGTATCAAAAGGCCGCTGAACAAGGGGTTGCTGAAGCTCAATTATACCTTGGCATAAGGTATTACAAAGGCGAAGGAATAAGTAAAAACAATGTGTATGCTTATTCTTGGGCTAATCTAGCGGCTGCTCAAAATGTTGAACATGCGCAAGACGTGCGTAATGATATTGAAGAAAAACTAACTAATGCTGAGATAACTGAAGGGCAGAGACTCTCCTCTAACTGGAAGAAAGGCAACCCACTTGTAGTAAATGACAGCAGTTCATCCGCTACAGGCCGACCGGAAGGAATCCTTCGTAAATGAGTAAAGTCACTCAACCTTTTGAATAATCAAATATGAAAACAAACTTTTGGCTTAGTAATAGCGAGGCAGTTGAAGAAGGAAAATTACGGGGTGCTACCGATTACAGTGAATTTTTTTATTTCTTCTGTCCAAAATGTGAAGGTGACAAGATTTTACGATTGTTAGATTATAGACTTACTGAGAATTCAGAAAAAAATCGCTATGATGGTGAAAAAATCGGTCAACAAAATATAAAATCAAAATGCGCCAAAGGTTTTACCCTACAATTTCAGTGCTATTGTGAAAATTGCGGTCATGCCGACACTTTCAAAATATCAAATCTTGGTTGGCAGGGTGGCAACCATTCGGATAGCCTATAAACATGGGGTTATAAGCCCGAAATTTAAACTAAAATATAGATTTTTTAACGAACTAATTTAGATAATTATGCAAATATCATTCGTTGGACTGGCAAGAGAACATTATACTCATAGTTATGACTGCAATAATATGTCTTGGGGATCTGGAGTTAATGCCAATGGTATAGTTAATAACCTTAAATTGAATGGAGACTATAAAATTAAATTCAAATTTGATGAGAATGATTTTAAATGCTGGTCAAAAGAAATAGTAAAATCTAATCCTGAATTTGCTCTTAGGATTGCTGGAGAAATGCAAACAGAAGCAATAATTAATATCGCTAAAACTAAATCTAAGCCATCATTTAATTTTGCGAACCCGAAGCGGTAGATATAACGGGCGTTGTTTAGCTTTTTTATCTTCGTACCTCTCTAACTAAAAATGATGGTTTTTCAATATGTAACTAACGAATTTATTTACAAACATTAGATAAAACAGCACGGACTGTCTCATGTTTAACAGGCTGTCCTATGGCTTTAATTCCATTGATTCTTTCAGGAAAATTTAACATAACGCCACTTATCCGAACGCGGTGTTTGAGCGCAATTTAGAAATGGCCGGCATGGGTTCACATTTGACTGACCGGTAACGGGAAGCTTAAATCAATGGCTCAATGACAGGTTTGGGTCGAACCTTGTCTTTCGTTGTACGATTAGATTGCAGCTGGTTTTCTAAATTGTCATATTTAATTTTAACTTTTACAATTTAAGTATACCTATGTGTGGTTCTGTTGAGATACTTTTCTGTTTCAATAGGATTTTTTAATTGGATACTGAGTAGTATTCTACAAGCGCCTAAATCCTATTGAATAGAATAAACACCCAGTAAGTATTGCATCAAGCCTCCCTTAATCTGCCTGTAAATAACCCGCGTGCAAAGACTTTAATTGTTCAGCATAAGCAATAAGTTGTAACAAAATTGGCTGCTCTGTGCCGTGTTCGCTTTGTAAATGCTGTATTTTTTGGTAAAAAGTGGCAAACGAAAGTGTTTTATTCGAGTCGGTTTGTTGGAGTCGGGCAGCGCAAAATTGATGCCACTGTTGTAATTCGCTGTTATTCAGAGTCTCTGTATAGTTGCGCGCCCGATAACGAAACAGCATTTCGGCTAATCTGTCATCGTCAAAATGGGAGGGTAATTGACCCAATTGCGCAGGATCCGTGTTTTGGATTTTCACTAACTGTGCCTTGTCCTTACCGCCCAAAAAACCACCGCTATAAATCATTAAGTCGGGGTCTGAATTTGGATTGCCCGCATATTCTTGTTGGTATACGTCACTTAATTTCTGGAACAATGCACCCGCTGCTTGTATGCGTTGTACATAGCTTGCACTTTGCTCAAGGTTAAGTTGCAGACGTTCTGCGTCTGCGGGTTTAATAACCGACAAAGGTGCCAGTACCGGACATTTATTAATATGTATGGTTTTTAACGGTATCCTTTCTACGCCAGCGGGTAAATCTTCAGTCGCCACAAACAAGCGTTGTTTAATTTCATCGGCGGATAGTGTCAACAAAGGTTCTGGATCAACGGCTAAATCATACACCACCACTTCGTTGTTATGGGTTGGGTGTTGGCAAAGCGGTAATACAATGGCCAGACAATTTTTACGCGCCGGAAAACGACCGGAAATATGGACTAACGGCTTATAACTGCCGACTTGCAATAGCTTTTGTGCGGCGGCTTTGTTACGATTTTCAAATAAAAAACTAAACAGTCTAGGTTGTTTTTCGTTAATTAATTTTGCTAGGGCTATCGTTGCATAAACATCGACTAAGGCATCATGCGCCCCTTTATGGCTAATGCCGTTGGCCTTGGTTAGTTCCTCTAGTCTGAAACTGGTGATACCTTCGGCATTCACTGGCCAGTTAATGCCCTCTGGTCTTAAGGCACGCGCGGCTCTGGCTATATCTATCATATCCCAGCGTGAGTTATGATTTTGCCATTCCCGTGCATAAGGATCATAAAAATTTCGATACAGTAGATTGCGAGTCACTTCATCATCAAAGCGCAGCGTGTTATAGCCTAAACTACAGGTGCCAGGTTCCGCCAGTTGTTGGTGTATGGTGCGGGTAAACTCGGCTTCGCAAACACCATTTTCATTGGCAATTTGTGGGGTAATGCCCGTAATTAGGCATGCTTCGGGCTGGGGTAGGTAATCGGCTGCCACTTGGCAATACAGCATGACGGGTGCTTCTATGGGGTTAAAATCCAGATCGGTGCGGATGCCGGCAAACTGGCAGACTCGGTCACGTTGCGGGTCGGTACCAAATGTTTCGTAGTCGTGCCAGAAAAAACTTGTGGTTGTCATTGATGGTTGTTAATTGATCAGAAAGAGTATTTGGCTATAAAATAATGGCCTAGGCCTATTTCAAGCTACAATTTAATTTTACGCTGTGAAAAAGTTCTGGCAACTCTAATTTTATTTACTGACTAACGAATAATGAATCACGAAACAGTTGCAAGTCGAGTGGAAAGTGTCTCTATGGCCTCGGGCATTATTGCCGGAATTTCTGCATTTGGGGCTACTGTCTATACGCCCACCGGACTCAGTGCTGTGGGTGTTTGGTTAGGTATTGACGATGAGCCTATGATAGTTATCTTGGCACCCTGGTTAGGGGATATTGCCACCGCTGCGGGTGTGTTATCGGGCTGTACTTATTTTTATTCGCAATGGAAAAAACGCCAAAGTAAACGAAATGTCAGCATGGCTGAAAGCAGTGAAAGCGACTAAGTAGAGTAGGGGGGGGGCTAGCCTACAAATACGCTTTTACTAAGGCCGTTTAATTTTGAACGTAGTCTCTTCATAACTGACTACAATACAATCTTCGCGTATTTCTTTAAGTTCTAATATATCTTTGATACGCTGACCGGGTACGTATTTAACCAGATCTATCATCACAAAACGCTGCGCAGGTGTGGCTGCATAGCCAAATACATTGATCGATAAATTTGGCAGCGAACGGCGTAATTCAGCAGGTAAATCATCCATAAAGGGTAAGTCGTTGCGCACAATCGGTGGCGCGGTTTTTACGGGTTCCTGACTAACAACGGGTTCAATTTTTTGTAGCTGTGGCTGGGGTGGTTCTATGCGCACGGTTTCGATATTAACAGTTGGTTTCTCAGCGGCTTGTTCTATCACAGGTGTGGCTACTGCGGCTGGTTTGGCTGTAACGATTTTGTTGTTAGTGACTGTTTTGTTCTCAGCGGGTTTAGAGGTGGGGGTGATAGGTGTAGTTTTTTTGTGCCGTGTGGCTGCATCGGCTGGTAAGCCGCTCTCATCAGTCAAGCTTGTTACAGCAGTGGGTTGATTTTTTGCTGTAAAGCCTAGAAAGTAAACCAAAATTGCCAAATTGCTGATAAGCAGTATAGCAATCAGAAAGGTTGAGGTTTTGGAACGCTTTGGATGTTGAACACTGATACGATGGGTGATCGAGTCAGGTTGTATGGCCTGACGTTCTTGTTCTGATTTGCGTAAGGCGTTTAAAATATAAGACATGTTACTCCTTCAGCAGCAGATGTGGCGAGTTTAATGCACCTGAAATATTATCCAGTTGTATTAATGTGCGCGCGCCAGCAACACCGTCAGCGGATAAATGCTGCTGGTGCTGAAAGCTAATTACTTGGTTTTTAAGGCTATCATCAAACAATAAGGGTTGCTTACTAGTGCTGGTTTTTCCCAGTACAGCACTTAATTGTTGTCTAAGCCAAACCACATTAGTAGACACTTCGCCGGGGCTGATATTTGTCATTTTAGGACGGGTTGATTGCCAGGGTAATAGATAATGGCCGTTCCATAGTGACAAAATATCGCTGACTGGAAAGCTTAAATCCTTGTCGGCCCGAATCAGTGCTTGCTGTTTACGCACGCCAATCAGTAGTGCATAGCGTTTTTCTGCTGAGGGTAAATCAAACTCTAGAATTACGGGGCGATCAAGTTTTAATAACTCTGGCCACTCAGCCGTGTCCATCAGGCAATGTAAGCCTAATAATATTAACTTTTTACAATCGATTTGATTGTCGGCAGGTATCGGTTTTTTCCAGATTTTTAGCGTCTCTAGAAAACTTGCATTCAGTGTTAAGCCGGGATTGTTTAGCCAAGTTTTAAAGCTTGTATCGCTGCTGGTGGTTGCCACGCTTTCCTGGGCAGGCTGCGCAACAGGCGGCGGCGTAACTGGAACATTGGGAACGGCTGGCGGGCGATTTACTTTCGTTTGTATTTCCGGAGTCGAAGCCGCTTTTACGGAAAGAAGTTTGGTTGCGTGTGTTAAAGAATCATTCTGGTACAGAATATAAGCTAACACTGCACTGCTACAAATTAACATTAACACTAACTTGGCATTTAGACGATGGGGTAGGTGGCTAATGCCTAAGGTTTCGTGGGCGGCGCGGTTAATAATAGCCGGGGTAATGCTGGTGACATTGCTGGCATAAGCACCCAATAACGCCCGGTCACATATGATGTTGATAATTCGGGGAACACCTGAGGAATACTGATAAATTTTACGTATGGCCCGTTCCGTAAACAGGTTGGGATTACCCTTACAAACTAAGAGTCTGTGTTGGATATACGCGCGGGTTTCAGTAATGGAAAGCGGTAATAAATGATAACGCGCAGTAATACGTTGGTTAAGTTGGCGTAAGTTCTGTTGATTAAGCAGTTCTTTTAGCTCTGGTTGTCCTACCAGTATAATTTGCAATAATTTGGTTTTGCTGGTTTCCAGATTGGTTAACAGTCGAATTTGTTCTAGCACTTCCAGGCTTAGATTTTGCGCTTCATCAATCAGTAAAACCGTGCGTCTGCCATTGGAATAAGCGTTTAACAAATGTTGATTAATACTATCAATAAAATATTTTAAAGTTTGCCAGTGTTTTTCATAAGCAATGCCTAATTCATCGCAGAGAGTGGACAATAATTCCAGGGCATTCAGTTTGGGATTTAATATTAAAGCAATATCTAAGTTTTCCGGTAACTGCTCCAGCAGGCAACGACACAGTGTGGTTTTACCGGTACCCACCTCACCGGTTAAGGCTACGAAACCACCTCCCATATTAATGCCATACAGTAAATGCGCCAATCCCTCCTGATGACGTTCACTCATAAACATAAAGTGGGGGTCAGGGGCAATTGAAAAAGGCAGTTCGTCGAAATGAAAGTATTGTTTATACAAGGTTCTGCCTTTTTTGCAGGCTACAAAAAGTGAGCAATTATTTTAACCCACAACGTCAATAAAGTCTTAACCAGCACAGGGTAAACATTTATTTGCATGAAACGATGCGTTGTATCGCTGGTAAGGTCTGAAGTGGTTATGACGCTTGCTTTAGGGCAGTCTGAGCGGATACTCAGTAAAATATAAACTACAGCTTTAATTTAAGTACGTAAAAATGCGATAATGCCAAGATTAGACAGTTTCAACTGCAATTTGTGCTAGCCATGCCAAAGGTGTTTTCTTAAGCCTGGTTTTTATAGGCGTGTAGTGATCTGTCTGCAAAATAAATTTTTACCGCTGCTTAGTACCCAATTTTAATTCAATGAACAATTTTATAGAGCTTGCCCTGGCCGGTGTGCAACAACTGGTGCCTTATGTACCCGGTAAACCGGTTGATGAATTACAGCGCGAACTGGGTTTAACAGAGATAGTCAAACTGGCTTCCAACGAAAATCCACTAGGCACCGGTCGTAAAGTCGCCGCAGCGATTCAGGCAGCCTTGCCAGAATTGACGCGCTATCCAGATGGAAGCGGTTTTGCCTTAAAAACTGCATTATCCGCTCATTTAGACGTTACCCCTGCTCAAATTACTTTAGGCAATGGTTCCAGTGAGATACTGGAATTAATGATGCGTACTTTTGTAGCGCCAGAACATGAGGTGGTGTTCTCGCAGCATGCTTTCGCTCTTTATCCAATTTTGACGCAAGCAGTGGGTGCAAAAGCAAAAGTGGTACCTGCCAAACAGTACGGACACGATCTAACTGCCATGCGTGCAGCTATTAATGCCAATACACGCTTAGTCTTTATTGCCAACCCAAACAATCCCACCGGCACTCTTTTAGCCACTAGCGAGCTGGAAGATTTTATTGCCAGTTTACCTGCTCAGGTGTTGTGTGTACTGGATGAGGCTTATTTTGATTTTGTAGCGCCAGATTTACGTAGCGATACTATGCATTGGCCGTTGCGTTATCCTAATTTGATTATTGCGCGTACTTTCTCCAAAGCCCATGGATTGGCGGGTTTACGCATTGGTTATGGTGTTTCCTCTATTGAGCTTGCGGATTTATTGAATAGGGTTAGGCAGCCTTTTAATAGTAACAGCTTGGCTTTAGCAGCAGCAGAAGCCGCGCTGGGCGATACAGAGTATTTGCAGCAGACGGTTGCTACTAATAATGCCGGCATGTTGCAATTGACACAGGCATTTAGTCACTTAGGTTTACAGTGGATACCCTCATCCGGAAATTTTGTGTCTGTCGATGTGCAGCAAAACGGCATGGCTATTTATAACGCCTTATTGCAAAAAGGCGTTATCGTGCGCCCAGTTGCCAATTATGAAATGCCTAATCATATTCGTGTCAGTATTGGTACTTCCCAAGAAAATAAGGTGTTTATTGACGCTTTAGCACAGGTGTTAAAGGGTGTTTAAACGCTTATGCATCATTGGCTTGGGCTTGATTGGCGGTTCCATCGCCCGTGCTGCCCGTCAACAAGGCTTATGTGCGGAGATTGTGGCCTTGGGCCATGCACAAAATCTACCGCATCTACAGCGGGCGGTTGAGTTAGGGGTAATTGACCGCTTTTATACCGATGCGGCTGAGGCATTGCACAATGCTGATTGCGTGATTATTGCTACGCCAGTAGGTGCTATGCGCAGTGTTTTTCAGCAAATCGCACCCTATTGGCAAGCTGACTGTATTTATAGCGATGCAGGTAGCACCAAAGGCAGTGTGGTGGCTGCTGCTGAAGCTGTTTTTACACAGGTGCCCGCCAATTTTGTTCCTGCGCATCCCATTGCGGGTGCAGAGCGTAGCGGAGTGGAAGCCTCGCAAGCCGATTTATTTAAGCAGCGGCGTTTGATACTGACACCTTTGGCACATACTGACCCGTTGGCGATCCAAGCTCTGACTCAGTTTTGGACGCAATTAGGCTCCAGCGTATCGTTAATGACGGTAGAGCATCATGACACAGTATTAGCAGCCACCAGCCATTTGCCGCATATTCTGGCATTTGCCTTGGTGGGCTTACTGGGACATAAGGATGAGCAACGCGAAATTTTTAAGTATGCGGCGGGCGGTTTTAAAGACTTTAGCCGCATTGCCTCCAGTGATCCAACCATGTGGTTGGATATTTGTCTGGCAAATAAGCACGAATTGCTACCCTTGATACGGCAGTATCAGGCCGAATTAAGCACCATTGAACAGTTACTGGCTGAAGATCAGTCCGAACAACTGTTTGCAAACTTTACGTATGCCAGAAATGCCCGGCAACGTTTTCTTGATCAATTAGACGACTAAACAGTAAATTATCATGTCACACTCCATAACATTTAAAGTACAGCCCGGCGGCAGTTTGCGCGGTGAAATTCGTGTTCCAGGCGATAAATCCATGTCGCATCGTTCTATTATGCTGGGTTCACTTGCAGAAGGCGTTACCCATGTCAGAGGCTTTTTAAATGCCGAAGACGCCATGTCGACGTTGGAAGCGTTTCGGGCCATGGGTGTACAAATCGAAGGCCCGGTGAATGGCGAAGTGACGATTCATGGTGTGGGTAAACATGGTTTAAAAGCCCCGCAAGCGCCATTATATTTGGGTAATTCCGGTACTTCCATGCGTTTGTTAAGTGGCTTGTTATCAGGGCAACCGTTTAATTCCATTTTGACTGGCGATAAGTCTTTGGAGTCTCGACCTATGCGCCGGGTAACCGCACCCCTGGCTTTAATGGGTGCTGAGATCGAAACACAGGAAAATGGCACCGCACCTTTACATATTAAAGGTAAAACCAATTTGCAAGGCATACATTATGATATGCCGATAGCCAGTGCGCAGGTTAAATCCTGTTTGTTATTAGCTGGTATGTATGCTGAAGGCGAAACCAGTGTGACAGAGCCTGCGCCAACCCGTGATCATACCGAGCGTATGCTGAACGGATTTGGTTACCCTGTTAGCCGCGAGAGCAGTACTGCGCGCATTAATAATCAGGGCAAATTAACCGCTACACAGATTGATGTGCCTAGTGATATTTCTTCTGCGGCCTTTTTCTTGGTGGGTGCCAGTATTGCTGCGGATTCTGATGTCACTTTAAAGCATGTGGGTATTAATCCTACCCGTACCGGCGTTATTGATATTTTGCGTTTAATGGGTGCTAACATCGAAGTATTAAACGAACGCTCTGTCGGTGGCGAGCCAGTGGCTGATTTGCGGGTACGTTCCAGTCAGTTAACAGGTATTGCTATTCCAGAACATTTAGTGCCTTTAGCGATAGACGAATTTCCAGTGTTATTTGTTGCCGCCGCTTGTGCCACAGGGCAAACGGTACTTACAGGCGCCAAAGAATTACGCGTAAAAGAGTCTGACCGTATTCAAGTGATGGCAGATGGCTTGCAAATATTGGGTGTAGATGCGCAAGCTACAGAAGACGGTATGATCATTCAAGGCGGTGGTCACATCGGTGGCGGCGAAGTGCAATCGCATGGTGATCATCGTATTGCCATGGCATTTTCAATAGCCGGCTTACGTGCAAATGCTGCCATTACCATTCATGACTGTGCCAACGTCAATACCTCATTTCCAGAATTTGCGCAATTGGCTACGCATCTGGGTTTAGATTTGAGCAGTATTTAATATGACAGTACCTGTTTTAACTATAGATGGTCCCAGTGGTGCTGGCAAAGGCACGGTGAGCAGGGCAGTTGCCAAGCAGCTGGGCTGGCATTATCTGGATAGTGGTTCCATTTATCGTTCTTTGGCCATTGCGGTTACGCAAGCCGGGGTCGATTTACTCAAATTAAGACAAATTTGTGAAATTGCCTATGCCATGGAATTGGAATTTGAGTGTGGTGCTGAATTAGTTGTTAGACTTAATGGTGTGGATGTCAGTGCCAATTTATGCACCGAAACCACCGGTAATGCTGCTTCAATTATTGCTGCCTACCCCGAGGTTCGTGAGGTTTTGTTGCAAAAACAAAAGGATTTTCAACAACTTCCAGGTTTGGTGGCCGATGGTCGCGATATGGGTAGTGTGGTGTTTCCAGATGCAAAGTTTAAGGTCTATTTAACCGCCAGTGCAGAAGAACGCGGATTAAGACGATATAAGCAGTTGATTGAGAAAGGAATTGATGCTAACCTTATACAGATTACCAAAGAGATACTAGCACGTGATCAACGTGATAGTGAGCGCACTACAGCGCCTTTAACTGTACCACAGGGCGCGTATTATCTGGATTCTTCCAGTTTAACTATTCAACAGGTGATAGAGGCGGTAATTAATTTAGTCCGGGCGGACTAAGCGGTGGTTGCTGATTTTCAGCAGCTTTTTTTAATTTTATGTCATGAAAAAACTTATTGCAGTCCTTAATAAGTTTGGGAAAGTAGAAAAATGAGCGAAAGCTTTGCACAGTTATTAGAAGAGAGTTTTGCCAAGACCGAAATGCGTCCTGGTGCCATGTTAATCGGTACTGTTATTGATATCGAGAACGAATTCGTTATTGTTAGCACACAAGCTAAGTCAGAAGGTGTAATCCCTAAATGGCAGTTTTTGAATGCTGATGGCGATCTTGAAGTCAATATTGGTGATGAAATCGAAGTTGCTCTCGATTTGTTTGAAGATGGCTTGGGTGCTACTCTTCTTTCCCGCGATAAAGCTAAGAAAAGCAAAGCCTGGAGTGAGCTTGAAAAAGCATTCGAAACTCAGGAAACTATTATCGGCCGTATCAACGGCAAAGTCCGTGGTGGTTTTACCGTGGCTGTTGGTGCGTTACGCGCGTTCTTGCCTGGTTCATTAGTTGATGTACGTCCTATCCGCGATACCACTTTCCTGGAAAATCGTGATCTGGAATTCAAAGTTATCAAAATTGACCAAAAACGTAACAACGTGGTGTTATCACGTCGTGCAGTGGTTGAAAGCGAATACAGCGCAGAAAGAGAAGAATTAGTTAAAACCCTGCAAGATGGCGCTATCGTAACCGGTGTGGTTAAAAACCTGACTGACTACGGCGCGTTTATTGATCTGGGTGGTGTTGACGGTCTGTTGCACATTACCGATATGGCATGGCGTCGTGTGCGTCATCCTTCCGAGTGTGTTGAAATCGGTCAAGAACTTAAAGTTAAAGTTCTTAAATTCGACAAAGATAAAACCCGTGTGTCTTTGGGCATGAAACAGTTGGATGAAGATCCATGGCAAAATATTGCCCGCCGTTATCCAGCAGGCAGCCGTGTATTTGGTAAGGTCAATAACCTGACCGACTATGGTTGTTTCGTCGAGATTGAAGAAGGTGTTGAAGGTCTGGTTCACGTTTCTGAAATGGATTGGACCAATAAAAACGTCAATCCATCTAAAGTCGTACAATTAGGCGATGAAGTTGAAGTGATGGTGCTGGAAATTGACGAAGAACGTCGTCGTATTTCATTGGGTATGAAACAATGCCGTTCAAATCCTTGGGATGAGTTTGCAGCAACACATAACAAAAACGATAAAATCAGCGGTAAAATTAAATCCATCACTGATTTTGGTATCTTTATCGGTCTGGATGGCGGTATTGACGGTCTGGTACATATGTCTGACATTTCCTGGAATGAAAATGACGAAGAAGCCATCCGTAATTACAAAAAAGGTGACGAAGTAGAAACTGTCATTTTGGCTGTTGATTCCGAGCGTGAACGTATTTCTTTAGGCATTAAACAGCTGGAACAAGATCCTTTCCAAAACTATATTGCTGTGCATGAAAAAGGCAGTCTGGTAAAAGGTACTGTTAAAGAAATTGATGCTAAAGGTGCAATCATCACTTTGGCTGACAATGTGGAAGGCTATCTTCGTGCGTCTGAGATTCAACGTGAACGTGTTGAAGATGCGCGTACCCTGTTGAAAGAAGGTGAAGAAATCGAAGCCAAATTCATTGGTGTCGATAAAAAAACCAAATCCATCTCTTTATCTATTAAAGCTAAAGATGTTGAAGAAGAGACCAATGCAATTAAGGACTATTCACAACAAAGTGCCGGCTCTGCAACGCTAGGCGATATCTTTAAACAGATAGACAAGTAAATTCGTCTTTAGGGTGATATGCCTTATCAGCATATCACCCTTTTTTCAATTAATACTCAGGGTTTGCTGTGACAAAATCAGAATTAATAGAAGTTTTAACAAGAAAACAACCCCATCTTGCTCTTAAAGATGTGGAATTGGCTGTACGCTGTGTGGTTGATCATTTGAGTGATACTTTAGCCAGTGGTGACCGAATTGAGATTAGAGGTTTTGGCAGTTTCTCATTACATCATCGTTCAGCACGCTTAGGTAGAAACCCTAAAACGGGTGAGTCGGTTGCTTTAACCGAAAAGCATGTACCTCATTTTAAGCCTGGTAAAGAATTACGGGATATGGTAGATGCATCGCGTGAAAAATACAAAATAGTAGACTAAGGCTTTTGCCCTTTGGGTGCTGGGCGTAATCAGGAAAACGTAGACTATGTCGTTTTGTGTAAGCCTTAACCTTGGCAGTTTTTTACAAAAAAAGATCATTATCTGCGTTAGACTGGTTTCTTAGCCGCTGTTGTTATTTTTTATTAAAATGGTTTGCACCCTGCTTTGAGAATAAAGGATGAACAGACCACAACATCTTTTTAGCTATTAGCTATATTTTATGACTCAATTTAGCCATAACTATCCGTTCGATCCCAGTTACGGCTATAATCTTGATGGATTATTATCAGTTCCAGCTCCACAAGCACCTGCTGATTTTCAACAATACTGGCAATTACGTTATCAGCATACCCTTAGCCATACCCCGCACTACTCGATTTCTGCGTGTGGGGCTCATGCCGGCTATTTGGTCTATGATCTTAGTTATGCTTCCACTAACCATGTACAAATTAATGGTTGGCTGTTATTACCTGAACATCAGCAAATAAAACAAGGCATTGTTGTTGGTCATGGTTACGGTGGTCGTGATCAGCCTGACTATCATCTGGCTATTCCAAATACTGCATTTATATTTCCCTGTTTTCGGGGGTTAGCGCGTAGCGCTTATGCATCTGTTTCTTCTATACCTGATCAACATGTATTGCATGGCATTCATAATCGTGACGACTATATCCTGGGTGGTTGTGTAGAAGATATATGGATGGCGGTCTCTGTTTTATTAGACTTATATCCACATATAGGCAATGCCGTTGGTTATATGGGCATCAGTTTTGGTGGCGGGATCGGTGCTTTGGCATTACCGTGGGATAAACGTATACAACGAGCGCATTTTAATGTGCCTACTTTTGGTAACCAACCCTTACGACTAACGCTGCAAACCATAGGCAGTGCAGCCGCTGTTAGACAATACGCCAGTCAGAATAGTCATATTGCTGCAACATTAGCTTATTATGATGCTGCATCTGCGGCCGGTTTTGTCACTCAAGCAGGACACTTTGCGTTGGCGCAGTTTGATCCTGTCGTCGCTCCACCAGGTCAATTTTCCTTATATAATGCCTGGGCTGCCGAAAAACATTTATTTATACTGGATGCTGGTCATTTTGATTACCCCAATAAAGCGCTGCAAGAAATGCAATTATTGACGGAATTACAGCAGTTCTTTGGAGACATGCAACCTTAATTTATGAATCGAGAATATCATCATTGGTACAGTCCGCGTTTAGAACGCGATATGGAATTATTGGTATTTGGCCATGCTGGTGCCAAAGTATTGGTTTTTCCAACCCGCGATGGTCGTTTTTATGAATATGAAAATTTACGTATTGTAGAGTCTTTAAAAGATAAAATTACTGCCGGCTATTTGCAACTGGTGTGTTTGGACAGTATTGATCACGAAACTTTTTACTGTTTTTGGAATCGTCCTCAAGATCGTATTTTACGACATATACAGTTTGAAGATTATATCCTGACGGAAGTTATGCCTTTTATGAATGCTAAAAATTCGCATGAGTGCTGGATTGCACATGGCTGCAGCCTTGGTGCTTATCATGCTGCCAATATCGCATTTAGGCATCCGCAATTGTTCCGCAAATTAGCGGCGTTTTCTGGACGTTTCGATTTGACCATGGGTGTGGAAGAATTTAAAGATCAATTCGACGGTTATTACAACGAAGATATTTACTTTCATACCCCCACTCATTTTTTACCTAATTTGACTAGCGAGAAACATATCAGTGAAATCCGTAAACTGGATATTATTATAGTCATTGGTAAAGAAGATCCGTTTCTTGAAAATAATCACTTACTTGGGCGCATACTCACGCATAAAGGCATTCCACATGTCATGTACGAATGGGATGGTCGTGCGCATCAGGGGCGCTATTGGCGAAAAATGGCTCCATTGTATATTTAAAGTAACGCTTAAGCTCTAGGGAGCTTCGAAAAACCTGGCTTTTGTGCTTCGACGGGCTCAGTACGAACGGTAAACTATTGATATACTACTGTAGTTGATGAGGCTCGCTAATCTTGATCATGATTAGCGCAATTCTAGATCGCACAATTGTTGCATTTGTATTATTCTATTCAATCTTAATAATAATTCAGGAGTAGAGTAAATGGGTATATTACAAGAATTTAAGGAATTCGCGATCAAAGGAAACGTTATCGACATGTCAGTCGGTATTGTGATCGGTGCTGCCTTTGGTAAGATAGTATCATCCTTTGTAGCAGACGTTATCATGCCGCCTATAGGCGTGTTAATTGGTGGTGTTGATTTCTCTAATTTAGCAATCACTTTAAAAGAAGCGGTTGATAAATCGCCTGCTGTCACCTTAAATTACGGTCATTTTATTCAAAGTACTGTTGATTTTACCATTATTGCTGCCGCCATTTTTGTGGTAGTCAAACTGATTAATAAACTCAAAAAAAATGAAGACGCCCCGGCTCCAGCAGCTGCACCAGAACCTAGTCCTGAAGTGGTTTTATTAACCGAAATACGGGATTTATTGAAAAGCGCTAAATAATTAGCTGACTTACCCAAATTCCAATTGGAGTTTGGGTAAGTCATGCCATTAGGCTACACCCGTCAATCCTATCAAAGCGACTTTCCTGCCGGAAAAAATTCATGTAAACCGTTACCCATTCCTGCATTCGGTGGCAATAACCGATTGTTAAGGCGGGTAATCAGGAAAAATTTAGAATGATCGGGTAAGCACCTAGCAAAAATGCCACTATGCACTACATTGTGCAGTCTGTACGATTCGACATATTAAATTACATACAGACTTGTTGCTAAGTGCTTAACTACTTATAACGCTTTTCTACATAAAATTGTTAACAAACTTACGCCGGATTTAGACTTGTCTAGGTTTAGGTAGTCATTTAATAGGTAATAATACCTATATCTTTAATGCTAGAACTCATTATAAACTTAAACTCAAGTTGTGCCAGTTAATAACTGATTGCGTCTGTCCAGATTAATACTGAATAAGCGGTAATGTTTATTATTAACGCGTAAATTTATAGGGCAACTTATTGAAAGTTAATTGCATAAGTAGACTAGCCTATTATTCAAACTTAGGAGCAAGGAATGATACAAAATAATACTTTCCGATATTACCTTTTGACGATAATAGTGAGTCAATTTATATTAATGTCCGCACATGCCACACAGATTGTTACTGACATTATTACCACGCCTTATATTGGTACCAATGCAGAATTAGTGTTTGATTTTGTAGCAGGTGATGGAAACCTTTCCAATTCAATTACACTTTCTGGTTTCACAACGGATGGCGATTTATCTTCGGCTAACCCCACTACCCAGGGTGATGTAACTGGGAGTCTACAATCAAGTGTTGTTCTTAAAAACACACAGTTTTTCAATGAATTAATTCAACCGATAAAATTGGGTAACTCCCTTACTTTTAATTTTACCGCCACTGAAAATTTTGATCCGCTTGCCAGTGTGCCTGATTCTTTTTCCATTTATTTATTAGATAGTAACGGTAGCAGTCTGTTTACGACCACCGATATAACCACGGCTAATTCATTATTATTATTTAGTATCGATGGAACAGCATCGGGTAGTTTAACTTTGAATAAAGCCAGCTCCGATATCACTAATCCCGTTATCTGGAAGGCGGGTGTACCTGATACGACTTTAGTGCCCATACCAGGAACGTTTGGGTTGTTTTCGGCAGCGATAATGGCGTTTATTTTTAAAAACCGTCGACATATTGTTCATGCTGTTTAAATTACAAACAGTTAGTCCACATTAAAACTGAAAAGTTACCCTGACTTAAACTTAAAACTATAGGTTGATATCATGAAAGTAATATTCGTTATCACGCTTCTGGTCAACCTGTTATGCAGCAGTATTAGTCTTGCAGCGGTACTGAGTAATCAAAGTAATGTCAGTGGTCAAGTCAAAGCTGTTGTTACTGGGCTGGTACTGAATCGGACTACTCACACCTATGATTCAACCTTAACGTTAACCAATACCGGAAACCCTTTATACACCTCCATAACCGTTGCTGTTACCGGCTTACCAGCCAATGTAAAGTTACAAAATGCTACCAGTACAGATAATAATGGCAATCCTAGCATAGTTGTTGCCTTACCCAACTTAGGTTGGTTAACGGCGCAAAAGTTACCGGCTGTCACTGTTAAGTTTTCAAATCCAAAATTAATCAAATTTGGTATTTCTACCCTTATTTATGGCACCAATATTCCACCCGTAGCGGTAACCACATACCATAACGATAATTTGCGTACAGGCTGGAATGCAAATGAAACCTTGCTTACCCCAGCCAATGTTGCAGATACTGCTAAGTTTGGTTTATTAAACACGGTCACACTTGACGATCAGGTGGACGCACAACCATTACTGGTACCGAATGTAAGCATTAGCAAAGGTAATTTTACGGGTACACATAATGTAGTGTATGTCGTTACTGAAAGTAATACTGTATATGCAATTGATGCATTAAGTGGACAAATACTATTAAGTAGTAATTTGGGATCACCGGTTGTGTGGCCTATTACCTGTATGAATAATGGTCCCAATGTGGGTATTACCAGCACCCCGGTTATTGACCCGATAAAGAATCTTTTATATTTAATTACTTACACGAGCGAAACTAATGGTCCTGTATATCGTATCCATGCGCTTGATTTAGGTAGCCTGACTGACAAAATTCCACCTGTGGTGATTACCGCCTCACATAAGTTGACTGACGGTAGTGTATTTACATTCAATGCCACTTATCAACGGCAACGACCTGCATTGATTTTAACCAATAATAATGTTTATGCAGGCTTTGGCAGTTTCTGCGATTTGGGTGGCAATAAATCACGAGGCTGGTTGTTAGGCTGGTCTAGTGACACACTGCAACCCCTTACCGCAAATCAACTGACCGACAGCGAAGCCACTAATACACTAGCGCTTTCAGCTATCTGGATGTCTGGGTATGGCATTTCCTCAAACGCATCGGGTCAGTTATTTTTTATCACAGGTAATAGTGGGTCTAATGCTGACAACACAACCAGTTACAACGGTGTCAGTAATATTCAGGAAAGCGTGGTCAAAGTTTCGCCAGATCTAAGTACGGTTACAGATATTTTTACACCTTATGATGTAAAGTTTCTTGATGATATAGATGGTGATTTTGGTGCTAGTGGCGTGCTGTTGTTGCCACCGCAACCTGGAAAAATACCCAATTTGGCTGTTGCTGCTGGAAAAAACGGATTAATTTACCTGCTTAATAGTGACAATTTGGGGGGATATACGGAGGGAGGGCCTGATAATGTTTTAGGCATTTCCCAGATGGGTGCATGCTTTTGTGGGCAGTCAATGTATGTTGATGGTAATGGTATAGCGCATGTTGTTACTAGTGGCGGGCTGCCAGTCAATACCTGGAAAGTACAGACTTCGTCAACTGAAGTTCCACAGCTTATTCATGAAGCCACATCACAAAACCTGAGTAGTGGCCAAGATTGGGGTTTTTTTACCAGTATCTCTTCAGCAGCTTCTGTTAATCAAATTATTTGGGCCGTCTCACGCCCCTTAAGTAGTACTTCACCTATTAAACTTTATGCTTTCGATCCAAACAATAGTTTGGCAACCATATTTACCGCTGATGCTGGCACTTGGCCAAATATCGGCGGCAATGCAAATCTCGTTCCGGTTGTTGCAAATGGCTATGTGTACGTAGCGAGCTATAAACAATTAGCCATTTTTGGATTACTAACAAAATAAGGGTGTGCAAGATGCATTATTTACTGTCGATTATCATTGCAGGTTGGTGTTGTTTAGTCATTGGTGCAACCATCGATAATGAAGAGCTACCCCCTGGTTTTGCTGGAAATTTAACCACAGGCAAAATAGTGAGTATAAGTGACAAACAATTTACCCTGGAAACCCCAGCTGGGAAACTTGTGGAAGTTGATGCAAACGATGCGATTAAAAATTCCCGTAGCACGGTTCTGTATGTGGGGGAACAAACCCATGTTGTAGGCACTTATAACAAGCAAACAGGAATTTTAAAAGCCTTTGTGATTCAACGTAGTAAAACAAATAATCAGTTACCTGTTGAGAAGAATTAGGTAAATAGCCTGAATGAAAAATGGCCCCATTTCAAGGAAACGACAATTAGGAATTATTGGTGTTGGTGACTACACTCCAATTCGAATAGGGAAAGGCATAAACATGCTGTTCGGTATTTCACGAAACAAAATATTCGCATTGTTAAGTTGTTCGTTGTTGATTTTTGGATGGGAAATTTGCTTGCATCCAGAATTAATTGCTAATCGTTTTGCGATGTTGCCACAAACGAATATAACTGATTTTAAGCTAGCCAGTATGACGGTGACAGTATCATTGGGTCTGGTTTTTCTGTGTCTAATACCGTTGATATTGGCAAGATGGTGTTATTTTGACAACATAAATCAGCCGGTCTATCAATTAATTTTAGGATTGACGGTTGCTTGTAGTTATCTGGCAATGCAAAAACCATTATTCAATTGGATAATTGACGATGCGGCGATAACCTTTGCTTACGTGCAAAACTTTGTGAATGGCTATGGCTTGGTATTATTTCCAGGCCATGTACCTGAAGAAGGATATTCGGATACCTCTTGGTTGTTACTGTTATCAGCAATGAATTATTTTGGCGCTGATATTCCGTACAGCGCCAAAATGTTAAGTATTGTGTTAGGTGTAGCGGCTTTAGGGTTGGCGTGGATAGTGGTGATTTACCATACACAGAAAATATCTGTCTATTTGCTAGCTCTACTTTTGGTACTGGGATTACAAGCACCCTTTCTAATATGGTCTGCATCTGGACTAGAACACGGCATGCAGGCTTTTTTGTTTGTATGCATTGTTAGAGCGGCGCAGCTGAATAGCTGGCGATGGATGACGTTTTGTTTATCGATATTAATATTAACCAGACCAGAAACGCCCTTAATTGTCATTGGTTGTGCTTTGGCTTTTGCCTCTGGTGAGACGTTTCGATATTCCACCTTTATTATCAATTGTCTGAAAATAGGACTATTGCCATTTATGGTATTAATAGTTTTATTAGTATTTCGTTTTAGCTATTTTGGAGAGCTATTTACCAATCCTTACTATGTTAAAGCTGTTGATGCCAGTTTTCTAAAAATACTTAATCCCTTTGGTAGTGGCTGGGGATATGTGTTTGATTGGTTAAGTTCCACCGCTTTGTATCTGGTTTTGCCATTGTTACCGCTGGTCAATTTACGCAATCCCGCTATTCGCATTGCTGCATCTATAGTGGTTTCGCAACTGATTTTTGTAATATATGCAGGGGGTGATTGGATGGGGCAGTATCGATTCTTAGCTCCCTTATTGCCAGTGTTAATGATATTGGTTGCAGACGCAGTGCCACGCTTTTGCCATGCTTTTGGTCAAAAAGCAAACCTTACCTTGCTTTTAATCACAGTGTTGATGTTTGTCGACGAAACTAAAGCGTTAGTGAATTTTTCAGCATTACCAACAACACCAATGTCTGTTGTCGCCACTATTGGTCAGGAGTTTGCCAATGTGGCAAAACGATTGTCCATTGCCCATCCTACCCTGGCTCATCACGATGCAGGCGGGGCGGCATATAATGCAACTATAGATTTGATTGATTTAGGGGGGTTGGGTAGTAAGGCAATCGCTAAGCATATGAGTGATCGTGAATTTATGACTAAGTTGTTATTTGTTGATATAAAGCCTACTTTTATTTTTGGATCGCAACAAGCTTTTGCTGCAGGTTTATCAAAATTTTATCAAGATCCACGTTTTGCGGAGCAATATATACCCTTGACGTTTTCTAATAAAACTTATATGCAAGCGGATCTGAGTCATATTCGTAAAGACATATTGCCAAAAATTGCGCCACCCGGTATAGACTATGAACGGAATGCGGATAAAATAATAGCCGTTAGGGTTGAAGAGTCATATTTTGCCAAACATATCGATATGCAGTATTAGTTAACGCGCTAACAGATAATTGTATTGGGGAAATAATATCTTAATACTGCTTTAATAATATTCAGTTTTTTAAATAAATATAGTGTAATGCTTTGTCAACTCATCGTCTATGCTAACCATTATCTTATGCTTGCATAACGCTCATACAAATAGTGATTAATTCGAATTGATTTCCTAAACTCTTAACTGCAAAATGTAGTATTATAAGCTTATAAAAATTATAACTATTAATACAATGTTCATTTTTAATTTGCAAAAAAAGCTTAATATTTTTTATACTATGCTTTAAGCCGTAAACTAAAAAACTTATTATTCTCAGCACCCAAATGGTTACTTAAAATAACTTTACATGAACTAAGAGGTGCTAGTTGAAAATTTTACTTGTTGAAGATACAAGAGCGGTTTCTGCATTAATGAATGCTAGGCTTTTAGCTTTTGGCTATGAAGTCATACTGGCCGAAAATGGAAAGATTGCCGTAGAGTTGTTTCTTCATTCGGCACCTGATCTGGTTCTTATGGATATAGAGATGCCTGTCATGAATGGTTTTGAAGCCACGCACCATATCCGCACTATTGAAGCCAAGCAGCAATGGGCTTGGACACCTGTTATTTTTCTGACTTCTTCTGATACGGTTGAAAATCTATTGTCTGCAATCGAAGCGGGTGGTGACGATTTTATAGCCAAGTCTGTCCCAGAAGCCGTTTTACAAGCCAAAATGACAGCGATGGCGCGTATTGCAACACTTAGACAGCGCCTGTCTACAGCCAACCGCAAGCTAGATCAGCTTGCTAATCTAGATGGGCTAACTGGGTTGAGCAACCGCCGCAACATGAATTTACAGATTGATACAGTATGGGGCAGTGCCTTACAGATGGGCTTGGCTTTTGGTCTGTTAATGCTGGATATCGATAATTTTAAAAAATTTAATGATAGCTACGGTCATCTGGCTGGCGACGAATGCTTAAAGCGTTTTGCGGGGGCGATTACTGAAGTGCTTAATAAAATGCTTTTTGATAAACTTGTTCAAAATGCTTTTGCCGCCCGCTATGGCGGCGAAGAATTTGCGGTGATACTGCCCAATGTAACAATGGAGGCGTTTACAAGCATTGCAACCACCATTGTTAATGCAGTTCGCCAGCTTTCCATTCCGCATAAAGAAAATGCCAACTGGCAGATTGTAACCGTCTCTATTGGCGGTACGCGAGTGGATGTTGCCGACGGTGAAGTTGTGGCTTTGTTTCATGTGGCGGATGAACGGCTTTATCGCGCCAAGCAAAATGGCCGCAATCGTGTGGAAATTGGTTAACTTAGCCTTTTATTTATGCTGTTAAAATCTAATGGTTAACAGCTCATGCTGGAGTATTACGAATAATTGACATGGAGTTGTTATGCGCTTTTGCTGATATCAATGTCATAGCACAAAATGATGATAGAGCCATGCATTATAGACGCTGTCGACAAGGTAATACACAGACGTCCATTGGCAATCGACAAATAGGGTCGTGTGATATGTACTTTGTTATACTCTTGCAACGCACGTTGCAAATAGGGACGGCGTATCCAATTTGCCTTGTTTCCATTCGACATAGGCTTAAAATGGTAATACGCAGGCTCGTCAATTTTGTTAATTAAATAGCTTTCCCCAATCTGTATACCATTTTCATCTAACAAGTAATAACGATCAGCCCCAGGTAAATTTAATACAATACTAATTGAATGTAACCAATCATCCAGGTTGGTAGATACTTGCAGTTTTACGAGTGCCGACTGCATGGCCTCAATATAGCTAAGGTAGGGGTTAATTTTAATTCTTTTGCTAAAATTTGCCTTATAAGTAGTAAACAGATTTTCTACAATGGGTTTAATATTAGTATTAGAATCCAGTGTGAAGGCTGGGCGGCTAAAATAATAGCCTTGAACAAGATCAATATTTGCCTCCATAGCAATCATGGATTCTTGCTCATTTTCTATGCCTTCCATCAATACAAGACTGCCAGCCTCATGCATAGTGGCTACAATATTAGGCAGCATGCGTCTTGCCATATTATTAATGCAGGCATGTCTAATAATATGCTGATCCAGCTTAACAATTTGTGGCTTAATTCGCCATATTCTTTGGAAATTACTATGACCCGCTCCAAAATCGTCAATAGCAATTAAACATCCCATTTCATGGTAAAAATCAGCACATCTAAACAGTTGTTTTTCATCTAAAGATGGACTTTCTAAAATTTCAATGACAATTCTTTCGGGCTTTATTTGCATTAATTCTAGCAATTGAGCAAAGAATTGGCCTTGCTTTCTACCATTAACCACTACATCGGGATTTACATTCAAAAATAACCAGTTGATATCATCATCACAATTTCTAAAAGTGTTGATATGTAAGGCTCTACATAAGCGATCAAGATAAATAATGTCAGAATTGCTTTCAGCTATTTTAAATATATCAATGGGCGAAATACTGTCACCCATTGCAGAGAAGCCGCGAATTAATCCTTCATAGCCTACAATGCGTTGATGCGATAAGCTTATGATGGGTTGAAATGCACTGCGTAATGCAATACTACTATAAGAGTGTATTTCATCGTTAAGTGTGTTTAGAATTTTTTCTAACATCATTATGCTCAATCAATAATTGTTAAACAGTAAATCTAAAAGGGAAATAACTCTTTTATTCACTGCATTTTCTAATTGAAACGCCAATTGTGTTGATTGGGTGCTGCGCAAGTTGTTATCTTCCGCAATCATACTGATTTATTAGTATCAGCAACAACTTGACATATTTCTTTTGCAACGATCCTATTACCGTCGAAACTATGTTTTGTACTAAGAGGTAGTGCTTCCATTATAGTAAATATATTGTTTGTAATTGGTAATTAATGTTTCATATTACAGCCAAACAAGAATTTAGAGATATTAAGCAAGAAATAGACCATAATTTCAAATTAGCGTAAAAGCTAATAAATTGAAACTTGGAAATGTTATGTATTGATCCATAATGGTGCAAATGCATCATTAAACGGTCAATTATGGTGCGATTAGTGCGCTTAGATTATTTCTAATATACCATGAGTTAAAAAGTGGTTATTAAAGTAATAAACCTATTCTATCTCATGTCCTTACAGTGTCTGAAGTATTGTTGGCAATAATAGCATCATTTCCTTTTTTGCCGTCATGCCAGCGGAAACAGGGGGGTGTTCATTATCTTGTATAAGATTATGCACAAAAATGATCACTTTAGCATCTTTGATGGCCCAGCCTATAAACCAACCAAGATTAACCGCGTTTGTACTGTTTTCCGGTAATGATGGAAAGCGTCCTGACCCGGTTTTACCATGAATTTCCCAACCATTGTCAAGCGTGGTGATTAAAGTAAGTTGTTCAGTCTGTTCATAAGCCGTATCTGATACCTTTAATTGTCGAGTAACCAGTTTTTTAAGAAACGACAGTTGCTCCAAGGGGGATATTTTTAAAGAAGAACTCAACCAAGCATGGGTAAGTCCATTATTTTTGCCTGCATCACCGCTTAAATCCTGATTACCGTATTGAAATTGGTTAACATAATACGTAAATTGCTTTTGCCCCAACCATTGAGTCAGCTGTTGCGAGTACCAAACCACCGAGTTTGCCATCCATAAACTTGGTGTGGTGGTTTGTTTCCAGCTTTCTATTTCTGCTGCGTAACTGGCTAGGTAGGGCAGGGCCGGTGTATCTTTGTTGATTAAATATCCCGAATCAAAACCGATTAAACTTAAAACCAATTTAAAAGTGGAGGCGGGCGTTACCTGCTCATCACACTGACCTTCTTGTATAATCGACGTATTGTTTAATGGATCTGAAACCAATGTACACAAGGTCTTTGCCTCTACGGTATGTAGGGTTAAGCACAGTATCAATGTAAATGAAGTGGTAAAAAGGGTTTTCATGATCGTGTTTTTTTAATTAGAACTTATATTTTACCAGTATTACCGTCATTTAGTTGAAGCGCCGTAATTTCGGTAAACCAAGTATATAATCTATGTTTGGTGTTGAGTGTGCGAAAATACAGGTATGAAGCATAAAATAGAAAATATTGATCCACTGACAGACACTGTGCGTAAACAGCAACAGCTAGTGGATACTATCTCTTTATGGCATTCGTTGTTAGAGCGTGAATCGGGCGTTATTGCCAAAGAATTACACAATGATCTTGCTCAAGTAGTATTAGCCTTACGTTTGGATATTTCCTTATTTATACTGCAAAATCAGGCAGACCCGCATTTAGTAGCAAGAGCCAATTCCATGTTGGCAAAAGCCGATCAATGTAATCAATCCATTTCCACTCTAGTTAATGTATTACGCAGCCCTGATTTTTCGCAAGGATTGGTACAGCCTTTGGCTAATTTATGTCAGGAATTTAGACGCCGTCACAAAATACCGTGCGAATTACTGATTAATGGCGACTGTCACGGTATTGATACTTTCAAGACCTCTATGTTATACAGAGTGATATCCGAAGCACTTAATAATGCCGTGCAACTGTCCGCAGCGACTCGTATTAAAATAACAATTGATAACAACGAATCTCGCTATCTATGTATTGATATCAGCAATGATGGTCAAGCTTATGATGTAAATTCTAATAATTTGGGTATATTACTCATGCGTGAGTATGCGCTTGCAATGGGGGCGCATCTAGAGCTATTTAGTAAACCATTAGAGGGAACGCAAATTATTATAACTGTGCCATTAGATGCATAAATTTGGCATTGTAAGGCCAAGCAAGGCGCATTTGTTGCTGTTGATGTGCCTACTTACACCCGCATAACCCATAAATTTTCTAATTATCACGTCATTTATCACTGAAATTTGATGCAAGTGTGATGAATTCGTGATCTGAATCTCTGCACAATAGTCCTACCGTTACTAGCCATTAATAGGACATTGCAACGGAATTTCTAACACTAACAGACTAGGATTTTTATGCACAAGTATTTTAAACTCGCTACTTTAACACTTTGTCTGACACCTTTAATGGCACCTGTTTGCCAAGCCGATGAAGACGATATACAGGGTGATACACTCTACACGCTATCGAATGCCAGTCAAAATGCGGTATATGCCTTACACATTGATAACTGGGGGAATACTACTTCAGTTAAACATTTTGCTACGGGTGGTAAAGGTACTACCACAGGTTTGGGTAATCAGGGGGCTTTGGCATTAAGCCACGACCATCGGTTTTTGTTTGCAGTGAATGCCGGCAGCAATGAAGTGTCGGTATTTAAAATCAACGAAAATGGATTGGTTTTGCTGGATCATGTTAAAGAATCAGGGGTTACACCAATTAGTATTACCGTTAGCCATGATAAGGTCTACGTGGTAAACAGTGGTGACAATTCTATTTTTGGTTATCAATTTGATCGTTCTAAAGGTAAGTTACATCCTTTGGCAAAATCTTATCTTAGCTTGGGGAGTATGGGTGCGGGTGCAGCGCAAATCAGCTTTAATAAAGACGGTGATACTTTGGTTGTTACCGAAAAAGCCAACAGTAAAATAACCAGTATCTTACTCGATGACGATGGTATTCCAGCAACTACGTATACCATTAATTCTGCTGGAAACACACCGTTCGGTTTTGCGTTTGGTCATCACGATAGCTTCTTTGTCTCAGAAGCAGAGGGCGGTGCAGCCAATGCCGCAACGGTATCCGCTTATAAACTACAGGAAAATGGCGAAATTAAATTGTTGGATAAAGCCGTAGCGGTTGGTAAAACTGCGGCATGCTGGCTGGCCACTACGCCTAACGGCCGTATGGCATTTACTGCCGATACACCCGCTAGCAGTCTATCCTCGTTTGCCATTGATCATGCGGGTAATTTAACATTATTAATGTCACAAGCTGTTATAGCAAACACACCCACGGATCTAGTTGTTAGTCATGATGGTAATATTTTGTATAGCTTGAACAATGGTGATCACAGTATCGGCGTGTATGGCATTGAATGGAATGGTGGCTTAAAAAGTATAAGCAGCATTTCCGGTATTCCTGCAGGAGCCACTGGCTTGGTGCTTAGATAAGTAATCGTTAGGCTATATAATTGTTAGGATTAAGTATTTCATAAACTACTCCTCTTGCTGGAAGGGGGAGGGGTGGTTATGCTGGTTATGCTGGTTAGTCATGTAATGAAAATGCTTACAACTGCTTCCGCAGTACAAATACGCGCCGATTGATGGTACCGATTAGCTTGGTTATCAGTGTAATTAGTTGGGATGTGCCAACCAACGAGCGGCGCAAGACTGACAAGTTAATCTATCAGTATGACCGAATACCGTAAACTTTGCGTCCCATGTGCAACATAATTCCGCCTAAAGTTGATGTCATTAAACTCGAATTATGCACCGCCCGTTGGTTGGCACATCCTACGCCCTTAAGTGAAATGTACCTTAGTTTTCTCCAATTTGACACAGCCTCAACTCCTAAAGTATAAGTAACGAATGCTAATTCGGTAATTCTCCGTCTTTAGGATCAATGGAAACAAGTTATTTCTCTATTAAGTGTAGAACGGGAATAGTAGCCCTATTTCGAATTTTGTTGGTTATAGCAATGTCTGCGATTTTTTGCAGTTGCGCAACGCTGCCATCGTATTCCGAAATCTCTAAAAAGCGATCTTATGCCTTGCCCCATCCCGAACAAACCAGGCTCGGCCAACGATTTGAACTAGCAGAGCGCAATCATCCTGGTGAGTCTGGCTTTCGTCTTATTCAGGCAGGTGCTGATGGTTTTTTGATGCGCATGCAAATGATCGCCGCTGCCGAACATAGCCTAGACCTACAATACTTTATTTTTCACGGTGACAAAACCGGTAAATTATTGACCGAAGCTGTGCTAAAAGCCGCCGATCGCGGGGTACGCGTCAGAGTACTCGTCGATGACGGAGAAACGGAGCCTGGCGATGAGCAAATTGCAGCCTTATCTGCACATCCCGCCATCGAGATTCGAATTTTTAATCCCTTTGCTTATCGCGGTCATTTCAAGTTATTTAAATCGATGGAGTTCCTATTCAATGCGACCAGGCTGGATTATAGGATGCATAACAAATTGCTGGTGGTTGATAACGCTATCGCCTTAGTAGGCGGACGCAATATAGGTGATCAATATTTTCAAATTGATCCCGAATCCCAATTCGCTGATGACGATGTCTTTGCTGCAGGTGCCATCGTCCAAAAGTTGTCTGCGACTTTCGATGAATTTTGGAATTGCGATCTGTCTATCCCGGCGGAACTACTCTCCTACGAACTGCCCACTGTTTCCGAATTAAATCAACAACGCCAGCTTTTGAACGAAGAGCACCTAGAGTTAAAGGCAGAAGGTT
Source organism: Methylomonas sp. AM2-LC (assembly GCF_039904985.1). Classification (NCBI taxonomy): domain Bacteria; kingdom Pseudomonadati; phylum Pseudomonadota; class Gammaproteobacteria; order Methylococcales; family Methylococcaceae; genus Methylomonas; species Methylomonas sp. AM2-LC. The sequence continues at coordinate 2,698,426 of NZ_CP157005.1, forward strand.
TAGCGTTTGTAAAACGAGTGACCAGCGGAAAACCGTTTCAAGACATTGTCGAAGGGCGCTTACCGATAGTATGGGCGCAAGCGCAACTGATTTACGATAGTCCCGACAAAAAACAGGTAGACAACGGTATTTTGTCGGGCAGGTTAATCCATCCGGCAATCATGAACGCCGCACGTACTGTGCAATCTGAATTATTGATGGTAACACCCTACTTGATACCGGATGAAGAAGGCATACAGTTATTCAAAAATCTTCGCACACATCATGCAAAGATCCTTATTCTCACTAATTCGCTGCAATCGGCTGATATGTCAGTGGCTCAATCCGGCTATATGCATTATCGTATCCCCTTATTGGAGGATGGCGTACAGCTTTACGAAATACGCTCACAATTGGGCAATAGCAAGGGAAGCGGTCAAAGCCCCTCTTTATCGAAATTTGGACATTATGGTCTGCACGCAAAACTCTATGTATTCGACCGCAAACGGCTATTCATAGGCTCAATGAACTTTGATCAACGCTCTAAACATCTGAACACTGAAATTGGTTTAATCATTGATAGTCCCACATTGGCTCAACAGGTTGCCGAGCGTTTCCAGTCCATGGTGCAGCCAGCAAACGCCTATCGGCTGGCAATACAGCCAAATCCGGAGGGTGGGGAACCCAGTCTGGTGTGGCATACCCAGGAGAAGGGCAAAGCCATCGTGTACGACACAGAGCCCGCGCGTAGCGATTGGCAAAGTTTAAAAGTTAATGTGTTGTCCTTATTGCCGGTGGATGATGAACTTTGAAACCTGTTTCAACTGTTGGATTTAGCGAACTAGGTGGTACATCGTTACTGCTTGGAGTGCATGCAAAGCGGGTGGAGGCAGTTAGGCAACCTTTTTAATTTTTTGATTGTTCGCTGCTGGAAAGTGAGGCTGCCAGTTTTGAAACGCCTGTTACCGTTTGCGTTTGATAATACGTGTCCGCTTTTGCAAGCGTAATTATATCTTTGAATATTAAAGAAAATTCGCTTAAGTCAGTGCCATTCGGAATTGACCCCGTTATTTAATCACGATAGATGCGCATCACTTCGTACATCTATAGTGCTTCTGCTAAACCAAATCAAATACAATATCTTATTACAATTTTTCATTGATTTAACTTTAAAAAAGTACCTTAGCAGTTTATGGGTATAGAGTTTTTAATTGACAATCTTGCCTGTTCGCTCATTTATAAATCCTGTAGTTGGATCAATCGAAAACCAAATATATTCTACGCTTCCAAGTATGTTTTCTTCAGGAACAAACCCCCAAAACCGACTGTCATTACTTTTGTCTCTATTGTCACCCATTACAAAATAGGAATGATCAGGTATATAATATTCACCTGGATTTTGAAGTGATAAACTTTGATTGCAGTTAGGATCTAAATAGGCTTCATCCAGTTCTTCATTATTTATAAAAACTTTTCCATTTGCAATCTTAATTACTTCATTTGGCAAGCCGATAGCTCTCATAACATATTTCGTTTCTGGATTTTTTGGGTAGCGAAAAACAATTAACGCTCCTCTTTCTGGTTTTCTTACTTTATACTTCCATGTATTAGAAACAATTAAATCGCCTGGTATCAAAGTGTTTAGCATTGATTTTGATACAACCCGAAATGAATCATACCCAAATATTTTATCTCGATTACTTATTAGTTCATTTCCTAATATAGTTGAAAGCATAACGTATCCAACATAGATATACCATTTGTTATAGCTTTTAAGCTTAGTCTCACCTGAGCGATAAGCCATAACACATACAACGACTGTTGATGTTATCTGTATTGCTATGATAACTATCAATATAAAGCTATATCCCCATGGATAAAAAATAAATTTAGACCAAGTAAATACTCCAATCGAAAACAATATCAACAATGGTAATCCAAGTGCAAAGTTTAATTTTCCTATATATAGATACCCTAAGCCTGGGCATATAAGATTGAAAAGTCCCGCAACTAGTGTATTTCGCTTTTTTAACATTGATATATTAATGGTGGGTTAAATAACAATCTAATTATTAATTTGCGTGTATAACGGGTCAGGTTACTTTTAAAAATAGAATAAACCAAGCTGCCTCGCTAATGATGATAAGACTCATAAAAACGGCCAGCTGAGTGCGCTTATCCTCAAGATAATCGGCTTTATCTAAACCATCAACGAAGCTGAAAGCAGCTTTAGCCGTCTGTTGCATGTGAACAATATAGTCAGGCAGCCGATTATTGATCAAATGGGTTGCGCCTCTGCCAACACTTGCTCACGAAATTTCGGTGACAAATCACCAGGAGTCAACACATCAACATGAATGCCAAGTAATGACTCTAGTTCAATTTGTAGACCACCTAGATCAAATAGTGTCGTTCCAGGTAATGCATCAACCAGCAGATCAAGGTCGCTGCCGTCTAAATCAGTGCCATGTAGTACCGAACCAAAAATGCGTGGGTTAGTTGAGTGACAACTACTTACCAGTTCGCGGATAGCATTTCGCTTTAGGTCTAGAGCATATGAGGGGCGCATTAGTACATTTCCTTAGCTAAACTTGTACTAATAATAAGTAATCGAGTAAAACATTACAATAACAGTTTTAGTGTAGGATGTTCCGAAGTCACGATGCGCATCACTTCGTTCAGCACATCCTACAGTGCCTTGAATATTAACAGTAATAAAATATGCTGAACAGTTTTAAACTATTATTTATTTATACGAATCAGAAGGGGATATCGTCATCAAAATCATCATAAGAAGCGGGGGCAGAATTGGGTGCACCGCCTGCTGACGCGGGGGGAGTTGGGCGGTTGTCGTAACTGCTGACGGGTGGGGCGCTGTCGCCGCCATAATTGGCTGTGCCGCCGCTTTTGCTGTCTAACATATGCATTTCGTCGGCAATAATTTCGGTGGTGTAACGATCTTGACCGTCTTGTCCTTGCCATTTATTGGTGCGGATACGGCCTTCTACATACACTTGGCTGCCTTTTTTCAGGTATTCGCCGGCAACTTTGGCTAAACCGCGGAAAAATACCACGCGATGCCATTCGGTTTCTTCTTTTCTTTCGCCGGTTTGTTTGTCTTTCCAACGCACGCTGGTGGCAAGGCGGATATTGGTAATTGCATCGCCGCTTGGCATGTAGCGCACTTCTGGATCAGCGCCCAGGCGGCCTATCAGCATAACTTTGTTCAGCATGGTGGTTATCTCCGTATCAAAATTGCATGTGGCAGTATTATTGCCAGAGTGTTAAAAATCGACTTAATTCGTTTTTATCAAGTTGTTGGTTATCAACTTTTAAATAAGCGGCATTTTCTTCAAAATGCAGACGTACTTCTTCAATGCCGTTTATGGCTAGTAATTGCTTGGAAAAGTCTTCAGCCTGCTCCGGTTTAACCGTGGCTAACGACAGTAATAAATTGGCCCAGTATCGCGGGGTAGACATAAAGCTGGCGATTAATATCCAGCAAACCGCAATACCGGCAGAAAAGCTAAATACAGCGGTGGCACCAAACGCACCGTATAACCAGCCGCCGCTGGCACCACCGATAAAGGCACCGATAAATTGCGCGCTGGAATAAATGCCCATGGCCGTCCCTTTTAAATCGCCGGGGGCGGTTTTAGAGATTAAAGAGGGCAGAGTGGCTTCCAATAGGTTAAAGCCGCAAAAAAACAACCATAAACAGGCGATTAAACCCACTAGTTGCCCATTTAGAAACCAAAAACCCAAATTGGCAATAATCAGCATGGCAATTGCGCCCAGAAACACTTTTTTCATTTGCCGTTTTTTTTCGGCAATAATCACAAAGGGAATAATGGCTGCCATAGAGGTTACCAAAATGGGTAGATAGACCAGCCAATGTTTGCCACCCTCTAAACCGGCATCGCGCAGTAGCAGCGGTACCACCACAAAGCTGGCCATTAATATTAAATGCAGGGCAAAAATACCAAAATTTAAACGTAATAAATCCGGATTTTTGATGACAGAGCCTAATTCTGACGGTATATATTCAGCATCGCGGTGCGTGGTTATTTTTACCGGGTTAGGTACTACAAACCAGACGACCAGTATTGCCAAAGCGGCCAAAATGGCGATTATCCAAAAGATGCCACTAATGCCAAAGTATTGCGCAATGATAGGGCCAAGGGTGATGGCAACCCCAAATGATACGCCAATGCTGGCACCTATGGTGGCCATGGCTTTGGTGCGATGCACTTCTTGAGTTAAGTCTGCCAGCAAAGCCATGACGGCAGCGGAAACAGCGCCACAACCTTGAATGGCGCGGCCGATTAATACCCCGTATATATCAGTGGCTAAGGCGGCAACCACGCTGCCCACTACAAACAATACCAAACCAATCACGATAATGGTCTTGCGGGTAATACGGTCTGACAGTAAACCAAACGGAATTTGTAAAACGGCTTGTGTTAAACCATAAATCCCCATGGTTAAACCCACCAGTTTTGGGGTAGAGCCGGGCATTTGTTCCGTAAATAAGGACAAAACCGGCAACAACATAAACAAACCCAGCATTCTAAGTGCGTAAATACTGGCCAGTGAGGCAGTTGCGCGCTTTTCCATAGCCGTCATTGGACTGGTAATATCCTGAACTTGTGTCAAACTTAACTCCTGTTAGCCTTGGGTGATTAATATGTCTATAGTAACAGTTTATCAGGGTTACACTCCAGCTCTACGCGCAGTAAACCTCAACAACTGAGTCGTACTTTCATCTACTAAGATGCCATTTTACCATTATGTTAAGCTAAAACATTACCGTCATGCATAGTCAATTACAGGCTTTATTAGCCACCGCCAATCAAATTATTTTGGGAAAAGACCGGCAGTTGCGGCTTGCCATTTGCTGTTTACTGGCTAAAGGCCATTTATTGATAGAAGATGTACCTGGGGTTGGTAAAACCACTTTAGCGCATACACTGGCAAAATTATTTGGAATGGATTACCAGCGCATACAATTTACCAGCGATATTTTACCTGCCGATATTATAGGTTCTTCGGTGTTTATTGCCGATCAGCAGCAGTTTAAATTTCATCCCGGTCCTTTGTTTAAACAGATGATACTGGCCGATGAAATTAATCGTGCCACGCCTAAATCGCAAAGTGCTTTATTAGAAGCCATGGAAGAACGGCAAGTGACTATCGACGGGCAAACTTATGCTTTGCCTGCGCCTTTTTTTGTCATTGCTACGCAAAACCCCTCACACCATGCCGGTACTTTTCCATTACCGGAATCGCAGTTGGATCGGTTTTTAATGTGTATAGAGCTGGGGTATCCCGATCACGCTGCCGAACGCGCTTTATTGGCGGGTAACTCCCGACACAGTCTGTTGGAAAAGCTGCCTTGCATGCTCAGTCATACAGCCTTATTGAGTATTCAACAGCAAATTAGCGAAGTGTATGCGGCACCTGCTTTATTGGATTATTTACAGGCTATCCTTGGTTTTACCCGCAATACCCAGCATTATCCCTGCGGTTTATCGCCCAGAGCGGGTTTGGCCTTGTTAACGGCTGCTAAAGCCTGGGCCTTTTTAGAACAGCGTGTTGCCGTGTTACCCGAAGATGTACAAGCGGTGTTAGTCGCTGTGGCGGGGCATCGGTTACGCTCAGATGCTAGCAGTGCTGAGGCTGTGGTGGCCCCCATACTCAATAGCATTCCTATCCATTAATTAAATATTGAGCATGGATATCAACACGCTATCTGTAAAAATTCGCCAGTTTCTACTGAGAAACCAGCCGATTACCGGAACTATCCAGCTTAATCGACGCGGCATTTACATTTTACCGACAGCTTCCGGTATCACCCTGTTGTTTACTATTGGCCTGTTAGGGCTAATGGGGTTAATGGATAACAATAATCTGATTTATTTTTTGGGTTTTTTATTATTCAGTGTATTTTTTATTACCATTTTGCACACCTACCGCAACTTGGCGGGTTTAGAACTACACATGGGTTATGCAAAACCGGTGTTTGCGGGTGAGTCTGCTGGTTTTATGTTGACCATTACCAATCCATATCGTCAATCGCGGAGTGGCTTAACTGCCAGTTTAGAGGATAGTGTGCAGATTGATCTGGCTGCCAATGCTAGCAAAACCATCACCTTATTATGTAGTACGCATCGGCGTGGCTGGTTGTTTATGCCGAAACTAGTGCTGGCAGGCAGGTTTCCATTGGGCATATTCCGGGCTTGGTCGCCCTTGTATTTTGTTAGTAAGGTGTTGGTCTATCCAGCGCCGGCAACGAGTGCCTTGCCTTTCCCTGTTAATGCCGGACAGCCGACACAGGGTCAGCAACGTTTAGACCCGCAAGGTAGAGACGATTATAACGGTGTACGTCCTTATCAAGCTGGCGATCCCTTAAGGCAAATACATTGGCAAGCCTATGCAAAAGGGCAGGGTTTGGTTAGTAAAATTTATGCCAACAGCATTAGCACTTCGCAATTGTGGCTGGATTATGATTTCACACCTGGGCGGCACTGCGAGGAACGTTTAAGCCAATTATGCCGCTGGGTTATCGATGCCGAACAGGCTGGGTTAAGCTATGGTTTGCAACTTCCCTCGCGCAGTATTGCTTTAGGTACTGGCCCCAGCCATTATGCGGCCTGCCTGGAAGCCTTAGCCTTGTTTTAATATGCAAACACAGTCTATCAATCCGCAAGCACTATTATTGTTACTGGCTAGCATTGGCCTGATCATGCTGCCGCATAGTGCCAATTTACCGTTTTCCAGCATTGCTTTTTTTGCTGCCATTCTGCTGTGGCGCATGCTGGCCATACGCAATGCCCGCTTGTTAGCCACTAGCCGATTAATTTTACTGGTGACCTTGCTCGGTATTTTACTGCTGGTGTATCAGTTTTCCGGTGGCTGGAGCTTGGAAATGGGCGTTACTATTTTCATCATGGCTTTTACATTAAAGTTGTTAGAGTTAAATACCAGTAGAGACGTTTATGTGCTGGGATATGCCGCTTTTATTGTGATCGCCACCTTGTTTTTGTACAGCCAAACCATTGCTATACTGGTGTATAGTCTTATATTAAGTGGCTGTTGTTTAGCGGCATTGCTGGCCTTAGCGGCTAATCAGGCACCCGATAAAAGTGCATTTATTCGCGTGGCTATGTTGGTGTTACAAGGCTTACCTTTGGCTGCAGTCATTTTTATTGTGTTTCCACGTTTTCCGGCACCCAAGTGGATGCAAGTTAATTCGCATCGTAGTTTATCCGGTTTAAGTGAAACCCTAGAGCCTGGTGCTATCAGCGAGTTGTTTACCTCACAGGAGCTGGTGTTCAGAGTCAAGTTTAAAGGTGATATTCCGCCTCGACAGGCATTGTATTGGCGCGGGCCGGTATTAAGTTATACCGATGGACGCGTCTGGCGAGCTGTGCATAATGATTTTGTGCAATATATGGATAAAGCTCTGGTGCAAGGTGCGCCTTATGAGTATACCGAATTGCTGGAACCCCAAGAATTTAACTGGGTTTATGGGCTGGATATTCCTGTGCAATACGATGAAAGTAAACTACAACGTAATGGTTATTATCAACTCACTAGCTTGCATAAACAAAGCAAAGCCAGCGAATATGATCTGCTATCTAATGTTAACTATAACACCGGCTATATCACTAAAACCGAATATAAGGAAAGCCTGCAGTTACCGGGCGAACCCAGTCAACGACTGCTGGCATTGGTTAAACAATTAAAAGGTTTTACCACTCCGCCTGAAGCATTTATTGCTGCGTTGTTAAGTTATTATCGTGATCAACAGTTTGTGTATACCTTAAGCCCGCCAGATATGGGGCATTCACCCATCGAAGGCTTTTTATTCGAGACTAAAAGCGGCTTTTGTGTGCATTATGCCAGTTCCTTTGTGTATTTAATGCGCGTGGCTGGCATTCCTGCGCGCATAGTGACGGGCTATTACGGTGGAGAGCTAAATAGCATCGGTGAGTTTTTGGAAATCCGCCAGGCCAATGCGCATGCCTGGGCAGAAGTGTGGCTGGACACTAAAGGCTGGGTAAGAGTAGACCCTACTAGCGCTATAGTACTGGTCGATAATGCAGCGGAGGTTAGTTTGGATAATGTCCTCAGCCCAAGCCAACATACAAATCACTCCTTATTTGAGTCGTCTATACAAAACCTGCAACAAGTTTGGCACAATGTCGATTATCAGTGGCAACGCTGGATCATTCATTATGGTGAGCATAGCCAATCCCTGATTTTTATGCATTTGGGAATTACCAGTTTAACTGAATTAATAGTTTGGATTGCGGGTGCGTTTATCTTGTTAGTTTTATTACTGGTGTTATTTATCCTTAGAGGACGCAAAAATATACCAGAGCCAGCGGTACATCTTTATCAGCAATTTTGTACCAAATTGGCTAAAGCGGGTCTTGTAATACAAACCGGGGAGGGGGCTTTAGATTTTGCCCAACGCGCTCAGTTAAAGTTTCCACAATTAGCGCAGCAGATTAACGAGATTACTCAGTTGTATAGTCGTTTGCGCTATGAAAGACTTAGTGATGAGCGGGATTTAAGACAGCTAAGATTAGCAGTAAGAGGTTTACATATTAAAAAATAATTTGTAGCAACTCAGCGTAATTGTCTGTTTTTATAGGAACCGACGCCAGCAGGCGCATCTATCGCGATTGATACGCATCACTTTGAGCAGCACCTTAACTATTTTCCACGAGCATGTTTTCGGCTATTAATGCAAAATCTGCTTGCGGAATTTCTAGATAACCAAACCGGAAAACGTATCCCCATTTGCTTTTATCTCTAATAAATGAAAGCCTGTCCAATAAGGGACGGATGGGGACTTCTATTGCATTTAGAAAATTTATGTCTCTGCGGTACGGAATAAATAAAGGTGTCATTTCGAATGAATAAACATCGCTACCTACAACTTGACCAATTGCAGTAAATTTTTGACAGGGTTTATCTTCATTAAACACTGTTTTAGGAGAATAATAAATAAGCCAGTCGTTTACATTCATGCGTTTTAGTGGCTGAGCTTTGCCGTGACAAAGCTGACAAAAACCACCAGCAATGCCCTGCATGACATGGTCCCTTGATGCAACTCCTATCCAGTAGCGCATATTTATTTCCTAAAGAATTTTAAACGAATTATTAAGTGACTATAGGTGAGAATATAAAAAATTCTATACGTAAAAGTAACTATTGCGTAGTTTATTTAAAATTTATTGGATATCTATCACTTCTGGATTGGTCTTGTTGATAAAAACTGGAAGATGTGTTGTAAGTACTGGCAGTCTAAGAAATAAAGCGAACTTCGAAAAACCTGGCTTTGGTGCTTAGACAGGCTCAGTATGTACGGTAACTTATTGATATATAAATGCCGCCGTTCGCCCTGAGCCCTCGACTTTGCTCAGGTGAACCATGTCGAAGGGTGGTTTTTCGAAGTTCTCTAAAATGAAAATAACGACCGTTCTTACTGAGCTTGTTGAAAGTGCCGCTTTGATACACATCAGGAAATATTTTTCCAATAATAATGCTGGAATGACGCTTGTCGGGGCCGTAGGGTCAACATATTCCATCAAGTTCTAACTAAGCACATGGTAGTGCATAGTGAATTTGTAATCTGCTTGCTATTCAAATAGCTAACTACTTAACACGCTTTTATTTATGAAATGGCAGTCCATTTAAGGATTAAAAGAAGCATAATAAGTAGCCATAAATGTTAAATGTATTTGTTTGATTCTCATCACATTCTTACAATTTAAAAATTAATTTAAACTCTATTAACTATACAATTGAAAGGTGAATCTTATGAAGAATTTTATTATGATTTTTAACTATTTAAATCGACAAAATTTAAGCTTTAATGAAAATTAATCAGCTCTTTTATTTTGCTTTCTATTGTTTATTTGCAAGAAATGTTCAGGCTATCGATCTCGGTTATGGTTTTACCTTAAAAGGCTTTGGTACGGGCGGCCTGGTCAATAGCAGCAGTGGCGGTGCCGATTTTGTTGCTAATACTATATTTCAACCCGCCGGGGCAGGCTGGACCAATGATACTAGTTTGGTGGTGGATAGCAAGCTGGGCATGCAACTCAGTTATCAAGCAACTGATCGGTTAAGCTTTACCGCTCAAGGCCTATCTAAACAACAGTACAATAAATCCTTTACGCCAGTATTGGAATGGGCTTTTGCTAAATTCAAAATCATACCCGATCTGGAGGTTCGTGCCGGTCGAATTCGGCCAGCAATCTATATGTTGTCTGATTATCTGGATGTTAATTATGCCAATCCCTGGATTAGACCACCCGTCGAATTCTATACGGCACCTCTAGATCGTATGGAAGGCTTAGACTTTTTATGGCGTCCGACAACAGGTAATATTAGTTGGTTGATACAGCCCTATTTTGGTGTAACTCAACTGGCTTTGCCGAGGAATGGCGCTTCAATTAAAAGTGATAATATACTCGGTATTAACGTGTCGGCTACCTATAGTAATTTAACCTTACGTGCCGGCTTTAGTGATGGCGATTTAATCGGCATGCCTGATAATTTCAATGATGTACTCAAGGCTTTAAATAGTATCTGCCAATCAGGTTTTGATCAGACTGCCTGTACGCAATACAACAAAGTCAGTGCCAGACGTAAAAATGTTAGTTTCAGTTCCTTTGGTCTTAACTGGGATAATGGCGATTATTTTGTGATGGGGGAATTTGGAAAGCGCACGGCTAAAACCAGTTTTGTTTCAGGGGTCACGACTTGGTATGTGAGTAGCGGCGCACATATTCAAAAGTTTACTCCTTATTTAACCTATTCCAATTACCATAATGACTCACCCGCTACTTACAATAGCGATACCAATTTACTATTTGGATCGACTGTTAATCAAATAGTAACGGGTATTATTCAAGCTAATGCCATGGATCAACATACCATCAGCTTGGGTCTTCGTTATGATTTTATGTCAAACTTAGCCCTAAAAGGCCAGTGGGATCATATACAGACTACCACCAAGGGCGGTTTAGCGGGAACCGGTCGTGGCTTATTTGTTAATCAGCAACCCGGTTTTGGAAATGGCCCCACGCAAGTAGATGTGTTCAGTGTCAGCCTTGACTTTGTTTTTTAAGGTGCTGGCATGAAACCCGTTTACCTGTTTCTATTTTTAATGTTGTTACACTATCCCAGCCAAGCCGAAATTGTGGTAGTGGTCAGTGCCAAATCCAGTGTAAGCCAGTTGGATAAAGAAAAGATTTCGGCTATTTTCCTGGGCAAAACATCAACTTTTCCCGATGGTAATCAGGCCGAACCGATAGAACAGCTTGATGAGTCCACTGCTCATGATGAGTTTCATCGCAAGGTTACTGAAAAATCCAATTCACAGCTAAAATCCTATTGGTCAAAAATGGTATTCTCTGGTCAAGGCAATCCGCCTAAAGAGATTGTTACTAGCACAGAATTGCTTAAACTGATTGCAGCCAATCCCAAAATAATTGGTTACATTGAAAAATCAGAGCTTAACAATTCTTTAAAGGTGGTATTTACGCCATGATGAACATTAAAAAATTATTACAGCTACCCATTAAGCCGGCTACAGAGAAGCCAAAGCCCGCTAAAGCATACTCACAAATATATCCCATGCGTAAAATTATGCTCATGGTTGGGGTTGCATTTCTGGTATTCATGGTTTTTATCATTTACAGTTTGCACACCTCCATTAAAAACAACGCACAAATTTCCACTATCAAAGAGGTGTACTTTCCTGTTTTAGAGCGCATAGATGCCAATATTGTCAGGCTTGATCATGTAGAAGAACATTTAATGCAATCAGTCATGACGGGTGAACGTAATGACATTGACATCGCCACGGGGATTTATCTGCAAGCTGACAAAAATTTTGCAGAAATGGCAACACTTTATCAGGCTCAAGCAGCCGATATAAATCAGCTAAAAGTTGAATTTAAACATTATTTTGAACTGGCAAAACAGACTTCATTAACCCTTTTGCATAATGGCGGCGAAGACAAAGCTGGCTTGGCAGCAGAAATGAACCAATCCCTGCTTAGTTTACGTGAGAATATTCGTCATTTTCGTAGTGTTAATTATGTTAATTTTGTCAACACACTGAGAGCTTCGCAAATAGCGGCTGCAATCAACCTTTACTTAGGCATTGCTGTTGGCGTGATGAACTTGCTGTTTATGGTTGTGCTGGTGCAATTAATTCGCAATAACTTCAATATTACCAAAGCAGCAATCAGCGCAAAAGTACAGGCAGAAATAGCTAGTAAAGCCAAGTCGCAATTTTTGGCAACTATGAGTCATGAAATCCGTACCCCGATGAACGGAGTACTGGGCATGACTGAGCTGTTAATTAATACCTCGTTAAACAAACATCAAACTCATTTGGCTGAAACCGCTTATCGCTCTGCTGAAACATTATTAAGCATTATCAATAATATTCTGGATTTTTCTAAAATCGAAGCGAATAAGTTTCAATTAAACCTGTATGACTTTGATATCCGAGCCTTACTGGAAGAAACTTCGGAAATGCTGGCTAGCCAAGTGCATCATAAAAATCTTGAATTAATCTTGAATTTACCCGTTAATTTGACTGGTATGGTTCGAGGCGATGGCGAACGCTTACGCCAGGTATTGATTAATTTACTGGGCAACGCTATTAATTTTACCCAATTCGGCGAAATTCAATTAAAAGCCAGCTGCTTGACACCCGATAACGATCAGCAGTTACACGTATTATTTGAAGTAATTGATACCGGGACCGGCATTGCCCCTGAGCAACACGCACTGATTTTTGAAAGTTTTACGCAGGTAGATGGTTCCATTACCCGGCGTTTCGGCGGCACGGGTTTGGGCTTGACTATTTCTAAACAATTGGTGGATTTAATGGGTGGCCAATTGCAAGTGAGTAGTACTCTGGATAAGGGGTCTCGCTTTTATTTTAGTTTAAAACTGGAGCGTAGCGCCAATACCACTTTACACAAAGCAGATATCACCATATTGCAAGGTATTCCCATTTTGGTGGTAGATGATCACGAGACTAATCGTGATATTTTATACAATCAATTAATTTACTGGGGTGTAAAAGTAAGCTGTGTTGCTAGTGGTGTAGAAGCGTTGGAGAGTTTAGAGCGCGCAACTAACAATCAACAACCCTTTCAACTGATAGTGTTAGATTGGCATATGCCAAAAATGGATGGTCTAACCCTGGCAAAAATTATTCATCACGATCCACGTTATCACGCTATTCCGATGGTTATGCTAAGTTCGGACAATATACAGATTGATGAGGGGAATCAGTTAGATTTTGGTATTAGTTGTTTTCTGACTAAACCCATTATCCAACAAAAACTGTTAAATTGTTTGCTAGATGTATTAACTGCAAACATGATGGCCTGCTGCGACGCTTCTTCTACAAACTGCATCCCTGAAAATCAACGTCCTGACAAGAGTATTTGGATACTGCTGGCTGAAGATCAAGCCATTAACCAGCAAGTAGGTCTCTACATGCTGCGCGATCTGGGTTATCAGGTTGAAGTGGTTAGTAACGGCTTGCAAGCAGTGAGAATGTGCGCCGATAAACAATTTGATCTAATTTTGATGGATTGCCATATGCCGGAAATGGATGGTTTTGAAGCGACCAAAACTATACGGCTGCGCGAACAAACCACGCTAGAACAAAGGCGCATACCGATAATTGCATTAACGGCGGATGTGCAAAAAGGCATAGAAACACAATGCCTTGAGGCGGGTATGGATGGTCATTTAAGTAAGCCATTTAATAAACAGCAATTACAGGCCATCATCGGTAAATGGTTAACTTTACCCACACTCTCTAACGCGGCACAGATTGAACATGTTCACCCCGAACATAAACTTATCGCAACATTGCCAGAACCATTAGCAAGTGATGAAGCTTTACTGAACCTAGAGGCATTGGATGCGTTAAGGGGCATTGTCACCGATAATGGTGAAACATTGTCAAACAATGCAATTCGTCTGTTTATTAATTCCGCCCCGCAGAACTTGATGGAATTAAAAGCTGCTATAGCGGAACAAAATTACAGCGCGTTAATGAAGTCTGCACACGGTTTGAAATCAGTCTGTGCTAACTTGGGTGCTGTTGGTTTAGCCGCTTGTTGCCAATCCATAGAGAATTTGGCTAGGAAAGAGGATATAGATGCTTTATCCGGAGTTATGCACAGCCTAGAGGCTTTATTGCCACAGGTTATTATCGCTTTGGCTAAACAAATTGACAGTGTTGCTGCTCACGATTTCAATGTCAATAAACAAGTTGATGAAAACGAATCAAGCGTAGTCAGATTACTGTTGGTGGATGATGAGAGTAATTTTCGATCTATCACCCGCATGGCGTTAAATACAGCTGGATTTTCTGTCACTGAAGCGAGTGGTGGTAGACAAGCACTGCAACTTATTGCGCAACTTACGCCTGATTTAGTCATATTAGATGCCGTTATGGAAGGAATGGACGGCTTTGAAACTTGCCGTGCCATGCGTAATTTACCCGAAATGTCGGATGTGCCTATCATTATGGCAACCGGATTAGGCGATTTGGAATCCATTAATCTGGCATTTGCTGCTGGTGCCAATGATTTTGTAATTAAACCCTTAAATTATCCAATTTTAGTTAATCGCTTATGGTTTAACTTCCGCGCCAGTCAGACCACTGCCGAACTAAGAACTAGCAAGATTCAATTAAGTGCGGCACAACGCATAGCCCGTTTAGGTTATTGGACCTGGCATGCAAGCCGCAGACAATTTGTAATTTCCGAGCATTTAGCCGAGTTGTGCGGCATTGTTGTGCAAACATTTGATCAGACTCTGGATGCTTATTTAGCGCTAATACATCCAGAAGATAGACACTTGGTTAAAGACAGTATTATTAATTTAAAACATACTGCTATTGAATATCGTATTGAAGTCGGTGTTAACCAATATATTGATGTGCATCAGGAAATCGAAACTTTAACCGACAACAATAATATCCTGATTACTGGCACAGTACAAGATATTAGTGACCAAAAACAATCCGCACAACAAATGCATCAATTGGCTTATTTTGATAATTTGACTGGCTTGGCTAGCCGGGCTTATTACCATAAACGCATAGACGATTTTATTGGCTATGCTCATCGCCATGAACAACAATTTGCCTTTTTATTTATCGATCTGGATGGCTTTAAATCTATCAATGACAGTTTTGGTCACGATGTGGGTGATGAATTTCTTAAAACCGTCGCTGAGCGCATTAAACTGGTGATTCGCGATATTGATTTTGCTGCCAGACTGGGTGGCGATGAGTTTTGTATATTATTGGATGGTATTGCCGACAAACACAGTGCCGCCGAAATAGCAGAGCGTTGCCTGCATACAATTAATCAACCCTTGCAGCTCAATCAACAGTCTATCAAGCCTCGCGCCAGTATTGGCATTGCCTTTTATCCGAATGATGGTAGCAATGAGACCGATTTAATGAAAGCAGCTGATGCAGCCATGTATGCCGCTAAACAAGCGGGTAAACAACGCTATGTTTTTTATTCTGAAGAAATGTCCAGTCAGAATCTGCTGCGCTTTGAAATTGAACAAATGTTACTGGAAGCGTTTGAACTGAATCAGTTCTTGCTGCATTATCAACCACAAATTTCTATGCAGACCGGGCGGATGGTGGCTATGGAGGCGTTGGTGCGTTGGCAGCACCCAGAAAAAGGCATGATACCCCCCAATGATTTTATTCCACTGATAGAAAGTATGGGGTTGATTGTTGAATTAGGTAATTGGGTATTACGCAACGCCTGTCAGCAAATTTTACAATGGCGTGCGCAAGGCTTGCCATTTATGAAAGTTGCAGTCAATATTGCCCCCAAACATTTTCAAGATCCGGCCTTATTGATCACCATTCAGGAGTTATTGAAAGAAACGTCAATACCGGCACAATATTTGGAACTGGAAGTGACTGAAAGTGCCTTGCAAACAGAAGGCTCTTTACACATATTCACAGAATTACGTAAGTTAGGCTTAACCATCGCCATTGATGATTTCGGTACCGGTTATTCTTGTCTGGCCTCTTTGAAACAACTGCCTTTAGATTACTTAAAAGTGGATAAGGTGTTTGTCGATGACGTGTTAACCAATACCCATACGGCTTTATTGCTTGGCACGATTATTGGTTTGGCCAATGCTTTAGGTTATATCATCATTGCTGAAGGAGTGGAAAACGCAGATCAGGCTTTGGTAATGCAGGGCTTGGGTTGTCAAATAGTGCAAGGCTATTTTTTCAGCCGTCCGGTTAGTAGCGAGAAAATACCGGATTTGCTCAATATTGATTACACTATACGGCAAAACAATTAATGACCTAAGTATCAATGAGCCAGATATATCCAGCCGACAGTTTACCTATCAACTTTCTGGAAAAATATAAAGATCAAATTCGTATAACGCCATTAAAGATGAATATTCAGCGTTTGCTGGAAGCGCTTGCCGATAATGACATGACGCCAAAGCAAATGTCCGATGTCATTTATCATTATCCGGTTATCAGTGCGCGTTTAATTTGTTTGGCAAACTCCGCCTGGGCCAGCCCGCTTATACCAGTGACCAGCGTTGAAGCGGCTTGTATACGTCTGGGTAATGCACTGATCAAAAGTGTCAGTATTGCCATTGCCGTTTCTTCAAGTTTTAATACTGCCCGCTGTCCCGCTTTTAAACCTATCCGTCATTGGGCCACCAGTTTGTTGGTGGCAGAAACGGCTGTGTTGTTGTTCAACCACATACCGGACAAAACGCCTTATCCCTTAGATATTGAACCCATTTTGCGTAGTAGCGGTATTTTGCATAATATCGGTTTGTTGTGGTTGGCCGATAATTTTGCCTTGGAAACCGACCAAGTATTAAATCACACCAGTACACATTTATCCGTTTGCGTGAATCAGACATTTCAGCAAAGCCTGGGGGTAGATTACTGTGCTATAGGAGCTTGGATAGCAAGACACATGGAAATACCCGAAGTGTTAACCAGTGTTATTGCCCAGCATCGTAACCCGGAGGTGTCGGTCAATACACCGCTGCAAATACTGTTGGTGGGTAGTGCAGCCAAAATGGTGTCTGCATTATTTCATCAAACTGATTGGGTAGCGGATAGCGTGTTATTGGATTTAGGTATCGCTAACGACCAGCAACTGTATATTACCGAGCAACTTGAGAAACGCTTTGTGTCCACCAAAGAGTTGGCACGAGTTTTACTGGCCAATTAGTCATTGTGGGGGTAAATCCTTTCACAGTTGCTATTTTAATATTTGCTTAGTTAGCATTTATGTAATAATGTTATTTCAATGCATAATCTGAAATTGATCTTGGTTGAAAAGCGGCACGCAAGGCGTTTAAAACTGCAAAAACATCGATAATTTCTTGGGTAATTGCCCCAGCAACTGGCGTTAAGTAACCCAATCCTGCAAATGCCATGGCCACCACACTTAAAAGCATACCACCCACTGCACTTTGCAAAGCAATACTACGCATGCGTTCGCCGATGTGAAGCAGTTCATCGACTTTTAATAGTGAACTATCCATAATGACTGCATCCGCAGCTTCACCCGTAATATCACTATTTTGCCCAAAAGCAATGCCGATGGTAGCGGCTGTTAATGAGGGGGCATCGTTAATGCCATCACCCAGAAATAGAGTTTTTGCTGTCTGCGTTTCGTTACGGACAATGTCCAATTTTTGTTCAGGACTTTGGCTAAAATATACATGCTTAATCCCAACTTGTTCAGCCAAATAACGAACTTCAGATTCCCGGTCTCCAGAAACCAATAACACTTTTTCAAAAAGATGCTTGGGGCGTAAGTGATGAATGAATGATGAACTATCCGAACGCACTTCATCACGAAATTGCAGTGTCGCAGCATAAGTATTATTAATAAGTACAACACACTCAAGGCCACCTGTGGTTGGCGGTAATAAGTCCATTTTATTGGGTTGTTGCTCAATAAATTTTTTACGACTGGTTAGTTGAACTTGTTTGCCTGCAACATCACCTTTCAGCCCCTGTCCAGGCAACTCGGTAATATTTGCCACGGTTAATAAGACGATGTTGGATTTTTCGGCTTTTTTAACAATGGCGCTGGACAGTGGATGTTTAGAGTAGCGTTCCAAACTGGCAATTAAGGTTAATACCTCCTGTTCTTTATAATGACTGTCAGGAATCAATGCAGTCAGGGTCGGGCGTCCATAAGTCAATGTACCGGTTTTATCAAAAATAGCTGTGCGGCATGCGCCGATGGTTTCAAGAATAGCCGGATTTTTGATGATAATTCCAAGACGCGCCGCCAGCGAAATAGAACTAATAATGGTGACTGGAATGCCAATTAGTAATGGACAAGGTGTTGCAACCACTAATACTGCCAAAAATCGCATTTCATCGCCGCTCACTACCCAGGCTGCGCACGCGATTAAAACCGCTAATGGTGTATAAAGCGCGCCCAGTTGATCTCCCAAACGTCTGATGTTGGGACGGTACTGTTCGGAAGAGCGCATGACTTCCATAATTTTGGAGTAGCGTGAATCCGTTGCAAGTTTGTCTGCTCTAATGGTTAATGCCGCATCCCCATTGATTGCCCCAGACATGACGGGTGAACCGGTGGTTTTTGACATCATATAAGGTTCGCCGGTCAAATAGGATTCATCCATGCAGCCTTCACCGTCTAGCACGGTACCGTCTACGGGACAGATTTCGTGAGGTAAAATCAGTAAGGTATCGCCAATTTTGACTTGGTCTGTGCTAATGTCATTAAGTGTGGCATCTATTTTTCGATGTGCAACTGATGGCATACGCTTAGCTAGAGCTTCCAGCACTGAAGATGCTTTACGTACCGCATAATTCTCAAGCGAAACACCACCAGACAGCATCAACACCACTAGGCTGCCAGCCAAATATTCATCCAGCAACACGGCGGTGATAATCGATATGCCTGCCAGCAAGTCAGCACCAAATTCACCTTTAAACAGTTTCACGCATAGTTTAAAGACCAGTGGTATGCCACCCACGACTAAGACGGCCAGGAGTGGCAGTTGCGCCACTTCTAAGCTTAATTGCTGGTAACCATCAAACAGATGGGCAAGGCTTGATGAGAATGCGAAATTTAATGAGAGGGTATACTCTTGATGCCCTCTATCTAATAACGTGTGAAATACCAAGTAACTACAAATACCCAGAATACTTAATCCGGCAATACTGTTCTCAAAAGTTGAGCTTTGGGTACTAGATGACTTTTTTTCTGTCATTGACTTTCCCTTAAAATCATTATGTAAAGGCTTAAAGGTTTTCATGGGCTGCCCTGAATGGCGTCTGTACAGGCGGCGACGTTGTTTTACGATTAGCATCCAATAGATTACAGCAAAGCCCAGAAAAGCCAGCGCAATTCCCATCAAAACTGTACCTAACCATAGTGGCTTAAGCACGTCCCATATGCCAGAAGATATCGCCACCAGTTCTTGAGATCCTTTAATGGTTTCGAAATTCTGCAGGTATGTTTTGATTTCTGCATAACTCAGGGTATTTTCTTGTGTGGGTAAAAGCCACAGGCCAAGTTTGTATCCAGCATACCAGATGGGTAACGTTGTCAGTGGATTTGAAATCCATGACCAAGGCACACTTGCCAAGACACTGGCACCGCATAGCCGGGCAAATAGAATGGCGATAAAGGTTTGCCCAAAAACCGGCAGCGTGGAACTAAAAATGCCACAAGCACACCCCATGGCGATACGATAAGGTGTTTCATTATGCTGAATAAGTTGATGATACCATTTACGTACAACATAGCTTACTTGCTTAATCCAGCCTTTTTTTGTACGGGAGGCAACACCTAAAACTCTGGTCGGCATTTGCTCAATTCCCTTTAGACTTATCAATATTGCAAGCAATTTTGAAAGCTATCACTCCTGAAGTTTGTTTCTGGATTCCGTCGATATTTTTTTATAGCCATTTAGCATGGCTTTTGCCAGATTTTCTCGATGGATATAGCTTTCATAGGCTACACCGGTCACATGAATAAAAACCAAGACTAATGAAGTGTTAGCAAAAAACTCATGCAATTCTTCCCACATTTTTTCGTTACTTGATCCGATCCCTGCGAATGGACCAGCCACTTGATCTGCACCGTAAACGGCAAAGCCGCTGATCACCGTCAGTGTTAAACTAAGCAATAATAATAAAATCATGACCGCACCGGCCGGGTTATGTCCTAAATAACGTTTTGCTTTGCAAGCCATCAGCTCTTTAATGTAGAGGATAGCTTGTCCAGGAGTAACCAGAAAATGACTGAATTTGGCATATTCGTTACCCATAAATCCCCAGGCAATACGAAAAACCAATAGTCCTGAAACCAGATACCCAGCCCAAACATGTAGTGTTAACAGATCATCTTCTGTTAGGTAAGCAATGATAAAGCCCGCAACAAGCAGCCAATGGAAAATTCGAAGCGGGAGATCCCATACTTTGATTAAATTTTGAGTGTTCATATTGGTATCCTTTCAGATGAATTAGCTTGAAGACATATTGGACAAGAATTTACTGCTTTTACTAGCATGCTACAACTGGTTTATCGTATGTGAATGTTTTGAAATGCGGAGGCATTGCTAGAATTAATATTACTGATAATTTTGAACAAAGTCGGTACGTCAGCGCACACTTGCCAAGTATTAGATTATCGGAGTTATTTTTTTGAATCATTGCTCACATCAGGATGATCATCCAACCATTTACGCAGACTGGCAGCCACTAACAAATAGGTTTCGTTATCTTCGCTGCGCATGGTTTCTAGCGCATCAATCACCTGTTGTGCCGAGCGTTCTTTCTTTTTATTGGCAATTTGTTGCTGTATATCGCGAAACTGTTGGATCGTTTTAGTTATGCTGGGATCGGCTATTGAAACGCTTTTTTCATAGGTGTTCAGCAAAATTCCAACTACATCGGATATGCTACCCAATTGCTGACCTTCACTCGCCACTTCAGCAAATATTTTGCGTTCAAAGGCTGGGTCGGACGCGTTTTGAATATTCACCAGCAGAGATTGCGATTGTGTTTGATTCTGTAGGTTATCGTCAGTCATAACGTACTATGCCTAATTTTGATGGTTGAGGGTATGCTTTTGCTAACTATGCAGCCTTGTGACGCCCATCTAGCGCGATTGATGTGCGTGCTGATGTTGGCAGGCTAAGTATAACAATGAATAGTTAAGTTGGGTTTAGGCTATCACAAGCTAACTGGAAATCAAACGCCTTACTCTAATTGCGTTTGGGATGTTAAGTTGATAATCCACCTCTAAAGCTTAAAAAATGCGTGTACGACTTTAGGCATGTGTTCTAAATTATAAATTATGCTGCATTTCTTGGTAAGATATACCCCCATTTAACTGCGCCACTCATCAGGAGTCATGGAAAATTCGCAACAAACCGCTTTAGTCGTTACAGATTTGTCATGCAGTCGTGATGATAGGTTGTTGTTTTCTGGACTTAATTTTAGCTTGAAACCTGGGCAGGTGCTGTTATTGGAAGGCAGTAATGGCAGTGGTAAGACCTCTCTGCTACGCATATTATGCGGTTTTCGCGAAGCGGATGCGGGTGCTATCTATTGGTGTGGTCAAACGCTGGATGAAAGTTCCTATTATGCGGATATGGCGTATGTGGGACATGCCGATGGACTAAAAAAGGAACTGTCGGTACTTGAAAATTTACAATTTTCCCTGGCTTTACAACACAGCGGTGCTTATTCTATCGAACAGGCTTTACAGAAAGTAGAGTTAGCCGGCTTTGATGATAATCTAGTGCATACGCTTTCGGCTGGCCAAAAGCGGCGGGTCTCGTTAGCGCGTTTGTTAATTACCCATGCAGTGGTGTGGATACTGGACGAACCTTTTACTTCTTTAGACCGACAAGGCATAGAATTAATTGAAACACTGATGGTTAACCATGTGCAGCAGGGCGGTATGGTGATTTTAACCTCGCATCACGATTTAAGTTTGTCGCATATGCACTTACAGCGTATTCATTTAGATTCATGTCATTAAGTTCTGCTTTTTTTGCCATTATTCGCCGTGATTTGTTATTGGCTTTTCGTCGTCGGGCTGAAATGGCTAATCCATTGTTTTTCTTTGTGCTGGTGGTGACTTTATTTCCCTTGGCAGTGGGCGCGCAAGCGCATTTATTACAAAGCATGGCGCCGGGTGTGATTTGGGTATCGGCTTTGCTGGCGGCCTTATTATCGCTGGATGGCTTGTTCCGTTCCGATTTTGAAGATGGCTCGCTAGAACAAATGCTACTCAGTCCGCATGCCTTGTCGCTATTAGTGTTGGGTAAAATTATTGCGCACTGGTTGGTGACTGGCTTACCTTTATTATTAGTCGCGCCTTTATTGGCCATGTTTTTAGGTTTGCCTGAACAAGCCATGGGAACTTTATTGCTCACTTTGATCTTAGCTACACCCTTGCTTAGTTTAATCGGGGCTATTGGCGTAGCTCTAACGGTGGGTTTACGCAGAGGTGGGATGCTTTTATCGCTACTGGTGTTGCCTTTATATGTGCCGGTACTGATTTTTGCCAGTAGTGCTGTGGATAGAGCTGCTAGCGGTTTGCCAGTCAATGCACAGTTAAACATGCTGACGGCTTTATTATTCCTGGCTTTGGTGTTGGTACCATTACCCACCACAGCTGCCTTAAAAATGAGTGTTAATTAATATGTCTGTTTTTCCTGATGCTGTTGGCCGTTTTTTTCATCGTACCGCTTCACCGCCGCATTTTTATGCCTTAGCGGATCGGTTGTTACCCTGGTTGACAGTGATCTTTGGGGTGCTTTTACTGGCAGGTTTGTATGGTGGTTTGTATTTGGCCCCATCCGATTATCAGCAGGGTGATAGTTATCGCATTATCTATATCCATGTGCCAGCGGCCTGGATGTCTTTGTTCATTTATGTGTTAATGGCCATTATGGGCGGTATTGCTCTGGTTTGGCGTATCAAGCTGGCTGAAGTGATGTTGATTAGCAGTGCGCCCATTGGCGCCGGTTTTACCTTTATTGCGCTGGTAACCGGCTCATTATGGGGCAAACCTATGTGGGGAACCTGGTGGGTATGGGATGCCAGGCTCACTTCAGAATTGATACTGTTATTTTTGTATTTAGGCATTATCAGCTTGCATGGCGCGATTGAAGATCAGCGCAATGCCGCGCGTGCTGTTTCTATATTGGCCTTGGTTGGGGTGGTGAATATTCCCATTATCCATTATTCAGTTGAATGGTGGAACACCTTGCATCAGGGGCCTACTGTTACCAAAATGGATAAACCCTCTATACACGTTACCATGCTGGTGCCATTACTGATTATGGCAATAGCTTTTAAATTTTATTACCTTATTGCTGTTTTACAAGCGGCGAAACTGGAATTACTCAAACGTGAATCGGGTTCGCAATGGGTGAAATCGCTGCTGGAGAATCAGGTATGACCCTGCAAACTTTTTTTGCCATGGGTGGTTATGCATTCTATGTATGGTCGGCTTATGGCATTACCTTTCTGGTGTTGTTAATCAATATTGTGTTACCTATTGTGCAGCGTAAACAATTGCTACGCCAATTATCTCTTAGACAAAAACGCGGAAACCGATGAAACCAGCCAGAAAACGCCGTTTGATGTTGATCGCTTTAATGTTGCTGGGTTTGGGGCTGGCGGCTGCTTTTGCTCTGCAAGCATTTAATCAAAACCTGATGTATTTCTTTTCAACTACCGATGTGGTCGAGGGCAAAGCGCCATCGAATGCTGCTTTTCGTTTGGGCGGGATGGTGGTAAAAGGCAGTGTGCAACGTCCCGATGCCAGTTTGTTGGTGCGCTTTACTTTAAGCGATTTCAGTAAAGAAGTTGTGGTTGAATATACCGGAATTTTGCCGGATTTATTTAGAGAAGGGCAGGGTATTGTGGCAAAAGGCCGCTTGGATGCGCGTGGTGTGTTTATCGCTGAAGAAGTGTTGGCCAAACACGATGAAAATTATATGCCGCCGGAAGTAGCGGGCAGTCTAAAAAAACCTATGGAGTCAAAATGATCCCGGAGTTAGGGCATTTCGCATTAATACTGGCCTTGTGTATGGCTGTGATACAGGGCTTGTTACCGATTATCGGTGCTGCACGTTCTATCAGCGGCTGGGTAGCCTTGGCAAAGCCTACGGCTTATGGACAATTATTGTTTATGGGCTTAGCTTATGCCAGCTTAACCTATAGCTGTATAACACATGATTTTAGTGTGGCCTATATTGCCCAAAATTCGAATACCGCATTACCGTTAATCTATTTAATATCCGGTGTATGGGGCGCACACGAAGGCTCTTTATTGTTGTGGGGTTTGTGTTTATCGATTTGGACAGGTTTGGTGGCTGCTTTTAGCAAGTCTATACCCGATGTTACTCGGGCACGCGTGTTAGGTGTTATGGGCTTGGTGAGTGTGGGTTTTATCCTGTTTTTATTATTTACCTCCAATCCTTTTACGCGCTTGTTTCCGTCTCCTGTGGAAGGCCGTGATTTGAATCCGTTATTGCAAGACCCAGGTCTTGCCATACATCCGCCTATGCTTTACATGGGCTATGTCGGTTTTTCGGTGGCTTTTGCCTTTTCCATTGCGGCTTTATTAGAAGGCCGGTTAGACAGCGCCTGGGCGCGCTGGTCGCGTCCCTGGACTAATGTTGCCTGGACGTTTTTAACCATGGGTATCACCTTAGGCAGTTGGTGGGCTTACTATGAATTAGGCTGGGGCGGCTGGTGGTTTTGGGACCCCGTTGAAAATGCCTCGTTTATGCCGTGGCTGGTTGGTACCGCACTGACGCATTCGCTGGCAGCTACCGAAAAGCGTGGGGTGTTTAAAACCTGGACCGTGTTACTGGCTATTTTTGCGTTTTCTTTAAGCTTACTGGGTACTTTTTTAGTGCGTTCTGGGGTATTGACGTCTGTGCATGCCTTTGCCAGCGATCCAACCCGTGGTGTATTTATTCTGGTATTTTTATCGGTAGTGGTGGGCGGTTCTTTATTGCTTTACGCTATTCGCGCCCCGCAAGTGGTAAGTACGGCTCGCTTTGAAATGGTCTCCAAAGAATCTGTGCTATTAATTAATAATGTATTACTGGTGGTGACTGCTGCCAGTATTTTACTGGGTACTTTGTATCCACTGGTGATAGACGCGCTGGGACTCGGAAAACTATCGGTTGGCCCGCCTTATTTTAATGCGGTGTTCATTCCTTTGATGGCTCCTTTAGCGTTGGTGGTAGGCTTTGGGGTGTTATTACGTTGGAAAAGCGATGATCTTAAAACCTTAAGTAAACGTTTAATCGGTCTGGCTGTTGCTTGTGTGGTTATTGCGTTGGCTCTGCCATTATTAATGCCTTTTTATTCCTGGGCGGCAGCGTTGGGCTGTTTGTTGGCTTTGTGGACGACCTCTATATCGCTACTGGCCTTTAAAGAACGTTTGCAAACCTTTAGTTGGCAGCGTTTTAAGCAAATTCCCGCGGGGTTTTACGGTATGACGCTGGCGCATTTGGGTATAGCAGTGTTTGTGATTGGTATTAGTTTTACTTCGGTATACAGTATCGAACGCGATGTGCGCCTGGCACCTGAAGAAACCCTGGATTTGTTTGGTTATATTTTTCAGTTTCACGGTATTAAACAAACCGAAGGGCCAAATTATCGTGCGCAACAAGGTTATTTAACCGTCAGTTATAAAGGCGAAGTGGTGGCTGAGCTGGCACCGCAAAAACGTGTATACCGCGTACAAAAAATGCCGATGACCGAAGCTGCCATTGATGCAGGCGTATTTCGGGATTTGTTTGTTGCCATTGGTGAACCCTTAGGCGACGATGGTGCCTGGAGCTTACGTATCTATTATAAAGCCTTTATCCGCTGGATTTGGATGGGTGGCGTATTCATGGCCTGCGGTGGTTTACTGGCGGCTTGTGATCGTCGTTATCGTATCACTCCAAAACAATCGGCCACTGCGCATGTTTAAATATTTAATTCCCTTGTTTTTGTTTATTGGTCTGGCCGTATTTCTAGCTTTGGGTTTGAAACTTAATCCCAAAGACATTCCGTCACCTTTGATCGACAAAGCCGCGCCTGCATTTGTGTTGCCGATATTGGCAAATCCGGAAAAAAGCTTAGCAACGGCGGATTTAAAAGGCCAGGTTTGGTTATTTAATGTATGGGCATCCTGGTGTGTTTCTTGTCGTGATGAGCATCCCGTGTTAATACAATTGGCCAAACAGCAGATATTGCCAATTATTGGCCTTAATTATAAAGACGAAAGTGATGCGGCTAATCTGTGGCTGGAAAAACACGGTAATCCTTATCAGCTAAGTATTATGGATAAGGATGGTCGTACCGGTATTGATTACGGTGTGTATGGGGTACCTGAAACCTTTGTGATTGATAAACACGGCGTTATACGCTACAAACACACAGGTCCTGTTACGCCTGCCGATGTTGAGCGTGTGTTTTTACCGCTCATACAAAAATTACAGGCGGAGACAGTATGAAATTTGTAATGGTTTTACTGTTGTTTAGCTATGCCGCACTGGCAAGTGCCGTGGTTGAATATCATGACTTTAAACAACCAGAACAAGAACAAATTTATCTAAATTTGATTAAGGAGTTGCGTTGTCTGGTTTGTCAAAATCAGACTATTGCCGATTCCAATGCGGATTTAGCCAAAGATTTACGCCGGCAAGTCTATGAAATGGTACAAAAAGGGCAGTCAAAATCGCAGATTGTGGATTATATGACCGAGCGCTATGGCGACTTTGTGTTGTACCGTCCGCTGTTTAACGAAAAAACGGCTTTATTATGGTTAGGGCCAGCCGTATTTTTACTGGGTGGGCTAGTCACGGTATTACTCATTATTAAACGGCGCAATAAACAAGCGACTGCGTCTGAACTGAATGCAGAACAGCAATCACGTGTGCAAAAGCTTTTGGAAAAGGGTGATCAGGAGTGAATATTCAATTTTGGTTAATAGTCGCGACCATGATTGCTGTTGCGCTAATTATTTTGCTTTTGCCTTTATTAAAAAAGACTGAGCTAGTGGTTGTTGATGGTGAACAACGTAACTTAAAAATTGCCCGTCAGCAGTTGGCTGAATTAAAACAGCAATTGCAAGATGGTCGTTTACTACAACACCAGTTTGACGCCCAATATCAGGAGTTACAGGCTAATCTGAGTAATGAGATCGATACGCGTAAGTCGGTTGCAATAAAGGATTCAAGCAATGGCCGCTGGATGATAGCTGTTATCATCCTGTTTTTACCTTTGCTGAGTTTAGCTTTGTATGTGGGCCTGGGTGAGCCGGAAGCGTTAAGCAAAATTGAAATGCAACAGGAAACCGATCAACATCTGAGTAATGTCAGAATGATGATACCGCAAATTATTGAGCGCCTGAAACAAAATCCGGAAGATTTAGAAGGATGGCTAATGCTGGGTCGTTCTTATATGTATGTGCAAAACTATCCGGCTGCCAAAGATGTGTTTGCCCGCATTTATCAGTTTCAACCGGACAATGTTGAAGTGATGCTGAATTACGCGAACTGTTTAGCTATGAATAATAACGGTCAACTTGCAGGTGAACCGGCAGAATTGATAGAAAAGGCAGTAAAAAAAGCACCGGATAATGGCAACGCTTTATGGTTGGCGGGTATGGCAAAAGCAGAAGAGGGCGATACTAAGCAGGCGTTGAATTATTGGCATAAGCTATTAGTGCAATTACCGCCCGATTCGGATGGCAGTAAACAAGTGCAACAAATGATAGCCGAACTGGCGGCGCAGCAAGCTGAAGAAGAGGCGGGCAGTGCTAGCCAAGCCAGTGTTGCTATTACCACCCGTATTCAAGTGAGTGTGGATATTGCACCCGCGCAAAAAGCCGCTACGCAACCACAACAAACCGTATTTATTTATGCACAGGCGTTAAATGGCATGAAAATGCCGCTGGCCATTGTGCGTAAAAAAATGGCCGATTTACCGTTGACTGTGGAACTTAATGACAGTATGGCCATGCAACCCGGTATACATCTGGCTGATTTTAAACAATTAAAAATAGTCGCTAGAGTGTCTAAATCTGGCGATGCCATACCCAAAAGTGGTGATTTAATCGGCAGCTCTGCATTGGATGTCACCACCGAATCACAGGCTGTCAGCCTACTTATTAATCAAGAAGTGCCCTAATGGATCAATCAATCAAATTCGATCTGGATTTAATCCACCGTTACGACAAATCCGGGCCACGTTATACTTCGTACCCAACCGCGCTGGAATTACATGAAGGTTTTGCTGATGCCGAATACCGCCAGCACATAGACAAATCCAATGCGGCGGGTGGCCCGTTATCTTTATATTTTCATATACCGTTTTGCGACACGGTATGTTTTTACTGCGCCTGTAATAAGATTATTACCAAAAACCGTGCGCATGCAGTACCTTATCTGGAAAGCTTGTTACAAGAAATCACCATGCAAGGGGCTTTGTTTGATAAAAATCGCAAGGTAAACCAGTTGCATTGGGGCGGTGGAACGCCCACATTTTTAAGTTTTGAACAAATGCAAAGCCTGATGTTGGCTACGCGCGAACATTTTAATTTGCATAATGATGACAGCGGCGAGTATTCAATTGAAGTAGACCCGCGCGAAACTAATGATTTAACCATTGCGCAACTGCGGGGCCTGGGTTTTAATCGCATTAGTCTGGGTTTACAGGATTTTGATCCGGCGGTACAAAAAGCCGTTAATCGTCTGCAAAGCAAAGAACAAACCTTTACCGTGCTGGAAGCTGCCCGGCGGGAAGGTTTTCGGTCCACCAATATTGATTTAATTTATGGATTGCCGCTGCAAACCGAAGACACTTTTGCCAGAACGCTGGATGAAGTGCTGGAGTATGTGCCGGATCGCTTCTCGATCTTTAATTACGCGCACATGCCCAGTCGCTTTAAAACGCAGCGCCAAATTAATGAAGCGGATTTACCCGCGCCCTCTGTGCGATTGGATATATTGCAAATGGTGGGAAAAAAGCTGTCCGATGCGGGTTATGTGTACATAGGCATGGATCATTTTGCCAGACCGGACGATGAATTGGCCATAGCACAACGTGAAGGCAAGTTATATCGCAATTTTCAAGGCTATTCCACGCATTCGGATTGTGATCTGGTGGGTATGGGGGTAACCTCAATTGGCCGGGTCGGCGATGCCTATATGCAAAATTTGAAAGAATTATTTGAATATAGTGAAGCCATTGCCGATGGAAAACTGCCTGTGTTTCGTGGTGTAGATCTGGATCAGGATGATAAATTGCGCCGCGCGGTGATTACACAGTTAATCTGTCATTTCGATCTAAATTTTAGTCGCATAGAACGCGAATTTAGTATCAATTTCAGCAGTTATTTTGCGCCGGAATTGGAAAACTTACAGATAATGCAAACAGATGGCTTGTTAACGTTATCAAGCCAGGGCGTCAAGGTGTTGTCAGCCGGACGTTTGTTGATTCGTAATATTTGTATGGTATTTGATAAATATCTGACACAGAAACAACAGCAGTTTTCCAGAGTGATATAGGGCAGGGCGAATCTATTATCGTTTGTTAGGTCAATTGGGTGATATTAGCGCCTTAAGTTGGTGCGTTTTTACGCTTTTGGTGCTATTTACTGGTGCGTTAGCGGGGCTTTTTAAAAATTAAAGTGGGTAAATTGCCTTTATTTCTGGATTGTATAGGTTGGCATATTTTCTGCTTTACTATTATCAAGTCTCCTGCTGAGTCTGTAACTAGTCATAATTATTGACAAAGGTGTCTCGATTTTGAATCAGACACCTTTTTTTTGTCCCCTAAAATCGTTGATGTGCTGAACTGTGACGCATACTGTAGGTTTTATCAGTTAAGCTTCGCTAACATATATTTATGGATTGTAGCGTAACAGTGGCGATTAATGCGTCTCACGTTGCTTCCATACATTAATTCGCTTATTTTAAACTTACTTGAATGGGTAACGAGCAAAGATATGACAGAAAAACACAGCCCTCCAAAAAGTCGTTGGTTTAGCCCATGGCTAGGTAAGCAAACAGCCCAAGTTGCGGAAAATGAAGTTATACAGATGCAAGTTGTGACGACAGAAATAGCTGCTGAGGAGGGCGTTACCGTTTGTTATTGTTTTAATGTGGATGAAGAAAGTATAAAGTCAGCTATTAAAAAACATAAACTTTGCAGCGTTGAAGCGGTTGGCTTGTGTCTGGAAGCAGGCACGCACTGTGGTTCCTGTCATAGTCGTATACAGGCGTTGTTAGATTAATTTTTTATCCAGCCGGAAATTCTTCTTTGCCGATTGATGCGGTTCGCTGTCGCTCACCACATATATGGACTTCCCCCCTATTGCAAGACAAATTTTACCAAAATGAATGATTTCAAAAGTAATCAAGATTGCCGCCATATATTCGGTTTCAATTAGAGGTTGATTAATTTAACCACTGAACCTTGATGAACGTATTCGCGCGCTATTTCCACAAACATCCTAACGATTTTTAAAATCTATGTGCTTGAACGGGATAAATAGCACCGGTCTGACCTGTTGTTATCATCAATTGGATTTACTTGCCTCCGCAATCTGTTTTACTCTGTGTTACACCATTCACTTTTAATCATATCAACTGAGGGTTATCCACGCCTTACCCAACACCGGAACCCTTCTATCACGTGTAGGTGTTGGGTAAGGCGTGGATAACCCGGCCTACACGCTACGACATGACTACATCGGCGGACCTAACCTCATACCTCTTATTTTGTGTAGCCATTACCCACAAAATTCGGGCATTTTTATTGGCCAGTGCGACGGCCGCTTTGTTAAAACCACGTCGTTCAATTAGCGCCTGCAACCATCGACTTAGCGAGTCTGTTTTACCTTGGCAGTTTTTCAAGACTGATCGGGCGCCGTGAATCAGTAAAGTTCGCAGATAGCCATTACCTCGTTTACTGATACCCAACAACACCACCTTGTCACCACTCGTGTGCTGTTTGGGTACAATGCCTAAACTGGCTGCATAATTTTTGCTTTTGGTATAGCCTTTACCGTCCCCTATATCCGATGCAGCCATAGTAGCCGTAATGGCTCCTATACCTGGAACCTCTACAAATCGTTGACATAATTCGCTCTGAATACAGAGTTGATCAATCTGCTTATCATACTCTTTGATCGTTTTATCCAATTCCTTGAGTTTTTCAAGCTGTTTGGCAAACAGATTTCGACTGATCACGCTTAAACCATTCTCAGCATCTTCAATAATTTCAGTGAGGTGCGTTCTGAGCTGATTGATGCCTATAGGCAGCACAATTCCCCACTCACCTAAAAAACCCCGAATTCGATTCGCCACCGCCGTCCGTTCATCCACTGTACTTTGACGCAATCGATGCAGCATTTGAATATCTTGCTGCTCAAGCGTCTTAAGCGAAACTGTTCGTCTTTTCGGTTGGTGTGTTGCCGTCCAAATAGCCTCTGCATCGTTATAATCATTTTTATTGCCCACCACAAACCCTTTCACATAACGGGCATTCAGCAATACCACTTCATGCCCCAGTTTCTTGATTTCTCGCGCCCAATAATGCGAGCCTCCACAGGCTTCCATACCAATGATACTGACTGGCAAGTTCGCTATGTACGACAATAAATCCGCTCGCTTTACTTTCTTTTTAATCTGTTTCAGTTCAGCATTAAAACTCACCAGATGAAAAATGTTTTTTGCTAAATCTAAACCAATTACGTTATTCTTGATCATGGATTTCTCCTTACCCTTGTTTATTTGCCAGGTGCATTATGACACCGTTAGGGGTGGGGAGAAGTCCATGCCATCATCCTACGTTAGGATGAGCGAGCTGCATTTGATTTTTTGCTAATTGATGCAGTTTGCTGTAGCTCAACCACAATTTACCTTTAGTTTACGTGGCGTTAATCCAGCTTTTTGATGGCAATAAATTTATTTTTTTCGGTCAGTTCTAGTTCAAAATAGCCTTGTATGCCATTTTTACTTAGATATCGCTGTATATTGCCGGCGGGAAAGGAAATATTGCGTCCATCATCGGCTCTGGCTACTACTGTTTTTGCGATGCCCTGATAGACAGCCAAAAACTGATCGTAGCCTAGATTTAGACGAAAGCGTATGTAATGGTGGTTAGACAACTGGCAGCCTCATTACATTTATGTGTTATTTTTTAGACAAATAACTGTCTGCTTTGACATTAATGTCTTCTCCAGTCAGTAATATGCCCAGTTCATCCATTGCTTTACGGTAAACACGGCGCTTGAAATAAACCACATCTTTAAGTGGGTACCAAAAGTCTACCCATTTCCAGTTATCAAACTCCTGCTTTAGTCCGCAGTCAAAACGTACATTGGCTTCGTCTGTGACCAAACGTAAAATGAACCAAATTTGTTTTTGGCCTATGCACAGCGGCATCGAGTTTTTACGCACATATTTATCGGGCAGTTTATAACGTAACCAATATCTGGTTCTGCCAATTAACTGCACATGTTCTGCGCTTAATCCCGTTTCCTCCCACAATTCGCGATACATCGCAGTTTCTGGGTCTTCATTGTCATCAATACCGCCTTGCGGAAATTGCCATGAATTAGCGCCCTTGCGCTTTGCCCAGAACACACGACCCTCGTCATTGCAAAGGATAATGCCAACATTAGGCCGATATCCCTTCGAGTCTATCATGTCAAAAAAACCTGTTATATTTGTAGCGCATTGTTATCGACTATAATAATAAGTTCGAAAACGCACTTAATTAATTTTAATGGTGCAATTGTTCCACAAATTAACGGCAGAAGCCATCATCTACCGCATTTAATTTTATTTTTCTAAAGGTTTCCTGTGAGCTTAGCCATTTTTGATCTAGACAATACCTTAATTGCCAATGATAGTGATTTTTTATGGGGTCAGTTTTTAGTCGATTCTGGCATTGTTGATCGCGATTATTATGAACAGGCAAATCAAAAGTTTTATGAAGATTATCTGCAAGGTAGCTTGGATATTGTTAAATTTTTAGAGTTTTCGCTTGCCCCGTTAGCCTTGCATGATGCCGAACAATTACACCGTTGGCGTGAAGAATTTGTGGAAAGCTGCATAAAGCCGATTGTGTTGCCCGCTGCGCAAGCACTGGTTGATAAACACCGGCAGCAGGGTGACACGCTAATGGTTATCACAGCAACCAATCGCTTTATTACCGCGCCCATCGTCAAGTTGTATGGTATTGATAACCTGTTAGCCACGACACCAGAATTTGTGAATGGGCAATATACCGGTAAGTTTACCGATACCCCTTGTTATCAGGCCGGTAAAATTACCCACTTGAAAAATTGGCTGGAAAACCATGTAGAAAATATGGATAATAGCTGGTTTTACAGCGATTCACATAACGATTTACCCCTTTTAAAATGGGTTACTCATCCGGTAGCGGTTGATCCCGATGAAAAGCTTTTGCAATTTGCCCGTCAAGCTAATTGGCCTGTAATCAGTCTGCGTGAGTAAATCTATACGGGTGGTTTTTGTTTTTGTAGCCTTTTAATCGGAATTGAAAACAATCGGCTGGCTAAACTAATTGCAGCATTTTATGTGCATAATTCTTGTGATTTATTGGCATTGAATAAAACGACACTGATTATGCTTAGTATATGCATGAGCATTTGGCTGGAAACATTTTAAAAAAATGCAATGCAGTACAACCATACAAATTATGAAAGACTATCTTAATAGTTAGGGTGCTTGACGGATGGATGAGCTACTTAATACCGCAGCTTGTGGGTTTCAATCGCAAAGTAATGACAGCATAGCGTTGATGGCTAATCAGACTCTGGAAAAAACATTTGGATATGCAGTGGGTGCATTAGTTGGTAAGCATATTCATAGTATCTTGCTTGTATCTAGCCGCTTTTATTCCAGTCATATTTATTGCCGCAAACAGTGCCATCCATCCGGCAAAAGTCGTTTTATTGCATCAAAGTGCAGATCGGATTAAATCTATGGCTTTTCTACATGAAAAACTTTATCAATCCAATGATTTAGCTAGAATCGATTTTAACGACTATACTAAGGGTCTAGTTAATTATCTTTTATTCGGTTATGAGGTGCAATCCGAGCAAATCAGCGTCGATATCCGGGTAGTGGATGTGTTTCTGGATGTAAATACTGCTATACCTTGCGGTTTGATTATTAATAAACTGCTCACTAACGCATTGAAACATGCCTTTCCACATAACAGACCCAGAACAATTCAGGTGAGTTTTGCTAAACTTCAAGATAATTTTGTGCTAGAGATAGCGGATAACGGTATAGCTGTTTTAACAGAACAAAACTTGAGAAAAAGCCCATCACTCGGCCTGCAATTAGTCGAATTTTTAACCAATCATTTGTTGGGCAATATGACCATGGATACAACAACTGGTTGTAAATTTACATTGCAATTTTGCAGTATTTCTTAAACTCTAAGAGTAACACACGATGAATGCCAGCAGAATTATGATCGTTGAAGATGAAGGCATTATCGCTATGGATATTCGCAAACTGTTAGAAGGTTTCGGTTATCAGGTGGTTGCCATTGCTTTTTCCGGCGGGCAGGCTATTTCGTTAGCGGCTGAACAAAAGCCAGATCTTATCATGATGGATATCGTCTTAAAAGGCAGTATGGACGGTATCAGTGCTGCGCAAATTATCAAAGATTCTTTAGATATTCCCGTCATTTTTCTAACAGCATATAGTGATGCTGCTACGTTACAACGGGCTAAAACAGCAGGTGCCTATGGGTATTTGATTAAACCTTTTCGTGCAGATGAGATGCATTCTTCCATTGAAGTCGCTCTGTATAAACACAAATTGGAATGCAAGTTAAAGGAAAGTGAACAATGGTTTGCCAAAACCTTGCATTGCATCAGCGACGCGGTAATTGCGACGGATAACCAGGGGAATGTACAATTCATGAACCCGGTAGCTGAGGCTTTAACTGGCTGGAGTTTAAAGAGTGCCAAGGGTTGTAAAATCACCGAAATCATGACACTGAAGACGGAATCTGACTTGTCTGTGATAGATAATCCGGTTTTAAAAGCTTTGCATAGTCGTGCCTTAGCGCGTTTAAGTTCTACAACTTTTCTGTTAAATCGTACAAATACGCTTATCCCCATTGATGATGGTGCGGCACCTATTATTGGCAATAACGGCACGTTGTTAGGCGCGGTGCTGGTGTTTCGCGATATTACCGAACGTCTGGAGATTGAGCGTCGTCTGCGCGAAAGCGAAGAACGTTTTCATAGTGCTTTTGAACAAGCTGCTATTGGTATGGCTTTGGTGTCTATTGATGGTCGTTTTTTACAGGTTAACAGTTCAATTTGCGAAATATTAGGTTACACGCATGAAGAATTGTTGAATACTCTGCTTCAAGATCATGTGCCTGTCGATCATTATGAGCAATCGCTCAGTCGTCATCTTAACAAAGTGTTATCCAACCAACTGTTATCGTTTCAAACCGAAGTGCAGTGTCAACATAAAAAAGTGGATAGAAGGGTATGGACACTGATAAGCGTATCGTTGGTGCGAAATGATGTGAACGAACCCCTTTATTTCATTATCCAAGTTCAGGATATTTCGGAACGTAAGGCCGCCGAACGGAAATTACTCTATATCGCCAATCACGATCCACTTACCGGACTACTAAATCGAGTTAATTTTCTTGAGCAATTTAATCAGGCATTGTCTGCAATGCATAGGCATGATAATAAATTAGCCTTATTGTTTTTGGATTTGGATAGGTTCAAGCTGATCAATGATACCCTGGGGCATCGCATTGGGGATTGCTTGATAAAAGCGGTGAGTGAACGCCTCAAAAAAGCCATACGCAGTAACGATATTTTGGCCAGGCTAGGTGGTGATGAATTTATCCTAATGTTGAGCGATATTATCGATATTAACGACATTGGACGGATTGCACAAAAAATTATTGATACGCTGGCGCAGCCCTTTTCGTTTGAAGAACAGGATATTGTTATTACTGCCAGTATCGGCATCAGTGTTTATCCAAATGATGGACAATCTAGTCATGATCTGATGATGAATGCCGATACAGCCATGTATTTAGCCAAAGAGCGTGGCAAAAATAATTATCAGTTTTATACGCTGGAAATGACGACAAGATCTCTGGAGCGCATGACTATAGAAAGAGGTTTACGACTAGCCTTAAAGAATGGTGAGTTTGTGCTTGAATACCAGCCACAAATTAATCCTGTTGATGGCTGTGCCAACAGTGTGGAAGCGCTGGTGCGCTGGCGACACCCTGAGTGGGGATTGGTTTATCCTGATCGTTTTATTGGCATTGCTGAAGAAACCGGCTTAATTGTAGCCATAGGTCTATGGGTATTGCGAACTGCTTGTATACAAGTTAAAGCATGGCAGGATAGCAATAGTCTTTTTAAACTGGTTGCCGTTAATTTGTCAGCCCGGCAATTTCAGGAACCGGATTTATTTGATTGTATTAAAACTGTTTTGGATGAAACCGGTCTGCAACCATCTGCTCTAGAACTTGAAATTACCGAGTCTGCTGTCATGCAAGACCCCAAGCGCACCCTGGAAATTTTACAGCAACTTAATGAATTGGGGGTGCGGCTTAGTATCGATGATTTTGGTACCGGTTATTCCAGTTTAATGTATCTACGCCAATTTCCGGTTCACAGCGTTAAGATAGATCGATCTTTCGTGCAAAATATTCCAGATGATGAAGGTAGTATGACTTTGGTACGCGCTATCATTGCTTTGGCTCATGAGTTAAAATTGGATGTTACGGCGGAGGGTGTAGAAGATCTACATCAATATCAATTCCTTAAAACGCAAAACTGCGATATGTTGCAAGGATACTTGTTTAGTAGACCTGTGCGGGTGGAGAAACTGGAAACGGATTTTAGTGCTTTAATCGATGATGGCTTTGGGGGAGTAATCTAATTGGCTTAGCAGAAGTAGGCTGGGTAGGATGTGCCAACCAACGGGCGGCGCATCAATTGGAAGTTAATCTATCATCTCCTGGCGTCGGCACATCCTATATGGTTTTCTGTTAAAGTGTATAGATACTATTTTTTTTGAATATAAAAAATATGTTTTTCTGCTTCTTTAAAGGATTTTAAGGCTGTATGTCCTGCCTGATTGATATATACACCAAAATCTAAATGTGCTGCAGGGTCGGTGGCGATTATTTTAACCACTTTGCCGCTGTCAATTTCCATAATCGCTTTTTTTAAACGTAGCAAAGGCAAAGGGCATTGCAAGCCAGTAGCATCTACTTCAAAATCAAATTCAATCGTCATTGCAGGTGGATTTAAAGGTATTAAATTGCTTATATAATAACATTATGCTGTAAGCCTGATCATTTTTATGCATTGATAGGCGGCGGTACAATTGCTGTATTTGTTGTATACCAACAGCGATTATTGTGCAATTTCTGGTGAGGCATCGCGGTGATGATGGTTTCTTTTATGATTGGCAATTAACTGTTCCCATTTTTCTGCCTGATCGCCGGATAAAACCGCTTTTATACGTGCATGTGCTTCTTCATGTAGGGCACGAAACTTTTCATGTTCTTCTTTAAGAATAATAGCTAACTGATTGGTTTGTTGTGGAGTTAAGTCTAGCTCTTTTGCTAGCTGCTTAGGATTGTGTCCATGCGGACCGACATAACTGCCAATTTGATCAGCAAAAGCAGTGCTAATGGGAAACATAAGCGTGATAACTACGAGTATGATTTTGCTTTGCATGACAACTACCTAAGTTCAGTGTGTTTTATGACCAATAAACGTCTAGTTAATGTTAATGCAAAAGTATTAAGCGTAGCAAGTTTGTAGGGGTATTTTGCTTTAATAGTGCAATGATTCAACTATCTTAAGATGCGGTGCCTATTCTACGCCTATCCATTTAGGCAGATTAATAATTCAAACCATTACGAAATATTTTAATGTAAATTATAGATAAATAAAGTTACTTATTGATAGTATTAAGATAATTAAGTAATTTTTGTAGCTTAGGTTTTAGATAAATCCATGCTTTTTGACTTAAATGATAAGCATTTTGTACTGTTGCTAACAAATGCTGCCCTAGTGCGGCTATATCCACTGGCCGGTCTTGCACCGCGCCGCGTCTATATAGCCAATGCCATAAACCACTGACATATAAAAATGCTGGGCTGAGTCCGCCTAAAAACCATAGAAATTTACCGGTGTTGCCATAGGCTTCGCCGGTGTGCAAAGGCCACATCCAGGTGGTGAAGCGCTGTCCGCTGCTAAATTTCTGTGGATTTTGTACATCTCGAATCTGGCCGCTCCAACGATCTATCCATACGGTGGTCATGGGATGATGTTGATTGATTTCATCACGTTGGCGCAGATTAATGCGGTAAGTGCCTGTTTCTCCACGCGGTGTGGATATACGTCGCACTTCAGAGCTGGGGAAGGGCGCTCTGGCTATTAATACAGCTTCTTGTAATTTTATGGGCCTGTCATTGGGTATGGCCGAACTACGTACGGTGGGACCCTCATCGCCATGCCCCATACCTTCTGCAGAGGTTAAATATTCAAGTAGTGGCGGATAAGCCAGATGAAACCCGGTAAAGGCCAGTATCAACAATAATGTAGCGCTAAATACACCAAGTAAGCGGTGTAAATCAAAGATAAACCGACACAAACCCTGATCATGACGTACCGAAAAAGCTGCTAACACATGCGAATTTTTCGGCCACCATAAATACAAGCCGCTACAAACAGAAACACATAATAGCCAGGCAAGTACAGCCATTATTTGCCGACCAAATCCATCGAGTAATAATTGAGTATGTAGATCGGTTATATAGGTGGTTAAGGTTTGTCCCCAAAAGCGACTACTCAACACTTTACCCGTATAAGGATGTACCGCAACCACTAACGGCGCATAAAAGGCTCCTGTTGATTCTGCGGGGTTTTCGAACCAAGCGGTGATGGGGCTGTGCGGGGTACGTGGCATCTCCAAAGTCCATACGCCGTGTCGATTAGGATGGGCGGCGCGTACTGCGGCAATAATTTGATCCGGAGATTGCAGCGGTTGCTGGGTCGCTTCTATATACAGGTCAGGATTAAATAAGGTATCCAGTTCTTCGCTATAAATACACAGGCTACCCGTTAAACCGATGATAGAAAATACCAACCCCAGACTAAGGGCCAGATAGGTATGCACATTAAGCCACGCTGAGCGGGTGAGTAAGCGAGATAAACGGAGTTGCATGTAATGGATGGTGAGGATGAAAGAGAGCTATTTTACTGGCTTTGTTCGTGGTATTTGTTTAATTTGCAAACTTAATTTTATTTGTTGTCTAATACAGAGTTAGTTAGAGACAAAAATATACATATAGTCTATATATATTAAATGTATAGACTATATATTTAATGTTAAATATAACTATAACTGGTTATAAGTTTCGGTTTTTAATTTTTTGCGTATGTTTTATAGTCATTTTGCGGATAAAAAATACACATAAAAACCAACTGCAAATTTTCGGCATGTAAGAGTGGTGTGTTTAATAATTAGGTTGGGATTTTTTTTGAAAAAAAATATCATTGAAAACCACTTTAAAAACATTAATATAGATGATAGTCTTATAGTTGATTACACACTGTTTTTAATGTTGCATAAGGTAAGTTGTTAGGAGTTCCGCGTGGAACATTTTAAGTTTGTAGTAAGCTAAATCAGTATGCCTGCCAGTTAGCTTCTGCTATTTTTATAACTGTTTATCGCCTGAAGACGAGTTTTTATTTTATAATTGCTGTCTTTATTTTGTGTTAACCCATAGGAACGTTTTATGAAAAAAACCTCGCTTATCATTTCTGCCGCCTTGCTGATGTTTGCTGGTGTGGTTAATGCCCACGGTCCGGTCAGAGCTAAAATGACAGCTACTTTAGAAGTTGATGCACCCGCTGCAAAAGTTTGGGATCTGATTAAAAACTATGATGATTTGTCTTGGTTGCCACCCGTTAAAAGTGTAAAAGGTGATGGTAGCAATGCTAAAGGTGCTATTCGGGTACTGACATTGGCAAACGGCGGTACCATAACCGAAGAATTAAAAGCCTATGATGCGGCCAAAATGACTTATAAATATAAAATTACCGAAATGAGCAATATCGGTACTATTAAACATGCAGGTCAGGATGAACATATTCCAGTATTGCCTGTAGGCAATTATGCGGCTGAATTATCCGTTACCGATAAAGGCGGTAAAGCTGAAGTTGAATGGGTAACTACTTATTATCGTGCTTAT
This sequence comes from Methylomonas sp. AM2-LC, assembly GCF_039904985.1. Taxonomy (NCBI): domain Bacteria; kingdom Pseudomonadati; phylum Pseudomonadota; class Gammaproteobacteria; order Methylococcales; family Methylococcaceae; genus Methylomonas; species Methylomonas sp. AM2-LC. The sequence continues at coordinate 2,738,819 of NZ_CP157005.1, forward strand.
GTGAATAATAACCCACCCGCTGAATTAAACGAAGAAGCAGCTGATAAAGCAGTGAATGATGTATTGACACATGGTTTAACCAATTTGTCTAAATTGATTACACCGAATGCCAGACACAGTGTACAGATAGATATTAAACGTTAAGTTGTTATGAATGCTATTAACATCTTAGATGGGTTGATGGTGATTCATTTTTAGTTCTTAGGTTGGGCTGACGCCAGGAAGCCCAACCATTATAGTCAATTAAGTCTGCATTTTTTGAGGCTGATGTTAAATTCAAGCAGACAACAATTGATGTTATGTCTGCATCCATTGTTGAGCTTCACGTTGTTCTGCCCAGTTTAGGAATTGCTTTTGCTTAGTTCGTAGATTGGGCTGCCTCTATAACAATCTTAACGATTATGTCTATGCTAAATTTTACTTTTCCAATTTTATCTACCTTGCTGTTTTTTATCTTAGTTGGTAATGCCAACGCTGAGGTTAAGGCGTTTATTAGTAACCAATTGGATAATTCGGTATCGGTGATTGATACAGCTAATCAGAAAGTGATAGCCACCGTTAAAGTACCGGGAAAACCTGCGGGCGTAGCCGTTAACAGAGCGTTGTCGCAAGTATATATTAGCACTCCGGAGGCTGGCGGGTTTGTGGTGTTGGATGCTAAACAATTTACGACTATAAAGTCCGTTAAAGTGGGTGGGGGGTCTTTAGGTATTGCCGTGGATCGACCGGGTGCGCAAGTGTTCGTAGCCGATTGGTATGAAAATAACGTATCGGTGTTTGATACGCAAAACTTTAAAAACATTGCCACTATTGCTGTTGGTAAATCGCCTTCGGGGATGATCGTTAGTCCGGATAACCGTTATTTGTATGTTGCTAATCGCATGGATGATTCTGTCTCGCAAGTGGATTTAAAAAAATACAGCATTCGCAATACCACGAAAGTAGGCGCGCATCCGTTTGGGTTAACACTGGATAGTCAGGGCTTGCGGCTTTATACAGCTAATGTGGAAAGTGATGATGTCACGGTGCTGGATGCTCACAATCTAAAACGTATTGCCACCGTTAAGGTAGGCGCTCGGCCTTATGCGCTGAGTCTGGCTTTAAATAATCGCCTGTTATTTGTGACTAATCAAGATGATAGCACGGTATCTGTGGTAGATACGCAAAGCTTAAAACAGGTGGCAGTGCTGACTGTTGGCGATAAACCCGAGGGTATTAGCACCCATGTTGACGATCAACATGTATATGTGGCCAATTGGTTCGATAATAATGTATCGGTCATTGATGCTAACACCTTGAAAGTAGTTAATACTATTCGTACTGGAGAAGGTAGTCGCGCGTTTGGTGATTTTATTAGCCCATAAACTTAAGGTGGGCAGCACAATTACTGTATGGTAGACTGCGCCCGTTTAAACATTGCTAGAGAGTATCATGGCTGAAACCGTTGAAGAATTAACCGTTCGTTACGAAGATGGCGGTATAGAAACCGTTAAAGAATTGGATAAAAAAGTACTAAGTAAAGGCGCATGGGCCACTGTTATCTATCGCTATCAAGATTGGGAACCCAGTAAAGAACAATACAGCGCTGACAGATTCACTATTCGCCGTTATCAAAAACGTAACGGTGAATATCAGCAAAAATCCAAATTTAATATTTCCAGCGAAAAACAGGCGCAGGAGATTATTGATGCGCTACAGTCCTGGTTAGCGACTGAATAATTATCCCGCCACTTTCTTCTGTCTGTAAGTGCCGTATGCTGAGTTTCGGCGAAAGTCGAAACTCAGTAACGTGCTTTTAAATATTTATCTAATCTGTGGTGAGTTCAACTGGTCATTGCAACACTATCTGATTTAATATTATTAACAGAGGTGAATCAATGGCACAGAAAGGTCGACCCGGTTTATCCGCAGCTCAAAAGGTTGAGTTGTGGCAAAGATGGAAATTAGGACAATCACTCAGTGAGATAGGTCGTGCCCTTGGTAAGCATGCTGGATCCGTGCATACTGTTTTATCCGCTCATGGTGGAATTATTCCTGCAACTCGCTCAAGATCGGCTAGGTCACTGAGTCTAGTTGAGCGCGAAGAAATATCGCGAGGACTGGCGGCTGGTGAATCAATGCGACAGATTGCATCAAAACTAGCAAGATCACCCTCTACTATCTGCCGTGAAATTGCCCGTAATGGTAATAAAGATCAATATCGAGCAATCGAAGCTGATTCAAAAGCATGGGATCAAGCACAGCGACCTAAGCCCTGTCGACTGGCTACACATTCTCAACTACAAATCATGGTGGCAACTAAACTCGGTTTCGATTGGTCTCCTGAGCAAATTGCTGGCTGGCTTAAACATAAATATCCAAACGATATCAATATGCATGTCTCACATGAAACAATCTATAAAAGCCTGTATATTCAAGCACGCGGCGTTTTGAAAAAGGAATTAATCGGACATCTACGATCGAAACGAATGATGCGGCGAGGTAAGGCATCAACAACTGAAGGCCAGCCAAGAGGGCAAATTATTGATGCGGTATCGATAAAAGATCGACCTGCAGAGGTTGAGGATCGTGCAATACCTGGGCATTGGGAAGGTGATCTGATTACGGGGTCTAAAAACAGCCATATTGCTACTCTAGTTGAACGTCGGTCACGATTTGTGTTGCTGGTTCAAGTTGATGGCAAAGATACGACGAATGTTGTGAATGCATTAATTCGTCAGGTACAGCAACTTCCTTCCGGCTTAATGGCTTCGTTGACATGGGATCGTGGTACTGAATTAGCTCAACATAAAAGATTTACTGTAGCCACCGATGTGGCAATGTATTTTTGCGATCCAAGAAGCCCTTGGCAGCGAGGAACCAATGAAAATACAAACCGATTATTAAGACAATATTTTCCCAAAGGGACCGATTTAAGCGGTTATAGTCAGCAAGACCTAGATGAGATTGCTTTAAAGCTTAATACGAGACCTAGAAAAACACTGGGCTACATGATGCCTGGTGATAAACTAAACGAATGCGTTGCAATGACCAGTTGAACTCACCGTTGCTTTTTTATTCTTTTTGTATCAACAAATAAGTGGCATAAATTCCTGCAATCATTGCGTAGATGGTGAGCTCTTCCCATAAGGCAACTTCTTGTTCTTCCATTGCCGCGCTGGTTTTATAGCTTGAAACTTTTGCATAGTCTTCGCTATGACTGTTGTGCTTGTTCTCGTAGGCAAAGTTTGATTCACTCAAAAGGCATGAACTTAGCAATAAACTGCCTAATAATAATTTTTTCATGTGTTTGACTCCAAAAATTAAAAAGTATCAATAAAGTATCGATTCGATACCAACTTGACAGTCGGGATTATATTCGATAATGTAGCGATTCGCTATTAAAACTTTCAGGAGCGTATATGACAATTAAAAATAAATTTATAAAATCTTGCCTGGATGCAATGAAAAACAGTTTCCATAACTATAGCTTACTCGTTATGGTGAATTGCCATGCATGAACAAGGTAAAGACCATTTTTTAGGCTATTCATTACTCGCTGCAGTTGCTTTTGTAAGCATCATTGTGGCGGTGTGGTTGAATGAACATGAAAAATTTGCACCCATAAAAGCGCAAATTAACGAAGAAAATCGCATGATGAATATTCGCGTTATCAATGAGCGGGGAGATTAGTTAAATGAAATACACAGTAATAGGGCTGTTTGTGTTGAGTATCGGTTTAAGTTTGCCAGTATGCGCCACCGAGTATATTTATCGGGATTTAATGGCTAACAGTCTTCCGGCTGTGCGCTGCGAGGCGTTAAATACCGCAAAGCAGACGGCTACACAACCATTTACGATAGATAAATACAGCAAGAAGTTTTGCCAGTCACAAGGTTATGGTTGGCATGTTGATAAGGTTAAAGATTTAGGCAAAACTGTTTGTAATACCTGTACTGACAATAACACCTTAAATAACTGTCACCAAGAAGATGTGGTTGTATCTTGTAAAAGAATAAAGCCGGGTAGTGTTGGCATGTTGCCGGGAAAAGGCTAAGCAGTTTTAGTTATTCCTCAGTCGGAGCGGAAGTATATTCTCTGCTTCGACTGAGTAAAACCACCACGGATATAACACATTATGCCGAGTATGAATTTATACCGGTATATGTTCCTGGCATATTTTGTCACTGTCGGTTTTACTGAGTTTTTCTTGCGTCAGTTGACAAAAAAACTCACCGTGTTTTTCACTGAAATTTCGGCAGCTATTACAGACGCCAAACGATTGCGAGTGATTGGCTTTTTGTAGTGCGGTTAATGCTTGCTGAAAAACATTGGTATCAGCAGATAAATTTTCTGTGCTATGTAAAATGGACGTTGCAGTTTGAAACAAATCGGAAGGTCGCGCTTGTTTTAATACCTTTTCGCCCTCTGGCAGTAAGCGCAAATGTTTAATGCGTTTGTCAGTCAGGTCTGTGGATTTGCCTAGATATTCTTTGTTTTCAAGAATGATCAGCGATTGCGAAACAGTGCCGCGGGTCATGCCTAAGTAATTGGCAATGGCTGCAGGTGTATCGCTGTATTTGTTACAGCGTGACAAGTAATTTAGAATTTGAAAATGTACGGGTTGCAAGCCCAGTTCGGCACATTTCTTACGCTCTTCAGAGCGTATTAGTGTCGTCATACATTCTATCAGTTCGTAAATATCAGTTTCAGACATAGGTTATTAAATAGGTTATCCATAAAAGCATAATCGATGGGTTTATTATACCAATATTTATAAAAAATCAATGCCTTACTTCTGTGTGCAACATCAACAAATGACGTTAAACACAACTGATATTGCCTGTTGATAGTTAAATTGTCCAGGTAAGTCTTTGCAACTTTACCCCACATCATGCACTGGTTCTCCACTAAGCCTGTTATGTTTGTTACAATAGTGGTTTTTTACACCCTTACACTGCTTGGAATGCTGGATAACAGTATTAACGGCTAGAGGGACCCGCCTTAACGGTGGCACTGGAATCACGGACACATGTCAGACTTCGCAAAAGAAATTATTCCGGTTAATCTCGAAGACGAGATGAAACAATCCTACCTTGATTACGCCATGAGCGTGATTGTCGGTCGAGCCCTACCAGATGTCAGAGATGGCTTAAAGCCAGTGCATCGTCGTGTGCTGTTTGCGATGCGAGAACTTGGCAACGACTGGAACAAACCGTATAAAAAATCGGCGCGTGTCGTCGGTGATGTGATCGGTAAATACCATCCGCATGGCGATACGGCTGTTTACGACACTATAGTAAGGATGGCGCAGCCGTTTTCCTTACGTTATATGCTGATCGACGGCCAAGGTAACTTTGGTTCGGTGGATGGTGATTCACCAGCGGCAATGCGGTATACCGAAGTGCGCATGTCTAAGATTGCCCATGAGCTTTTGGCTGATCTGGATAAGGAAACCGTTGATTTTGTCGCTAACTACGATGAATCCGAATCCGAACCCACAGTAATGCCTACCCGCATACCCACCTTACTGATTAATGGTTCTTCTGGTATTGCCGTTGGCATGGCGACCAATATTCCGCCGCATAATCTGGGTGAAATTATTACCGCGTGTTTGGCCTTGATTGAAAATGCCGATCTGGGCGTTGCCGAGTTAATGGAAATTATTCCAGGTCCGGATTTTCCTACCGCTGCCATTATTAATGGTGCGTCGGGTATTTACGAAGCCTATGAAACCGGACGTGGCCGTATCTATTTACGAGCGCGCAGTCATTTTGAAGATATTGGTGATGGCGGACGCCAGGCCATTATTACTACCGAATTACCTTATCAGGTTAATAAAGCGCGTTTGTTGGAAAAAATTGCCGAATTGGTTAAAGAAGGTAAATTGGAAGGTATTTCCGGTTTACGTGACGAATCTGATAAAGACGGTATGCGCATGGTTATCGAACTGCGTCGTGGCGAAGTGCCTGATGTGGTATTAAATAATCTGTACAAGCAAACCCAGTTGCAAACCGTATTTGGTATCAATATGGTGGCCTTGTACGATGGCCGTCCACATTTGATGCCGTTGAAAGATATTCTATTAGCGTTTATTGATCATCGTCGCGAAATTGTAACGCGCCGTACTATCTATAATTTACGCAAAGCACGGGAAAGAGCTCATTTATTAGAAGGTTTGGCAATTGCGCTGGCCAATATTGATGACATGATCGAGCTGATTAAATCCTCGCCTAATCCACAAGAAGCCAAAATTGGTTTGTTGGCAAAAAGTTGGGCGTCTGGTTTAGTGGCCAGCTTGTTGGACAGAGCGGATGCTGATCGTTCGCGTCCGGAAGATTTAGGTGCCGAGTTTGGCATGGATGGCAGCTTATACCGTTTGTCTGAAGCACAAGCGCAAGCTATTTTAGATTTACGCTTACATCGTTTAACCGGATTGGAGCAGGAAAAGATTGTTAATGAATACAAATCTTTACTGGAACTGATTGACGAATATTTGTTTATTTTGGGTAGTGATGTGCGTTTGATGGAAGTCATCAAGGAAGAGCTGGAAGAGATTAAAAGCCAGTATGCGGATGCCCGTCGTACTGAAATCATTCAGGATTACTCTAATTTATCACGCGAAGATTTAATTACCGAAGAAGACATGGTAGTCACCATGTCGCACGAAGGCTATGTTAAAACCCAGCCGTTGACCGATTATAAAGCACAAAAACGCGGTGGACGTGGTAAATCGGCTACAGCGACCAAAGAAAATGATTTTGTCGAAAAACTGATTATTGCCAATACCCACGATACCATTTTGTGTTTTTCTTCAAGCGGTAAAGTATATTGGTTACGGGTATTCGATTTACCGGTTGCCAGCCGTGCCTCACGCGGTAAACCGTTTGTAAACCTGTTGCCTTTGGAAGAAGGCGAAAAAATTAATGCCATGTTACCAGTGCGCGAATACAGTGCCGATAAATACATCTTTATGGCCACCTCTTCCGGTACTGTTAAGAAAACACCGTTACCTGAATTTGAACGTCAGCGTAGCAACGGTAAAATTGCTATTGATCTAAACGAAAATGACGTACTAGTGGGCGTGGCGATTACCGACGGCCAGCAAAATGTACTGCTGTTTAGTAGTGACGGTAAAGCGGTGTGCTTTAACGAAAGCGATGTGCGTTCTATGGGTAGAACCGCGACCGGGGTACGCGGTATTCGTTTGCAATCTGATCAAAAAGTGATCTCTCTGATTATTGCTAGTGAAGGCACAGTTTTAAATATTACCGAAAATGGTTATGGTAAACGCACTAAGCTGGAAGAATTTACCCAGCACAGACGTGGTGGACAAGGCTTAATTGCCATACAAACCTCCGAACGTAATGGTGCAGTGGTGGGTGCCGTTCTGGTTAACGACAGCGATGAAATTATGCTGATTACCAATGGCGGTATCTTGGTGAGAACCCGCGTTAAAGAAATTTCTGTGGTCGGTAGAAATACACAGGGTGTGACCGTCATTCGTTTGGATAAAGGCGAAAAAGTGGTTGGTGTAGATAGAATAGATGGACTGGGTGATGAGGACGAGGACGACGAAGAACTTAACACCGAGCTGACTGATGATGCAGATATTGAGCAAACCGATAACGGTTCTGAAGAGGAATAATGTCCAGAATATTTAATTTTAGTGCCGGTCCTTCCATGTTACCGGTTGAAGTGTTGGAAATAGCCAAACAAGAGTTGCTGGATTGGCAGGGCAGTGGCATGTCGGTGATGGAAATGAGTCATCGAGGCAAACAGTTTATGGCAATTGCCGAAACGCTGAAGAACGACCTGATTGAGCTAATGGCAATACCCGCTAATTATAAAGTGCTGTTTTTACAAGGCGGCGCTAGCGCTCAATTTGCTTTAATACCGCAAAATATACTGAATGGTCAACACAAAGCCAGCTATGTGAATACTGGAGCCTGGTCTACCAGTGCTATTAAAGAAGCCAGTAAATATTGCCAGGTACAAATTGTTGCCAGTGCAGAAGCCAGTGGCTTTACCACTATCCCAGCTTTAAATGACTGGCACATAGACAGCGATACAGCCTATTTGCACTATACCTCTAACGAAACCATACATGGTGTCGAGTTTTCTGACATACCCGATAGCGGCGCTATACCGCTGGTGTGTGATATGTCATCCAATATTTTATCGCGCGAATTTGATGTGAGTCGTTACGGACTCATTTATGCGGGTACTCAAAAAAATATGGGTCCAGCAGGGGTAACCGTGGTGATAGTCCGCGAAGATCTGGTGGGTTTGGCAGCGGCTAATGTGCCGGCCGTATTTGATTATGCGCAGCAAGCCAAAGGTGATTCCATGTTGAATACACCGGCAACCTATAACTGGTACTTACTGGGCTTGGTGTTGCAATGGTTAAAAAAACAAGGTGGTGTTGCGGCCATTGAGCAGCGAAATATTAACAAAGCCAAAAAACTGTATCGTGCCATTGATGATTCCAACTTATATCGCAATCCGGTAGATGTGGCTTATCGTTCGCGCATGAACGTACCCTTTGTACTGGCTGATGCCGCATTGGATAAAGAGTTTTTACAATTAGCCGAAAAACAGGGTCTTGGCTCTTTACCGGGACATCGATCCGTCGGCGGTATGCGTGCCAGCATTTACAATGCCATGCCCGAAGCGGGAATTGATGCCTTAATTGAGTTTATGGTAGAGTTTGAACGTACGCATTAATTAACGACCATGAGCAGCATAATCCCACTTTCTGAATTACGTGATCAAATCGATGCGATAGATCAACAGATTTTACAGTTGCTTAATCAGCGGGCGGGCTGTGCGCTGGAAGTGGCGCGTACCAAACAAGCGGCGGGAGAAACTGGAAGTTTTTATCGTCCTGATCGTGAAGCCCAAGTACTGCGTCGTATCCGCTCTTTAAATCCGGGGCCTTTGGCGGGCGATACTGTTGTTCACTTGTTTAGAGAATTAATGTCGGCCTGTCTGGCGCTGGAAAAGCCCTTAGAAGTAGCCTTTTTAGGGCCGCAAGGTACGTTTACCCAGCAGGCGGTATTTAAACATTTTGGTCATGCCGTAAAAGATGTGCCAGTCGCCACCATCCCCGATATCTTTAGGGCTGTGGATACCGGACATTGTCAGTTTGGTGTGGTGCCGGTTGAAAATTCCACAGAAGGGGTAATTGCCCATACGCTGGATCGGTTTATCGATTCGACATTGCAAATTTGTGGTGAAGTCGAAATTCGCGTGCATCAAAATTTACTGGGCAATATGCAATCTTTGGCAGAGATTAGCGAAGTTTATTCGCACCAGCAATCGCTTGCGCAATGTCGGCAATGGCTGCTGAACAATTTACCCAATGTGGTGTGTACACCTGTTAGCAGTAATGCTGAGGCCGCGCGTCTGGCCTCGCAAGATAACACTAAGGCTGCCATAGCCAGTTTGGTTGCTGCTGAGTTGTATGATTTGAATGTACTGGAAAGACATATCGAAGACGAAGCCAATAATACCACGCGTTTTATCGTCATCGGTCAGCAACAACCTGTTTCTACCGGGGCAGATAAAACCTCTATGCTGGTTTCTACAGGCAATCAAGCCGGTGCATTACATAAAATACTGGCACCGTTTGCTGAGTATGGTATTAGCATGGTGCATATAGAATCACGTCCGTCTCGTCAGGCTTTGTGGGATTATGTGTTTTTTATTGATATAGAAGGGCATAGAGACGATGCCGATGTTGCCAAGGCCATCGAATCGCTAAAAACCAATGTCAAATTCCTTAAAATTCTGGGCTCCTATCCTAAAGCGGTTATTTGATAGTACACACGTAACCCGTATGCAGTGTAACGAAATACGGGTGTTAGTTTACAAACTACTGACATCTGGAAAATATCAAGAATCACCCTGCAATCAACTGCAACTATTCGTCTTATGCTTGTACAGCACATAAACATTCATTAATACAAATAATCTTGATCTAAATCAACATTTCATCAACCTAAAAATTAGATAATAGACTTGGTTACTTTTGTTTAGTTACATATATTAGTATATTCTAAATTAATCATTCACTAATACTGAGTACTAAATTGTAAACAATTAAATATTAAGGGTATATGTCATGCGCACCAATCTATTTGCCTATCGTTTTTTGCTTATTATTTTTGGGTTATGTGCATTCAATAGCGCATATGCTCTTTACCTTAGTAGCAATTCGCTGGTCATTACAGCAGGTAATGCCGTTAAAGTAACAGTCTCTGAAGCCTCCGATACTGTCAGGGTCAGCTCCAGTAATAACAGCGTTGCTACAGTAAGTTATGCCAGTAACGCCATTACCATCAAGGCTGTCAAGGCTGGATCGGCAACTGTCACGGTTAAGGATGAGGAAAGTACTAAAACGATAACTTTAACAGTCAAGGCTGCATCTTACGCGACACTGACTGTTTCTCCTGCCACTATTGCTGTAAATGTAGGGGCTAGCAGCAATATAGCGGTGGCTAATGCTAGTGGAGCTGTGCGTGTACATTCGTCGGATTCGACAGTCGCCACAGTGAGTTTTACTAATAATACTGCTGTAGTAAAAGGTGTTAAGACGGGTTTCGCAACTATCACCATTACTGATAGCAAAACATCAAAAACGGTTGCTGTGACGGTCAACACTGTTGCCATCCCTGCACTAACAGTTTCTCCATCTACCA